>JADBXZ010000001.1 GCA_020403265.1 Bacteroidota bacterium
CATTGGCAGGTAATAAATTGGCTAAGGTTGCCGTTTGTGCCGAAGTAGTATAAGCTGCCGGGCCTGACCAACTGTAACTACTCGCTCCAACTGCCGCAGTGGTTAAGGTTAAACCGGCTCCCTGACAAACTGTGTAGGTGGAACCAGACAAGCTTTGGGTTTGAACAACTAGCGCTGAGGTACTTGAATTGGCGGTACAAATGGCACCATTAGTAAAGGTATTTGTAACAAGTAAATTATAGACCCCTGTATTTGTACCTTGAGATGCCGGAATGGAAGGTAGTTGTAGATTGCTTGAAAAACCTCCCGGACCTGTCCAACTATAGGTTGTTAAACCTCCCTGAGGTGCGCCAACACTAGTGTTAGAAACAGTTAAATTTAATGCGGCGCCAGAACAAACAGGGCCGTTGCTACCAATAGAATTGATGGTTGGTGTTGGATTAACCACCACGGCCACAGTTCTTGTGCCAATACAACCATTTTGCTCTCCATTTAAGGTATATGTTGTTGTTATGCTCGGTGTAGCTGCAATACTGGAGGTGTTGACGTTTGAAGGAAGCCATGTATAAGTAGTTGCACCACCTCCTAAAATTGTAACACTAGTTCCACTACAAACATTTGTTGCAGATGCTGCTGTGGTTAATGTTGGTGTTTGACAACAATTATAATACATGAAAATTCTACCAATGCTAAAATTAATCTCACTCCAAATATTAGCCATAGGTGCTCCACCGGCAATACAAGCTTGCATACCGCTTCTTCTTAAGATCGTTGGAAAACCAGAAATATTTGTACCAAAGTTTGCACCATCATAAGAATTAATACAATTTCCCGCTCTTGCACCATAAACCCCGATGATATCGCCTGCGGCAATTGCAATGTTACAGGGAACAGTAGCAGTTGGTGCGGCACCGGTAATTGAAAAAAGTGTTACAAATGCATTAGTTGTACCCGGAAAAGCCGGAGGTGCAGCTGCTGTGAATCTCACAACCCTTAAATGCTGTAGTTGACCAATTGCGCCCACTGCATCTGGCGGAATATACAACTGGCAAATAGTGAAGTTAACAGGAGCAATAAAATGATAACCCCTTACCATACTGGCAAACTGGCTTGTATGAGGACCAACAGGCACCTGCGTTTGCCCAAAGAAACTAAAAAACGCAAGTAAAAAAACAATTGTATGAACTAATTTTCTCATGTTTAAACTCTTAAAATGATGTAACAATGTCTTTGCGGTTTATAAATAATTTAATAACTAAACTGCCATTTTCCTGAATCCAATTGCCAATTGCAGTTTTATCATTTCCATTTAAAGCAGCGTTGTGTTCTATTTTAGGAAAACCAGGAGTGTTAATCAATTGTTGAACCTCAGCGTCTTTGGCATACTTGGCTCCCGCTTTGAGTTCCTTAAAAACCAATTCGGTTACTTTATCAAAATTATAAGTATAACCTGTGGTTGCATCACTCGCAGGCTTATTATTCGTTGTGGTTTGCGCACTTAAACCGCCAAAAAGAATCAAAAAAACAATGGTAAGTAGGTGATTTCTAGACATAATGCGTTATTTATTTCATAAAGTTAGCAAATCTAGACCGGTTTAGGAAAAATTTAACTCACCCAAAGAAATACTTCACCCATAAAATTGTGATGTTTAATAATTATATAAAAATGAACCTAATCTTTGGTGACATCCGACCTGGTGAACACCTTAATTGGATAAATGGCGGCTATAAAACTAATGAGCATGATTAATAAAAATATCCACACAAAATCATTCAATTTTAATTCAATTGGATAATATGGCACAACAAATTCATCACCAAACTTTACAAAATGAAATTTTTGTTGGAGAACACAAACAATCAAACCCAAAAGCAAACCCAACATTGCTCCAAAACCTGAAATTAATAATCCTTCTTTCATAAAAATGCTTTTTATTTGATTAACCGATGCACCTAATGAATATAAGGTTTTAACATCCTTTCTTTTTTCGATGATTAGCATAGTTAAGGCTCCTATAATATTAAATGTGGCAATAATTAAAATAAAGGCCAAAATAATAAAGGTTGCTAACTTCTCCGTTTCTAATGTTTTAAATAATACATCATTTAATTGGTATCTGTTTTTTACCTTAAAATTATCACCTAAATATAATTGAACTTGGTTTTGAACATTATCTAAATTATTAGGATCACATTTCAACTCTATACTTGAAACATTTAAGCTATCATCAAACAACTCTCTTGCAGAACTTAGACTTATAAAAACATTTTGATAATCAAATTCATCATTTAAGGCAAAAATGGCTTTAGGAGTAATGTACAATTGATTTAACTGATCAGTGATATTTAAACTACTTGATTTTCCTCTTGCTGGACTATACAAACTAAGTTCATTAACATACCCTTTTAAATTTAACCCTAATTGATTAGAGATTCCCTTTCCAAGTAAGATGTGTTTCATTTTCTTATCATCGCTCACTTTAAATTCACCCTCAATGATTGCCGAATTAATACTAGTCACTTTTTCAAAATTCTGATCAATTCCTTTTACTGAAACAAGTACTTGCTTATCTTCATTCTTCAACAAAGCTTTATCACTTAAACAACTGGAAATAGCTGTAATTCCCTTTATAGACTTAATGTAATTAAGACTATCAGCCGATAAAAAAAAAGTTTTTTGTTTAGCGGCAACAATCTTCAAATCAGGCTCTAAGGTATTGTAAAGTGAGGCAACAATTCCGGTTAAACCGTTCATGGCACTGAGGATAATTACCAAGGCTGCTGTTGTGATGCTAATGGCAACTATACTTATCCAACTGATAATATTAATAGCATTATTACTCTTTTTTGAAATAAGATAACGCTTCGCTATAAAACTGGAAAAATTCACAATTACTTTTTCAATAATTCTTCAATTTTCATTGCATAATCTAAAGAATCGTCAATAAAAAATGTTAAATCAGGCACTACTCTTACCTGCTTACCTATTAATAATCCAAGCTTCTTCCTAATTGGTGTTTTGTTTATCTCTACAAGTTTAAAAATCTCATCTCTGTTCTTACCCATGATACTCAGATAAACCTTGGCGTAACCTAAATCAGGACTAACTCTTACAACTGTTACTGTAATAAAACCTCCGCCAAACCAGTTTCTTGATTCACTTCTAAATATTTCGGCTAATTCCTTTTGAATGAGCTTATTTACTTTTTGTTGCCTAACACTGTCCATAAGCCAAAGATAGTGAGAAATTTTATTATACTCACTTAGTTCAATAACCTATAATTAGCTTAATATCTTTATATTTGTTACTTTATTAATTATGAGACTTGATAGGGTTTTAAGAAGAAAATTATTCTGGTTGCTCAATACAGGAAACAACGTAGAGTGCACTTATTGCGGTAAAACCTTCAAACGGTTTATGGCAGAAGGGGTTAAGTCTCCAGTTTTCCAAAAATATAAAGTGGCCGGAGGTGGCTATAAAGAAAACGTATATTGCCCCAATTGTTATTCTGTTGACAGATCGCGACTTTTAAAATTATTTTTTGAGTTGCGTACAAATGTTTACAAACAACCAACTAACCTACTTCACATTTCGCCTAATAAAGAAATTGCTAATGCCTTAATTGCACCTACAATCAAGCAAACTGTAGGAACAATTGAGCCGGAAATGTACGCTGAATATAAACCGGTATACATGGATATTCAGGACATCAAAGAGAATGACAATACGTTTGATGTTGTAGTATGTTGTCATGTAATTGAGCATGTAGATGATGCTCCAAAAGCAATGCGAGAAATATACAGAGTATTAAAAAAGGGAGGTTTTGCAGTCTTACAAGTACCTTTAGCAATTAATTTAGATAAAACAATTGAAGATTTAACGCTTAAAACCGACAAAGAAAGAAAGCTAAAATTTGGACAAACTGACCATGTTAGGTTATTTGGTTTAGATTACTTTGATAAACTAACTCAAGCCGGATTTCGGGTAGATAGAGATAATCCTTTTACGAACAAATGGATAGATGAAAAACTTTTGAAACGTTATTCATTAGATCCAATTGAAGATGTTATAGTTTGTCATAAGGATTAAAATGAAATTATTTAGTGCATTTAAATATATTAAGGGCTTTGAAAAGTATGCAGCCCTCAACGTATTTTTTAATATTTTTTATGCGCTTTTCTCTGTTATCTCACTCACCTTAGTTTTACCCTTTTTAAACTTACTTGGTAAATCAAACGAAGAGTTAATAAAATTCTCCTCCCAGCCCGAACCGGTATTTTCGATAACAAAGCTTACTAGCTATGTTTTTCAGAAGTTTGACTATGAAATATCGCAAATTATTTTCCTTAATGGCTCTGATGAAAATAGTATTAAGTCAGGAAAACTTAAAGCACTTTTATTTATTTGCTTTCTTGTTTTTTTCGCAACTTTCCTCAAAAATCTGTTCAGATACTTAGCCATGTATTTTATTGCGCCAATTAGAATCGGAGTTGTAAATCAGTTACGAAATAAACTACACTTAAAATCTTTACAACTACCAATTAGCTATTTTAATGATGAAAAAAAAGGTGATCTGATGAGCAGGATAACAAATGACGTTATTGAAATTGAATTTGGAATTATGACCAATCTTGAAATAATTTTCAGGGAACCTTTAACAATTATTCTTCTTTTTATTTCATTAATCAGCATTAGCGCTAAATTAACTTTGTTGGTAGTATTATTATTGCCGTTAGCAGCTTTATTTATTGTCTTCCTGAATAAAAGCTTAAAGAAATCATCTTTAAAAAGTAAAGGTATTTTAGGAAGCTTATATGCACTAATTGAAGAAACATTTCATGGCACAAAAGTAATTAAGGCATTTAGTGGCGAATCATTTCTTCAGAAAAAATTCGAATCAGTTAATAAGCAATTTTATAATGAAAGCTTAAAACTTTATCGGAAAACAGATTTGAACAGTCCACTAACGGAAACAATTGTTATTTTGATTTTAATGGTAATTTTATACCTAGGAGGTACAATGGTTGTTAATGGAACTGATGGACTAACAAGTGAAACATTCATCATGTACTTTATAGCCGCCTCTCAATTAATTCCTCCAATAAAACAAATAACTGTTGCTTATGGATTTGTTCAGCGAGGTGTTGCGAGTGAAGAACGAATCAATAAAATATTGCTAGCAGACAATGTTATACATGAAGCTCAAAATCCTATTGAACTTAAAAAGTTTTCCGATTCAATTCAGTTTAAAAACGTAAGTTTTAAATATATAAAGGGTGATGATGGTTATGTTTTAAAGAATATTAATTTGGAAGTAAAAAAAGGAAAAACCATTGCGCTTGTTGGCCAAAGTGGAAGCGGAAAAACAACACTGGCAGATATGCTACCTCGTTTTTATGACTGTGATAATGGCGAAATTTTAATTGATAATGTTAACATTAAAAGTGCAACTTTTAACAGCTTAAGAAATCAAATAGGAGTTGTAACGCAAGAAAGCATTTTGTTTAATGATACGATACTAAACAATATAGTTTTTGGTTTACCTAATACTTCCAAAGAAGATGTTATTGAAGCTGCAAAAATTGCGAATGCGCATGAATTTATTATTAAACTTCCAAATGGTTATGATACTAACATAGGTGATAGAGGCAACAAGTTGAGCGGAGGTCAAAAGCAGCGCATTAGCATTGCACGAGCCATTTTACGTAATCCGGAAATTTTAATTTTAGATGAAGCTACAAGTGCTCTTGACACTGAAAGTGAAAAATTGGTTCAAGAAGCTTTAACTAATTTAATGAAAAATCGAACAAGTATTGTTATAGCTCATCGTTTAAGCACAATCGCCAATGCTGATGAAATCATTGTAATGCAACTGGGTGAAATTATTGAACGCGGAACGCATGATCAATTGTATCAGCAAAATGGAACATATAAGAAATTATGTGAAATGCAGAGCTTTAAATAATTAACCAAAATTTCGAAAAACCAATATGATTAATACACAAAATAAAAATGCTATGCTTTTTATTTTCCTCACTATCTTAATTGATTGTATTGGATTAGGAATAATTATACCTGTGTTGCCTGAGTTAATAAAGCAAATAACTAACGGCAACATTAGCGAAGCGGCATCAATAGGTGGCTGGCTAAGTTTTGCTTATGCCATTATGTCGTTTTTGTTTTCACCGGTTTTAGGGGGTTTAAGTGATCGATTTGGAAGACGACCGATAATACTTATTTCACTCTTAGGTTTGGGCATTGATTATATTTTCTGCGCCATGGCACCAACATTAGGATGGTTATTCGTTGGGCGTATTTTAGCCGGCGTTTGTGGCGCAAGTTTCACAACTGCTTCTGCTTATATAGCTGATGTTAGTAACGACGAAAATAGAGCCAAAAACTTTGGAATGATTGGCGCTGCCTTTGGTGTTGGCTTCATCATTGGCCCACTACTAGGCTCACTATTCGGTACTTTTGGCACACGTGCTCCATTTTATGCAGCAGCTATTTTATCATTAGTAAATTTCATCTATGGTTTCTTCGTATTGCCCGAATCATTGGCTAAAGAAAAGTTAAGGAAATTTGATTGGAAACGAGCCAATCCGCTTGGTTCACTTATACAGTTAAGCAAACAAAAAGTAGTCATCAATTTAATACTTGTGATGTTCATTCTTGAACTCGCCAGCCAGGCCATGCCAAATGTTTGGAGTTTTTTTTGCATAGAGCGTTTTAACTGGAGCGAAAAACAAATTGGTGTTTCTTTAGCTTTTGTTGGCGTAGCCATTGCCATTGTGCAAGGTGGTTTAATTGGTTGGGCAAAAACTAAATTCGGTGAAAAGAAAAGTTTGTTTGCCGGTTTACTCTTTAACACCGTTGGATTTATCCTATTCTCATTCGCTAATCAATCATGGATGATGTATGCTTTTTTGATTCCGTTCGCGTTAGGTGGATTTGCAATTCCAAACATACAAAGCATTATTACACAAAAAGTACCAAGTAACGAACAAGGAGAATTGCAGGGTGGTTTAACAAGTTTGATTAGTATTACTGCTATTTTAGGTCCTCTAATTATGAGCAATTCCTTCGCTTTTTTTACCAATCATCAAAACCATATTTATTTTCCCGGAATTGCCTTTTTAATTGGAGCAGTATTGTCAATAGTTGGTTTAATATTTAGCTACTTTACTTTAAAAAACATGAGATAAAATTGCTATCTTTACGCCCAAATTATCAATCATACAAATGAAAGACATTTTTCAAAAAGTAACGGCTAACATGGGACCAATTGGTGAACATGCAAAGGAATCTCATGGTTATTTCACATTTCCTAAGCTAGAAGGTGAAATTGGCCCACATATGACTTTTAGAGGTAAAAAGTTACTAAACTGGAGTTTAAATAATTATTTAGGGTTGGCTAATCATCCTGAAGTAAGAAAAGCAGATGCAGATGCAGCTGCCCAATTTGGTCTTGCGCTCCCAATGGGTGCTCGTATGATGAGTGGTAATTCAAACTACCATGAACAATTGGAAAAAGAGTTGTCTGACTTTATGCAAAAGGAAGATACGATTCTTTGTAACTTTGGATATCAAGCAATGGTAAGCGCCATTGATGCGCTTGTAGACAGGCATGATGTAATTGTTTATGATAGCGAAAGCCACGCATGTATTTTAGATGGTGTTCGTTTGCATATGGGCAAGCGTTATGTTTTTAAACATAATGATGTTGCGGATTGCGAAAAACAACTACAACGTGCAACCAAACTCGCAGAACAAACAGGAGGCGCCATTCTTGTGATAACAGAAGGGGTATTTGGAATGCGCGGAGATCAAGGTAAATTAAAAGAGATTATTGATTTAAAGAAAAAATTTAATTTCCGTTTATTTGTAGATGACGCGCATGGTTGCGGAACCATGGGTCCTAATGGTGGTGGTACGGGTGAACACCAAGGGTGTCAAGCAGGTATTGATGTGTATTTTGGAACATTTGCAAAATCTTTTGCACTAATAGGTGGTTATATCAGCTCAGAAAAAAACATCATCACTTACTTAAGATATAACATGCGAAGCCAAATCTTCGCTAAAAGTATGCCGATGCCTCTGGTTGTTGGCGCCCTTAAACGTTTAGAGTTAATGCGCAAACATCCCGAGTACCGCGAAAAATTATGGGAAATTACGCGCGCTTTGCAAGGCGGATTGAAGGCTGCAGGTTTTAATATTGGAGACACCGATAGTCCTGTTACTCCGGTTTACTTAAATGGAAGCATTCCTGAAGCCACCAACATGGTTAAAGATTTACGTGAAAATTTCGGTATATTTTGTTCAATGGTTACTTATCCTGTAATTCCTAAAGGGATGATCATCCTACGTTTAATACCTACTGCCGTTCACACGCATGAAGATGTTAAATATACTATTGAAAGCTTTAGTAAGATTGTTAACAAGCTAAAAAATGGTGAATACATGAGTGACCGTTTAGCTGAAGTTAAAGTGGATTTATAATTAACAGGTGATTTTGAAAGTGAATAATTTAAAAAACAGAATAGCAACACTATTCTGTTTTTTGTTTGCAGGACTTTTTGTGTACGCACAAAATTTTGCAGAACATGTAAATCCTTTTATTGGAACCGGTGGCCATGGCCATACTTTTCCCGGCCCTGTAGCGCCTTTCGGAATGGTTCAACTCAGCCCGGATACCAGAGTAGATGGAAGCTGGGACGGCTGCAGCGGTTACCACTATAGTGATTCTATCATTTATGGCTTCAGTCATACACATTTAAGCGGTACCGGCTGTAGCGATTGGGGTGATATTTTATTAATGCCAGGTTATGATTTACCAAACTTAAACAATCTAAACTATTCATCCGGATTTTCACACAACAACGAGACAGCAAAAGCCGGTTACTATTCTGTGAAACTTAATAATGGTGTTAAAGCTGAATTAACAACAACTTTAAGAACCGGGATACATCAATACACCTTTTTAAAAAACAAGAAACCACAAGTCATTCTAGACTTACTTCACCGTGATGAAACGCTGAGTCAAAATGTTAGATTAATTGACAGCAACACTGTTGTTGGTTTCAGAATAAGTAAAGCCTGGGCGAAAGAGCAATTTATTTTCTTCGCCATTAAATTCAGTCAATCCATTTCAAGATTTGATTATGCAGTAAAGAAACAATTTAAGAACCAACTCAATATTAAAACCAAAGAAAAACCCGAAGGCGCCATATTTGAATTTAAAGATTTAAATGGTAAGCCACTAATTATAAAAGTTGGCATTTCAATGGTAAGTGAAGATGGCGCACTTGCGAATTTGAATGCAGAAGCTCAGCATTGGGACTTTGAAAAATATGTAAAGGAGGCCAAAAATAATTGGAATCAAGAACTTTCTAAAATAGAAGTAACAGAGGAAAACAGCGATAAATTATCGATATTCTACACCTCACTTTATCATTGCTTCATCCACCCAAGTATCGCAAGTGATGTGGATGGAAACTACAGAGGTCGTGATAATAAAATTCACAAAGCTCAAAATTACACGCATTATATGGTGTTTAGTTTGTGGGATACATACAGGGCATTGCATCCACTACTAACAATAATTGATAAAAAGCGAACTGCAGATTTCATCAACACGTTTATATCACAATACGAACAATGCGGTAGGTTTCCGATGTGGGAATTATCAAGTAATGAAACCGATTGTATGATAGGATTTCATTCCGTTTCTGTTGTGGCGGATGTAATGGCAAAAGGTATTAAAGGTTTTGATTATTCAAAAGCATTTGAGGGTAGCATTGCTACTTCTAAATTTGAAAAATACGGACTACCTACATTTAATGAAAACTCATTTTTACAAGTAGAAGATGAAAGTGAAAGCGTAAGCAAAACACTAGAATATGGCTATAACAATTATTGCGTTTATAAAATCGCAGAGATTTTAAATCAATCTACAAACTATTTACCTTACCATATTCGATCATTTGCATTTTTGAATTTACTTCATCCAACCTCAAAGTTTATGCAACCAAGATACAATGGTGGTTGGCTCACACCTTTTTTTCCAAATCAAATTAATAATCATTTCACCGAAGGTAATAGTTGGCAATATTCGTTTTATGTACCACACCAAGTTCATCAATTAATTAATTTGCATGGTGGACCAAAAGCATTTGAAAATAAACTGGATGAGTTATTCACCACTAAACAAAAAACAATTGGAAGAGAACAGGCAGATGTAACCGGACTCATTGGTCAATATGCGCACGGTAACGAGCCAAGTCACCACATGGCTTATTTGTATAATTATATCAATAAACCTTACAAGACAATTTACTATACTCACAAAATAGGAAATGAATTTTATAAGAATTCACCTGATGGATTAATAGGTAATGAAGATTGTGGCCAAATGAGTGCATGGTATGTTTTTAATGCGTTAGGATTTTATCCGGTTTGCCCTGGAGAAACTAACTATCAATTAAGTTTGCCGTATTTTAAAAAAATAAACATTAAATTAGAAAATGGTAACCGGTTTTTGATTGAGCGTGAGTCTAATTCAGATGAATATCTTAATAGTGTTGAAATCAATGGAAGTTTACTTAATAATTTTAATTTAGCACATGATGCAATTGACAAGGGCGGAAAACTTTTATTCAAATCAAACCAAACAAAAATAAAAAGTGAGAGTTATTTGAAAAATTTTGTTGCAACGCCAATCTCGTCAATTCTGCCAATAGTTGCACCTGTTATTGAAACCAACTTAAAAGTATTTGCAGATAAAGAACTTGTCAAAATAGTAGATCTTAACTCAAACACGAAACAAACTATCAGATATACCATCAATGGAAACGAACCAACTCAAAATTCCATGATATATACTAAACCATTCTATGTCAATTCAACATGTATTATTAAAGCCAAGTCGTATTCCGTAAATGATTCTAGTTGTGTAACTGAAACTAAATTATTCAAACTGCCTAATAATTATAAAATTTCAACGACCGGTACAATAAATCCACAATATAAAGCCATGGGACCATCCACCCTACTCGATGGTTTAAATGGCCCGTTAGATTGGAGAAAAGGCGAATGGCTTGGCTATCAAGGGCAAGACATAGAAATCACAATTGATATGCTTCAATTAAAGAGTATTACAGAAGTAAATCCTAATTTTTTGCAAGATTCGAGGTCTTGGATATTAATACCAAAACAAGTTGAGTGTTTAATAAGTAATGACAACAAAGTCTATACTAAATTAGGGGATAAGCAATCGAATACTAATCCAAAATTAGAAGAAATAGTCGCTGAAGCATTTAGCTTTCAATGCGATCAAAAATGCCGTTACATTAAACTAAAAATAACACACTTTGGGAAACTACCTGATTGGCATATTGGAAGTGCGAATGATGCATTCTTTTTTATTGATGAAATTAAAATTAAATAAAATACTACTATTAGGCTTATTACTGACCATTAGCTTTCAGGGCTGTTTACTATTTAAAAAGGAACTAAAATCCCCTGTTGCAATCAAAATAATTGAAGAAGGGGCAACAATTCATATAGAATCAAATTTGAATTATACAAAATATGTCAACAATTATTCAAAAGAAACTATTCTAAATGAATTCATGAAAGGCTTTAACGAAGAGGCGGGAAGGACGAAAAATCTAACAATCGTATATAACGACAACATTAAAGCAGACTATAACCTGGTTATAAAAACAATTCGTCTCACTGAGAAAAGCAAATTAGAAACCATTAACAATGAAAAATCTGAACTAAACGGACAGCAATTTGAATTGCATGAGGTAACCTGTGATGCAGAAGTTGAATTAATTAAACTAAGCGAAATAGATGCAAAACCCCTGAGATGCTTTAACTCGAAACAAAAATCAGAAAAGCTAAAAAATAACAGGAACTTATCTGATTTGTTAAGTGGAACAAATAAAGACAATAGCATATACAGAACTAAGCTCATGCCGGCAGAAATAGGCTTAACACTTACTCAGGACGTAGGAAGACGAATTTGGGTTCCAATAACTAAAAAGCTCAGTAAAAAGCAAAAATAATTAGCATTACTTCTATTTTGGTTCAATTTTAAAAATTGTGGTAGAATCAATATTTACATCATCAACTGTTGTTGCTATGCCATAACCTACTAACTTAAAAGGCATGTAATTAATTAATTCCTCCGTTGAGGTAAAATACTCTCTTCCATACTTCTGAACACCTTCTCTGTATGTTACAAAATTATTAATTAAATATTTACCTCTAAAGTTCTCGAGTAGTTTTTGATTGATGGTTTTCAGATCATCTAGGATGTACCACATGATGTCAGCCAATAAAATGCAATCCACCTCATCTTTGCTTGGTAATTTATCCAAATCCAATATCGAACCAACCTCAAAATTTAAATGCGGAAACTTTTGTTTCGCTTTCAAAATAGCTGTAGGTGAAATATCAATTGAACGCGGGATAATGCCTGTTTCCTGATGAATCCAGTTCGCATAGTAACCCAAACCACAGCCATACTCTACGATATTCTTTATACCGTAGCGTTTGATATTCATGATGGCCATTGTGCGGCTGTATCGGTTTGGTTGTGTTGATTGTATCCATGGATCATCAAACTTTTGATACATCTCCTCATACTTAGCAACTAATTTGCCATCTTTTATTGCATAATCGTGATAACTTTCCATATTAATATTTTATTGTGCGTTCCAACCTCCATCAACAGGCATTGCAATTCCGGTAAGTGTACTGGCGTGATCGCTCGCCATTAATAAAGCCGTTTGGCCAAGTGTCTCTAAACTAACAAAATCTTTAACAGCCTGTTTGTATAACATCACCTTACTTACAACATCAGCTTCGCTTAAATTATGGGCTTTTGCCTGATCGGCTATTTGCTTCTCAACAAGCGGTGTTTTAACATAACCCGGACATATTGCATTAACTGTAATATTAAATGGCGCGCCTTCTAAAGCTAAAGTTTTTGTAAATCCAACTATTCCGTGTTTACTGGCTACATAAGCACTTTTAAATTCACTGGCAACCAATCCATGTGCAGAGGCAATATTAATAATACGACCGAATTTGCGATCTTTCATTCCTTTCCAAACGGCTTTGCTTAAATAAAATGCACTAGTTAAATTTATACCAATAATTGCATTCCATTTATCATCCGGAAAATCCTCAATTGGTGAAACAAATTGAATACCGGCATTATTGATTAAAACATCTACCTGACCAAATTTTGTATTGGCGGCATCCACCATAGATCTTAATTCTTCTGGCTTTAGCATATTAGCTGGGCTAAACATGGTTTGTATCCCAAATTCCTTGGCTAAGTTATCTGCAATCTTTTGTCCATTAGCTTCTAATCCGTTTAATACGATATTGTATTGTTTTGTTTTTGCAAACTCTCTGGCAATTCCTAAACCAATGCCGCTTGTACTTCCTGTTATTAATGCTGTTCTCATAATTTACTTTTTTTATAGATTACAATTATTTATCTCCTTCAAATTTAGTCAATTTCAGTTTTCAATAGCTTTATGTCATTAATCATTTTTTTTACTTCAGAAGGATTTGTTCCATCAAAGTAACCACGTATCCGACCTTTTTTATCAACCAATACAATTAGTTCGCTATGCAAAAAACCTTCTGGTGTTCCATCATCCTCTAACGCATTCACTAAATAACCATAACGTGCCAAGTCATATATGGCCTTTTTTTGTCCTGTTAAAAAATGCCATTTCCCCTTTATGGCGCCGTAACTTAATGAATAACCATTTAATAATTCAACGGTATCATGCAAAGGATTAACAGTATGACAGAGAATTAAAAATTCTTTATCGGTTTTAAACGAATCCTGAACCGTTTTTAAATTATTGGACATTTGTGGGCAGATACTTTGGCATGTAGCAAAGAAAAAATCAGCTACATATATTTTACCCTGAGTCGTTTGATCAGTTACTAATTCCCCATGCTGATTAGTTAAAGTAAAAGTTCCGATTGTGTGATAAACCGTATCTTTATTGCCAAGATGTTTTTCTCCAAAAATTGGTAAAACAAATTGTTTAGTTGACTGATTAGCGCAGGCGCACAAAAGCACTAATGCACCAACGCAATTACTTATTAATCTTAATTTCATTGTCTTTTATCAATTCCTTTTTTGCTTCTTTTAATCTTAAATGCTTAAACTCATCTAACAAACGCTTCACTTCTGCCACATACCTGGCATCGTAAAAACCTCTAATATTTCTATTTTCATCTAATAGAACAATAAAACTATAATCAATGTAGTATGGTTTTTTCCGAAAAAAAGTTTTATTCACACTATCAAATTTTTGCTGATTGATATTAAGAAATTGTAGATTTCCGCCACTCGTTAAGCGCTTCAGTGAGTCAGCAACCGGAACAGTTCCACCCACATTTTCAGCAACAATAAATACAGGTAAGTCTTTTACCTTTTCTTTTTTATAATTAATATACTCCCATAATCCTGCTAATCTGAATGACTCTGACTTGTAACTAGATTTCACGAACATTAGCGCCACTATCGGATATTCTTTAGTGTTGATGGTTGCCTTATTTGTTTGAATTTGGTCGCTGTAAAAATCCAAATCTACCTTGTAATAAATGGTATCGCCGGTAGAACCGGATATACTTTTAGGCCCATAAAATGGTAATTTTTTAGAATTAATGGTACTCGTTTCAAGGATAACCCATAAAGCAGACGGTAAAGCAATTATAAGCAGAAGTAACCATTTTTTGTTTTTCATAAATATTCCTGAATAGTAAATTAGTGACAATTCCAAAAAGGAATTACAAAAGTAAGTAATGTATAACTGGTTTAAAACTAATTTACCTTTTTTTTGCTCAAATTAAAAACTTTGTTTTTATTTGTGGCGCTGAATGAAAATTAAGCTTGAAATAAAGTCTAAATGTAAATGGCTCTAGCCATTTAAATATCACCAACTGAGCTACGGTCTTGGTTATTCAACAATCTTTAACTATTAATTTCCAAACATTAAAAACAATAAACATGTACTTAATTTTAAAATTTGGGGGTACAAGTGTTGGAACCCCACAACGAATCAAAGAGCTAGCTCAATTAACTGTTAATACTGAGCCCAAAATAGTGGTACTTAGTGCTATGAGCGGCACTACGAATGCTCTGGTAGAAATATGTAATGCGTTATTCGCAAAAGATATCGTTGTAGCCAAACAAAAAATTGAATCGCTAAAAGAGAATTACATCAAAGTTGTTCAAGAATTATTTTCAAAGGACGAAAGCCTTTCTAAAGGTCAAAATTTGATTACAAGTCATTTTAATTATATCTACAATTTTACTTTAGATATGTTTACGGCAAATGAGGAAAAAGCAATTTTGGCACAAGGTGAGTTGATAAGCACCGCTTTGTATCATTACTATTTAGAGGAACAAGATATTGAATCAGTATTATTACCGGCAATGAATTTTATGAGATTAGATGTTAATGAAGAACCGGATCTTAACTTCATTGAAAATCAAATTAAAATTGAATTAGCAAAATACCCCAATGCTAAGTTGTTCATCACACAAGGTTACATTTGTAGAAATGCCTATGGCGAAATTGATAATTTAAAAAGAGGTGGCAGCGATTATACTGCATCCATAATTGGCGCGGCCATAAGAAGTCCGGAAGTGCAAATCTGGACCGACATTGATGGTATGCATAATAACGACCCTCGTATTGTTAATAAAACGCATCCAATAAATGAATTAAGTTTTGATGAAGCTGCGGAATTAGCCTATTTTGGTGCTAAAATATTACACCCAACCTGTATTTTACCTGCACAAAAAAGAAATATACCGGTTCGCTTAAAAAACACCATGCAACCAAATGCAGAAGGTACATTAATTGCAAATTTAAATACAAAAGAAGGTATTAAGGCTGTTGCAGCTAAAGACGGCATTACGGCAATAAACATTAAGAGTGACCGAATGCTTTTGGCACATGGCTTTTTAAGATCTGTTTTTGAAGTATTTGAACGTTACAAAACTTCCATTGACATGATTACAACCAGCGAAGTGGCCGTTTCGCTCACAATTGACAACAATAAAAATCTTGAACACATCCTTAGAGAATTAAAAGAAATTGCAACCGTTGATGTGGAAGAAAATCAAACTATTATTTGTGTAGTTGGACAAGTGCCAAAAGAAAGCGCCGGTTACGGTTACAAGGTTTTAGAGGCATTGAAAGACATTCCATTGCGAATGGTTAGTTACGGAGGCAGTCCAAACAATATTTCGGTTTTGGTTAAAGGAGACTTAAAAAAACAAGCATTACAGGCCTTAAACAAAGGATTATTTGGATATTAAAAATAAGTTTATGTTCAATACACAACACTTCAAAAAATTTAATGGAATTAAAACCCCATTTTATTATTATAATACAGCTTTATTAAAGGAAACATTAAAATCGATGCTTGATGCTGCGCCAAAAGCATATCACATCCATTATGCATTGAAAGCCAACTCAAATCCCAAGTTACTTAATATAATAAAACAACATGGTATTGGTGCAGATTGTGTAAGTGGTAACGAGGTTAAACGAGCGCTGGAAATAGGCTTCACAAATAAACAAATTGCCTTTGCAGGCGTTGGAAAAAGTGATGAGGAAATACTAATCGGTTTAGAAAATGATATTTTTTGTTTCAATGTTGAAAGCATACCGGAATTAATAGTCATCAATGAACTAGCTTCACAAGAAAATAAAATAGCGCAAGTGGCCTTAAGAATCAACCCAAACGTTGATGCATACACACACAAATACATCACTACAGGATTAGAAGAAAATAAATTTGGAATTAATCCTTATGAATTTGATACTGTACTAGAGCATTTGAGCAACTGCAAAAACATTAAACTTGTAGGCTTACATTTTCATATAGGTTCACAAATACAAAGTCTTACACCTTTTAAAAATTTATGTATTCGCGTCAATGAAATCAATAAGTGGTTTTTAAATAAAGGCTTAGAAATAGAGCATATTAACGTTGGAGGCGGCTTAGGGATTAATTATCAGGAACCTGATAAAGAGTCAATCGTTGATTTTAAAGCCTATTTTAATGTGTTTAAACAATTCTTAGAATTAATGCCAAGCCAGCAAGTTCATTTTGAATTGGGAAGATGCATCATTGCACAGTGTGGCAGTTTAATAAGCAAGGTACTGTATGTAAAGAATGGCATTAACACCAACTTTGCAATATTAGATGCGGGCATGACAGAATTGATCAGACCTGCTCTTTACCAGGCTTATCATAAAATTGAAAACCTTACAGCTTGTGTTGAAAACAGAGAACTGAATAAATATGATGTGGTTGGCCCTATCTGCGAAAGCAGTGATTGTTTTGGAAAGGCTGTTGTTTTGCCAGAAACTAAACGTGGAGATTTGATTGCAATTAGAAGTGCGGGGGCATACGGTGAAGTAATGAGCAGCAATTATAATTTAAGAGAAACAGTAGGCTGTACTTTTGATGAAGCTTAAATTGAACACAAAGTTTCTGCAGCCTTCAGTAAAGTATCTTCCTTTTTAGCAAAACAAAACCGAAGTATGTTTTGTTTGACCTCTGTTGAATAAAAAACGGATAATGGAATGGCTGCTAGTTTTTTCTCCTTCACTAATCGAATCGCGTAGTCTGTATCCCTTTCATCCGTTATCCCACTATAATCAAGCAATTGAAAGTAGGTTCCCTTACTCGGCAAAATCTTAAAGCGGGATGATTGAATATTGTTGACAAAAAAATTTCGTTTGCTTTCGTAAAAATTATTTAATTGCAGATAATTTTTACGATCGCTTAAATAGTCTGCTATAGCTAACTGCATCGGATTATTTACACAAAACACCAGAAATTGATGGATTTTTCTAAACTCTTTTGTTAACTCACTTGACGCTAAAACATACCCAATTTTCCAGCCCGTTGTGTGCGTGGTTTTACCAAATGAAGATACAATATAGCTGCGATCTCTTAAACTTGGTAACTGAGCAACACTATGGTGTAATTGGCCATCAAAAACCATGTGTTCATATACTTCATCGCTAATTAAAAATAAATTATTTTGCAGAATTAATTTCTCCAGCTGCAACAAATCGTTTTTGGAAACAATGGTTGCAGTTGGGTTATGAGGCGAATTTAGTATGATGCACTTTGTGCGCTTTGTAATTTTGCTCTCAACTTCCTGCCAATCTATTCTAAAGTCAGGACTTTTTAATTGAACAGAAATCACTACTCCACCATGGACCTGTATGGCTGGTTTATAACAATCATAAGCCGGCTCAAAAATAATCACCTCATCACCGGGCTCAATAATAGTGGCAATAGCCGTATAAATGGCTTGAGTAGCTCCGGCAGTAACGGTTATTTCATTCGTAACATCATAATTTGCTTTATAACATACCTGCACTATCTCTGCGATACGTTCACGTAAAGGTAAGGCTCCGGGCATAGGTGCATATTGGTTCGCCCCATCTTGAACAAATTTATTAACTAAGTCCTTTAATTTTTGATCACACTCAAAATCAGGGAAACCTTGTGAAAGATTAATGGCTTTGTTTTCATTAGCAAGGGCACTCATGGTTGTAAAAATGGTTGTGCCTATATCAGGTAATTTACTTTTCATTCTTTTACGCAATGGAAAGCTCTAATTTAACCTATTTACTCATAAAAAACCATGCTTCACGAACTAAATTTTACAAGTCGTAGTTAATTAAAATTATTTATTTAAATTTAGTGATTATGACACGCCCCTTCAAGCAGTTTAGTTTATTAGTTGTATTGCTATTTGCATTTACGTGTCAACTTTTTGCTAATAAAGATTCTCTTTTAAGGGAATTAAAAAAATCTCACTCTGATAAGGATTTATACACACTTAATTTTGAATTAGGTTGGGAGTATGCATTTTCAAATCCGGATAGTGCTTACTACTATGCAAAACGCGGATTGCTCATCTCCAAACGAATGAACGACCCAAGTGTGTTTGCACAAATTTATAATTTATTAGGCGTCAGCTGTCAACTAGGTAAAAATTATAAAGATGCTATTAGTTTTTACCGTGAATCTTTAGCTAATGCCCAAAAAACAAATAATACAAAAGCAATTTTAACTGCCTATGGTAATATAGGTGCTCTTTATACAGAGATTGATGATCAGGCCAAAGCATTAGAATACGCGTTTTTAAGTTTAAACTTGGCTAAACAAACGAATGACTCTTTAAAAATTGCGAATAATTCCAACAACATCAGTTTAATTTATTCCAATAAAAAAGAGCTTGATAAAGCCTTAGGTTATGGCTTAGCCTCACTCAAAATATACACGGCACTAAACGACGAAAATGGTTTGTGCAATAATTATGGTAACCTGGGTAATATTTATTTAGGTTTAAATCAACTTGATAAAGCCAAAGAATCTTATGAGAATTGTCACCAAATAGCCCTTAAAGTTAATCTCACGTTCGAAATTGCTAAGTCCGCCAATGAACTAGGAGCCTTACATAAAATAAGAAAAGAATTTGAAAAATCACTTGCCTATTATCAAACAGCAGAGAAATATGCTAAAGACAGCGAAGATCAAGAAGTATTGAAAGATACTTATAGCGGCCTATATCAATTATTCTATGAAAAAAATGATTTTAAAAATGCGAAACTTTACATGGGTAAATATTTTGAAGCATTTGAAGAATATAATAAATCTGCTCATGCTGCCGAAGTAAGCAAAAACGAACTGGCCTATGAATTTAAAAGCAAAAGTGAGCAGGATAGCATTAAGAATGCTGAAAAAGAAAAAGTAACCAAAGCACAATTGGTAGCGAATAAAGCGCAAATTGAGAAAGACAGGTTGTTAAAAATTGGATTAACAGTTCTATCCATTCTATTGGTTCTTTTTGGTTATTTCATGTACAATCGATTTAAACTCATCAAAAATCAAAACAGTATTATCGAACAAAAAAATAAGGAAACCGAAATTCAAAAAAATGAAATCGAGAATAAGAATAAAGAAATATTAGACTCCATTAATTACGCTAAAAGAATACAACAAGGTTTATTGGAAAACAAAAGGCAATTAAATGGTTGTTTTCCTGAAAACTTTATTTACTTTAATCCTAAAGATATCGTTAGCGGGGATTTTTACTGGACAACACTCACAAAAAATTCCAAAGACGAAGACATTTTTTATTTGGCCTGTTGCGATAGTACGGGACATGGTGTCCCCGGTGCATTTATGAGTTTGCTTAACATGGCCTTGTTTAGTGAATCCATTAACGAAAAAAATTTAGCTGAACCTAATGTGGTGTTTAATCATATTAGAGCAAGATTAATTGAGTTAATAGGTGCGGATGGTCAACAGGATGGATTTGACGGAACGTTGATTGCTTTTAATCTATCTTCCAAAAAAATTACTTATGCTTCTGCTAATAATGGTGGAGTGTTAGTAAAAGGAAATCATAGTATTGATGAATTACAATATGATAAAATGCCGGTAGGAAGAGGGATTATTGAAAAAGGCTTTTCTTTGTTTGAATTAGATTATCAAAAGGGAGATACGTTATATCTATTTACAGATGGTTACGCTGACCAGTTTGGCGGGCCATCCGGTAAAAAATTTAAGTACAAAAAACTGCTTGAAACCATTTTAACTGCTAACGACTTGACTTTAACCAAACAAGCTGCCTTTTTTGATGAGACTTTTGAAAGTTGGCGAGGTAAGCTGGAGCAGATAGACGATGTGCAGGTAATTGGTGTGAGGTTATAGTGGAGTTGATTTAATTTTCTCCATTCGTTTTGTAAATTTTAAATAAGTCACTAAAATTTCACTAATCAAAAAAGCCTCATCGTATTAGAAGACACAATGAGGCTTAATATATAGCAATGTTTCTCTACAACGCCAATAATAATTTGTTCAAAGAATTATATTTATTCAATGATAGTTTTAAAAACTTCTAGTTTATCATCAAAATGTGCATTAACAATATAAGTTCCTTTTGCAAGGTTACTTAAGTTAATTTTTGTAGAACCTTCTGATAATTTGGCATTGTAAACAATTTCGCCCAGCATATTAAAAATAATTACTGACGCCTTGTTATTTAACTTTATAGTAAATTCACCATTATTGGGATTCGGAAATAAATTAATATGTTCAATCTCTTGTAAATTGTCAGTTAAACCAACACAAGAATTAACCGTTTGTAAAACTGTGGCTTGAGCTGTGCATCCATTCACTGCCGTACCAATTACAGTATAGGTTTGTGTAGTAGTAGGGCTAACTACACCCGTTAAAGGAATAGAAGGATTCCAAGATAAAGAAGGCGAACCCGTAGCTGATAGTGTTACACTATTACCTGAACATATTACACTAGAGGAACTAACTGCTGAAATAGTTGGATTTGCATTTACAGTAACAATAAAAGAACAAGTTCCGGAATTACCGGCTGCATCTGTTGCGCGATATAAAACATTTGTTACGCCAAGATTATAGTTTGTATTGGCACTTCCGGTATTTGAACCGCTTGTTGCACCGCTTAGCGAATAGGTAACGCCAGGTAAACTACTACAATTATCCGCTACATTTATTGGAGCCAAATTACTTAAAGCAATTGCAGAAGAACTGCATACAGCTGCGCTGCTTGGACAAACAATAGTTGGTGAAGTAACATCTAAAACATTTACAGAAAAAGAACAGGCAGCCGTTTGACTATTACTGGCTAATATCGTAAATGTTTGTGCGGTTAAACCTAAAGGAAATTGGCTACCACTAGCTAAACCGCTTGCTAAAGAGCTGGTGAAAGTTACTGCACCTGCAGAATAGGTAATAATTACTTTACCATGTCCAACTGTTACGCCATTTGAAAATGAAGTAGCTGTTGCGCTGGGCAAAACGTAACCGCTTCCACCACCGCCACCGCGGCAATTTCCGCTTGCTGCACCACCGAACCAACCTCCGCCTCCGCCATAGCCTTCGCAGCCACAAGAACTGCCTGAGTTACCTCCTAATCCAAATGAACCAGCCATAGTTATAACACTAAAGCTACCGCATGTACCATGTAAACCTGGCGTTGTTGTTGTAGCGCCTAATCCTCCTGGGTTAGTTGCATAATCAGGTGCTCTATATCCATCTCCTCCATTAGTACCACCGCCAACACCTCCAGCAACGTGCATAGCAGTCCAGAAACCTGCACCACCTCCACCACCAGAAACAATAATTCTATCATTCAATCCGTAAGGTGAAACTCTAACATCTGTAGCGCCTCCTCCTCCTTTGCCAGCGGCATCTCCAGAACCACCTCCATTAAAACCGCCGGCAGTTGTAGTTGGCTGACCACCTGCATTTATTTGCAGTGTTTGACTTGGGGTAACTGTAAAAGTACCTTTATTGTACCCACCGAAATTTGTGTTACTAACCCAATTAGCACCACCTTGTGCGCCCCAAGTTTCAATGGTTAGGGATGAAACTCCTGATGGCACCACGAAAGTTTGGGTTGAACCGGTAAAATTAAAAGTTTGAGACACAACAGATGTAGTACAACTATTGACTACCACCGGGTTTGAATAACTGACTAATGCGGTGCATGAAGAGCTTGTAGCTGCGGCAGTAAAGCTAGATGGGCATGTTACGGTAATACAAGATTGCGCATGAGATTCGATGAACACAGAACAAAGGATTGCAATAAAAAGTTTAGTAAGTTTAAAATTCATATTTTTTAGTTTAAGAGTCAAATGTAATGAATAAAACTGAGATCACTAGCTTTGCAATATTCACGCTCGTTAACAAGCATTATGTTATTTATTCAATTCTTAAACGTTGAATTCCCTTTTGTAAATTACAATTCAGAAATCACTACCTTCTCTTTCATTCGAATTCCTTTTTCTGTTCTTTCCAAACTTGCACATTCGATCTGTGCATCATGCTCAAAATACAACAGCCAGTTTTGTTCAACTGCTTTTTCTAAAACTTCTTTTTTCTCTTTTAATGTTTCCAAAGGTCGCATATCATAACCCATTACATAAGGCAATGGCAGGTGAGCAGCACTAGGGATTAAGTCTGCCATATAAGCAATGGTTGTATTTTTATATTTAATAATCGGTAACTGCATGGCCTCTGTGTGTCCGTATACATTTATAAAATTTAGTTCCGGTAAAAGATGCTCTTTCATTAAATCAATAAACTTTAACTGCCCGCTTTCCTGAATGGGTAAAATATTTTCCTTTAAAAAACTGGCTTTCTCTCTGGCATTTGGGTTCATAGCCCAATCCCAATGTTTAGAATGACTATAGTAGTGTGCATTTTTAAATGCTGGTTCGTACCCTGTTCTAGACGCATTATGCTGTATCGCTCCACCACAATGATCAAAATGCAAATGGGTTAAAACTACATCCGTGATGTCACTGGTTGTAAAACCATATTTATTGAGATTAGATTCTATTGAATCGTTACCATGCAAATAATAGTAACCAAAAAACTTATCGTCTTGTTTGTTTCCCATACCGGTATCCACCAAAATTAATTTGTTGCCACTTTCAATTAACAAACAACGCATGGCCCAACTACACATGTTGTTTTCATCGGCGGGATTAAGTTTATTCCATATTGATTTAGGAACAACGCCAAACATGGCGCCACCATCTAACTTAAAATTTCCGGCGTTGATTGAATATAACTGCATAAACTGTATTATTTCTACAAATTTAATTGTCTTATTGAGTTAAACAATATCTGCTTTTGCTTGTTTTATTACAAGAATTAACACAATTTACAAATCCTCGGATACAATTATAATTTGTAAATAACGTTAACCAATTATTTACTATATTTGTATAAACATGGAAATTGTAAAAGGTAGTGGTTTTATACCTGGTGAATTGCTCGCAAAGATTAATTCGCCTGCCGATTTAAAAAAACTCAAAGAGGATCAGCTTGAACAAATTTGTTCTGAAGTTCGTCAATATATTATTGATTTAGTTTCCGTAAAAGGGGGTCATTTTGGTGCTTCTTTGGGAGTTGTTGAATTAACTGTAGCCCTTCACTACATTTTTAACACACCATACGATCAATTGGTTTGGGATGTAGGTCATCAAGCCTATGGTCACAAGATCTTAACCGGTCGTCGGGATGTTTTCCATACAAACCGTATTTACAAAGGCATCAGTGGTTTCCCAAAACGTAGCGAAAGTGAATATGATACTTTTGGTGTTGGACACTCTAGCACCAGTATTGGTGCTGCCTTAGGTATGGCTGTGGCAAGTAAATATCAGCACTTAAATGACAAACAACACATTGCCGTTATTGGTGATGGCAGTATGACAGCCGGCATGGCGTTTGAAGCACTTAACCATGCAGGTGTTGAAAATGCTAACCTCTTGGTAATTTTGAATGACAATTGCATGAGCATCGACCCAAATGTTGGTGCATTGCGCGAATATTTAACCGACATTACCACCTCACACACTTATAACAAAGCCAAAGATAAGGTATGGGAGTTGTTAGGTAAAATCAGTAAATTCGGACCAAATGCGCAAGAAATTGCCAGCAAGGTAGAAAATGCAGTTAAAACTAGTCTTTTAAAGCAAAGTAATTTATTTGAAAGCTTGAAATTTAGATATTTTGGTCCGGTTGATGGCCATGATGTAGTAAGGTTAACCAAAATATTAGCCGACTTAAAGGATATCCCCGGACCAAAGTTATTACACGTACTTACCAAAAAAGGGAAAGGTTATAAATTTAGTGAGGAAGGAAATGAAACGATTTGGCATGCACCCGGCGTTTTTAATAAAGAAACCGGTGAAATCATCAAAGTTGTTCCTAAAAATCCACAGCCGCCAAAATACCAAGATGTGTTTGGACATACCATGGTTGAATTAGCAGAAATGAACTCTAAAATCATGGGGATTACACCTGCCATGCCGACTGGTTGCTCGTTAAACATTATGATGAAAGCAATGCCGGATAGAGCATTTGACGTAGGTATTGCCGAACAACATGCGGTAACTTTTAGTGCCGGTTTAGCAACACAAGGCATGGTACCTTATTGTAACATATACAGTTCGTTCATGCAGCGTGCCTATGATCAAGTATTGCACGATGTAGCTTTACAAAATTTAAAAGTCATTTTTTGTTTGGATAGAGGTGGTTTAGCCGGTGCAGATGGTCCTACGCACCATGGCGCATTCGACATCGCTTATTTCAGATGCGTACCAAACATGATTGTGAGTGCACCAATGAATGAAGAGGAATTAAGGAACTTAATGTACACAGCGCAACTGGAGGAGGTAAAAGGATCTTTCAGCATTCGTTATCCGCGCGGAAATGGCGTAATGGTGAATTGGAAAACGCCATTTCAAAAGATAGAAATTGGCAAAGGCCGTAAAATAAAATCCGGCAAAGACGTGGCCATTTTATCTTTAGGTCATCCCGGCAATCTTGTTACCAAAGCCATTGAGCAGCTGGCAACTGAGAATATCGACCCTGCACATTATGACCTGCGTTTTGCAAAACCAATTGATGAAGAACTTTTACATGAGGTATTCAGTAATTATAAAAAAGTAATTACAGTTGAAGATGGCTGTATCATGGGCGGTATGGGAAGTGCAGTTTTAGAATTTATGGCAGATCATGATTATTCAGCTAAAGTTGTTCGCCTAGGTATTCCTGATAAATGGATTGAACACGGCGAACAATCCGAACTATATGAAGAGTGTGGGTTTTCTCCTGCCAAAATAGTATCTGAAGTTAAACAAATTTTGGAGGCGCCTCAACGAAAAGTACAAGAACCAACTTTAAAAGGCGCTTAAATCATCTTTAAAAAAGCAACTTCTTTCTGAGTTAAAAAACGGTGTTTACTTCTTGGTAAGTCTTTCTTGGTGAGTCCAGCGAAAGTTACTCGATCTAATTTAATTACATCATACCCTAAGTGTTCAAATATTCTTCGAACAATTCGATTTCTTCCACTATGAATTTCAACGCCAATCTCTTTCTTACCTTCACCAACATATGCTAAATCATCCACCTGAATAAATCCATCCTCCAAATCTAATCCTTCCTGTATTTGATTGAAATCATCAGTACGTAAAGCTTTATTCAAGCTAACATGGTAAATCTTTTTGATGTCGTTTTTAGGATGCGTTAATTTTTTTGCTAGTTCGCCATCGTTTGTCATCAATAATACACCTGTTGTGTTTCTGTCTAAACGACCTACAGGATAAATACGCTCACTACAAGCATTGGCAACCAAATCCATTACTGTTTTACGTTCTTGTGGATCATCCGTTGTGGTTATATAATCTTTAGGTTTATTCAAAAGCAAATAAACTTTGCGTTCACTTCTTACCTTGGCATCTGCGTAGGTTACTACATCACTGGCTTTAATTTTATAACCCATTTCGGTAACCGGCACGCCATTTACCTTTACGGCCCCGCTTTTAATTAATACATCTGCGTCTCTTCTTGAAGCAATCCCTGCATTAGATAAATACTTATTTAAACGAATTAAATCATCCGAATCTTTATTTCTCTTAGACGTGCCTACCTTTGGTTTCTTAAAATTCTTTTTATCAAAGCGCTCCTTGTCAAAAGATTTTGTCTCACCAAATTCTTCATAACCAATTCGTTTTTGACTTTTTAAACCATCTTCATTATCAACGACCTTTTTTGTAGGTTGAAATTTAGACTTATTTGAGTAGTCTCGCTCAAATGGGCGTTTAGGTTTATCCTTCGAAAATGAAGGTTTTTCAAACTTACTTTGATTTGTACGTAACTCCTTATTTTTTGTAAAAGATCGCTTAGACTTATAATTTTCACGAGCACTTTTTGTCTCTTCGCCTGTGTTTTCTCCCTTTTTAAACGCCTTTTTATAACTTTTGCTGTACTCTTTTGATTCATCAGAATAAGCACTCACCTTGTCATTGTATGATTTGTATGGCTTTTTATCGTCCTTAGAATTATAAGTTTTTTTTTCGAAGCTGTCAGAGCCTATTTCTCTTTTACTCCTGTATGGTTTATCCGTACCGCTATCAAATTTCTTTTTGTCGAAGCCACCATCTCTCTTGCTTTTATAATTGCCCCGACCAACCTTCTTAAAGTTTGAGTCATCGCCATTGCTTTTACGATAAGATTTTTTGAAATCACCAGTATCTGAATATTTTTTTTCACCTGACTTGAAAGACTTTTCTCTTGAAGAGTCAAATGATTTCTTGTCGCCTTTTTCAGATTTAAAGGTTTTTTTATACCCATTTTCTCCCTTATCGCTACCTCGGAATCCTTCTCCCTTGGGTTTAAAATCTCTAGACGAGTTGCTGAAACGAGCGCCGCTCTGTTTGCCTTTGTTTTTATCGGTTCTTCCTGTATTTCGTTTACCTGAATTATAAGCCATTTTACAAATATACGCTTAATTTTTGGCATTATTTTTTTGATTAACCAATTTTGGCGTGGAACTAATTGAATAGTGTTTAACTTTGCGCCGATGAAAAAACTAGTTTATAGCCTCTTTTTTTTTCTATCCAAACACCCAATAAGATACCTTATTATATGGTTCTTTGTTATTCTTGGACTTTGCTCAATGCCTGGTCAATACATACCTTCAACTGATTTTTTTGAATTATTGAAGTTTGACAAATGGGTGCATGCCGGCATTTTTTATGTTCTTATGTTGCTTTGCCTTAATTTGATCTACAAAAATAATTTAAGTAATGTATACATTTATTTATTCCTTTTACTATGCATTATATATGGGGGTTTGCTGGAAATTATGCAAGCAAAATTATTCAGTAATAGAAGTGCCGATGTTTTAGATTTTATTGCAAACAGCTTTGGTTGTATTGTTAGTTTTATTTTTCATTTTTTGTATTTAAAAAAACAAACACCGAAATGGGATTTTTTAAATAAGCTGTCAACTAAATAAAATTGTAATTTTGTAGTATGTCTTTATTAGCCCTTATCTCATCATTAGTATCTGTATTAAATCCAATTGGCGCGGTTCCAATGTTTATATCATTCACTAGTAACCGGACACCTGAAGAAATAAAGAAGATTTCCATTAAATGTACCTTTTATGTTTTTTTAATTTTAATTGTTGCTTTCGTATCCGGCAATGTTATTATTGATTTTTTTGGAATTTCTATTCATAGCATGAAAGTAGCCGGTGGTATAATCATGTTACTGAGCGGGGTTTCATTCATCAATAACAAAAGAGATACGCACAAAGGTATTAATCAAAAAGTAAAAATAGAAGCCATTGAAAAAGAAGACATTTCATTTACACCATTGGCAATGCCATTATTAGCAGGTCCGGGCAGTATGTCATACCTTGTATCACTTAATTTTGCAGATAAAAACCTTACACAAATTCTAATCGTTTTTCTAGCCATCTTTATCGTTTGCAGTATTATTTTATTAATTTTATTAAGCTCAAGGTATTTTGCTAAATTAATTGGCACGTCTGGTTTAATGGCTTTGTCTCGTTTAATGGGATTTTTTGTTATGTGCATTGGCGTTGAACTAATTTATACGGGTGTAAAACATTTTATAATGCAGCCCTAATTTGCCATGAAACTATCTATTGTAAATTATACCAACACACTACCTTTTCGATGGGCCATACATTCATCTGAACTGATAAAAAAAATAGATTTAGAGGAGGATATTCCAAGTATCTGTGCTCAAAAATTAAAGCATCATCAGGTGGATGTCGCGCTTGTGCCCGTTGCTTTACTATGTGAATTAAGTTCATATCACATCATAACGGATTTTTGCATTGGTGCACTTGAGAAGGTTGATAGCGTTAAGTTATATGCTCAAAAGCCAATTAACGAATTATCAAATATACTCTTGGATTACCAATCCAAATCATCGGTTACCTTAATTAAAATATTGTGTAAAGAATTTTGGAAAATCAACCCTAATTTTATTCCAGCGAGTGTTGGTTTTGAAGAGCAAATAAGTTATTCAACCGGCGCTGTAATTATTGGCGACAGAACTTTTGGTTTGAGCAACAAATACAAGTTTGAATATGATTTAGCAACAGCGTGGTTTGAATTAACGCAGCTACCATTTGTGTTTGCTGTTTGGGTAGCTAATGTAAAACCCTCTGATGCGTTTATAGATGAATTTAATTCTGTTTTGAAATATGGTATTTCAAATATTGAATTAGCTGTTGATAATAGCAAGGTTAATTATGACACAGCATTTGTAAAGGATTACTTAACTAAAAGTATCAGTTACAATCTAGATGCTGAGAAAAAAAAGGGCCTAAATTTATTCCTAAATAAAATCAAGGAATTAAACTTGGCTTAAACCCTTCCCCAACAATCACTTTTAATTGATGATGCTGGCATTTGTAAGTTAAGTTGCCGCTGAATTGAGCCGGCTCGCCATCATAATGAATAGTGGTATTGCCATTTTCAATAATTGATAAATCATTAGTTACAAATGTTTCAATGTACTTACTTTGATGTGCTTTCTTACTAAGAATTTTAACGAATAAAGAAATTGCTCCGAAAACACCTGTAGGTCTTAGTATTACAACATGAAACTGACCATCCTGTAAATTTGCTTGCGGGGCGATGTAAAATTCATTTCCGTATTGACCGGCGTTAGCAACAGTAATTAAAAAAGCTTTACGCTTTATTGTGTCTCCATTTATACTGAGCGTATAGTTTTTCCCTTTATACTTTACTAATTCCCTAATGGTAATTTTCACATAACTCTGCAAGCCTCTTTTAACAGAGGTTGCAAATAGATTTCCAATATGAGCATCAAACCCTATTCCACTGGTACAGAAAAATGGGCGCTCATTAACTACACCATAATCTATGACTTCGGTTTTACCCGCAGCAATTTGTTTGATCACTTCACTTACATTCATAGAAAGTTTTAAACTTCTGGCTAAACCATTTCCACTGCCCGCAGGAACAATTCCAAAAGTAATGGATGTATTAATCAAACTGCTTGCAACTTGATTTACTGTCCCATCACCACCAACAGCAATTACATCCGTGTAATTCTGTGAGTGCAAAATATCTAACACTTCCTTGAAATGATTTTTATCCTTCCAAATTACAATCTGGTAATACACATCTTTTGGAAACTCGTTGTTAATAGTTTCAATTAATTTATCTGAAATTTTTTTACCTGCGTTAGGATTAACAATGAATAATAGTTTTCTAGCCATATATTTTATGGAACAAATAAAAGAATAAATAATTATACTATTTACTCAATAAATTTAAAATTACAACTAAAACTTTTAATAGGGATATTTTGTATGTCATATTTAGATATTTGTTATTTCAGAATATATTTTCTCCTTTGCTGTTCCAACCCAATTTCTAAAGTGGGAATTATCATAAACCTTGTCTTTAGTATAATTTATCAAATTAGATAAGTTAAATGAATTATCGTAAATACCAGCACCGGCTTTGGCAGCATCACGTGAGTTACAAAATTGCTCGAAATGGCCTTCGATAGGAACAAGCAGCACAGGTTTGCCAAGATACATTGCCTCGCAAACACTTTCAAAACCAGCTGTACTTGCCAGTCCTATTGAAGCACTCATTTTCTCTAAAAACAATTTATCGTTGATGGCATGCAACATTAAATTGGAATTACTGTATGGAAATAGCTCCATTAATTTTTCTGGAGAATCAGTAAAGCAGTGAATCTTCACATCTGAATTCTCTTTATGCCATTGAATCAAATCCTCGTAATAGCCATTGTTAACCAAATAAACTAAAAAGTAATCTTGTGGATTTGTAGGTAATTCAAATATTTCCTTCCTCAATAATGGTGGCACTACCACTACCTCATCATGATGGGTATAAACCTTATAAAAAGATAGTGCCAAGTTTTTGCTTGAACCCTTTGATGTCAATTTTGTATAAAACTTTATAGCCAATTTATCGAAAAAATATCCTTTTGGAAATTCGAAATCAGGATGATAATAAATATATTGATGCGCAATACATACCATTTTAGTGGTTGGCTTGTAAAATCGATAATATAAGCCCATTAGCAAATCAAAAAAGTTAATGATTACATCAGGTTGATGTTCCTTAACGATAGTATCAATTTTATCAAGCGATGATTTAAAAGTTTTAAGTTTTAATAAATTATGTATAACCGATTTACCAATATTGATGGATTTATTTTTTTTATCTGAAACAAAATTTGGACTAACCAAATTAAAAATTGGGGCTTTAATTTTTTTATGAAAAAATTCAGGAGTATCTCTTTTTCCGCTTGAGCCAAGTATAACAGCACAAACGGTATTTCCCTGCTCAATCAATAAATCGTACAAAGTCATAGCTTGTGTCATATGCCCTCTACCCTCTCCTTGTACTACTAAGAGATACTTTTTCATTTCTATGCTGATTTTGATAATTGATTAATTTTTTGTTGCTCATGCTTCTCTAGCCACTCAGAATAATAAATAATACTCCAAACACCCTCCTTGTCCTCAACTAAGGCAGTTAAACTTTCAACCCAGTCTCCACTATTAAGATATTCAATGCCATCAATGTTTTTGATAGCCGGTTGGTGAATATGCCCACAAATAATACCTCCGCAACGACGAGCCTGTGCTACTTTCACTAACTCTTGTTCGTAATCTGATATAAAAGAAACAGCTGACTTTACCTTAGCTTTTACAACTTGAGAAAGCGAATAATATGGTAATCCTTTCCGTTCTCGATAATTATTGTAGTGACGATTTAACCATAACAAAAAGGTATAACCTACATCTCCGAGCTTGGCTATCCATTTTAATTTTGTAGTTACATTATCAAAAATATCACCATGTGTAACGAAATACTTTTTATTTACACCGTAGTGAACATGATGGCGTTTAATTTTAAAATTAGCTAATGAGAATGGTAAAATTTCATCTAGAAAATCATCGTGATTTCCTCTTAAATAAATAATCTCGTCGCATTTGGCTTTTGCAATAAGATTTATAACGTATTTAAAAAAATTGCTGTGTTGTTTTTTCCACTTACCACTTTTTCTGAGCTGCCACCCATCAATAATATCACCATTTAATATTAGTGTTTCACATTTGTGATGTTTTAAAAAGTGTACTACTTCCTTTGCCTTACTGGCTTTGATTCCAAGATGAATGTCAGATAATACGATGGTTTTGTAAAAGGCTTTCATTAAATATTTACCTTACAAAACTCTTAATATTATCTCCTAAACCAATTACGGTATATTTAAATTAAAATTATTAAATCTTATGCTTTTTAAGCCAAGATACATTACTAAATGTTTTGAATGTTAGCTTAATGTTATATTAACAAATTGTCGTTAATATTCTCCGCCAATTTTTCTTTTTTCGTAACCTTCAATTAATGGTAATTTCTTAGGTGGTTCTATGGAGGTCAATGGTCTATTTAATGTTTTCAAAAATGAAATTAAAGCTTTAATCTCCATTTTAGTTAGCTTGAGTGAATCAAACGGTAAAGTTTGATTTGTTAAAACTATACCTTGACCCTTGCCACCACCATGATTGTAAAAATCGACAACCTCGTTGATGGTTTTCAAACTACCGTTATGCATGTATGGTCCGGTATATTCAAAGTTCCTTATCCCGGGAGTTTTAATTGCATGTAAATGAATTGGATTCTTCGAAACCAAAAATCTTCCAGAATCAGCGGCAATTATACTAGAGTTTTTATGCTCACCAACTCCAATCACTTCAAACTCATTATCACTATAAAAAGGCGGTGGCGATCCATTAAAAAGAGGGAAAAAATGACAAGATCCGCATAAAGCTTTACCTGCAAAAACAGCATAACCCCTTATTTCTTCCTTTTTTAAGGCGTTTAAATTTCCTTGCAAATATGAATCAATAGGGAGATTCAAGTCTACCAGCGTTCTTTCAAATTCCGCAATAGATTTTAAAACTGAATAATAGGTAATTAACGTATCTTCTGAGCCTTGAAAGGCGTTTGCAAACAATTTACGATACTCGTAGCTTTTTCTTAATTTGGCAATTACAGCCTCTGGCGTTGAATTCATTTCCCTTTCATTTATAAGTACGGCATGTAATTGATCTTCCAGTTGCATGCTTCGACCATCATGAAAAAATGATTTCTGAAGAGACACGTTTAATAAACTTGGTGTATTAATTTTCAACTCTCCTTTAAAATTAAATTCCTTGTTAGATTTTACATTAGAAGCTAAACTTTTGTTAATCTGATGACAAGAAGCACAAGCTCTTTTTTCATTTCCAGATAAAATTGGGTCGAAAAAAAGAATTTTTCCTAACTCTACTTGTTGGCGAATCTTTGCTGTATCAACACTATAATTTCTAAAGAAATTTAAATTCAACCATGAGCTTGAATACATTTGTTGTTCCCGGATATTAATGGCGTATGATGTGGATTCCAATCTCGATTCTATAGAATAATAACTGTAGAGATTTTTATATAATGGCTTAATTTGATTTGATATAAAAAACAATCTATCAAACTGCTCGTAATTATTATTCTGATTTATATACTCCAAAATTGAATTAATAATATGCCTTGTTTGTTGTGCAAGTAAAGGATCTAATATCTGACAAACCTCTTCCAAACCTTCCATAGAACTTCTTACTTCATTCAATGCATTTTTATCAATGGTTGAATCATATCCATTTAAGTGCATTGAAACTATCCTGTATAAATTCAAACGTAACATATCAACAATTGTAGACTGTTGATTCGAAATGGATTTATTTCTTTTTATAACTGATTTTAAGGTTTCGATTAATAGATCGATTTCGAAATTGATTTCCTTTACCCTTTCAGCATCATAATTATATACGAACTCTTCAATAACCTGATAGCCATGAGGCGAAATGGTTTTAAAATTATATTCCGCCTCGGCCTTCGGCACTAATGGCCCATTAATGAAGTATTTACTATAAAACGGAAAATGATATTCAAGGTAAAACTCTATTTTCTTATAATTAATTCTTGCCTTTCTGTAAATATCAATTAAGTGGTTGGTAGCTTTATTCTGTTTTATGACCTCTTTTAAATCGCTTAATTGTTGAATTTGATTTATAAGATTTTTTTCAATAAAGCTATTAATTTTAGCTTCCTCCGATAATTCTATATGCTTAAAAGAGTTAAAACAGAAAAATAAAATCGTTAGCAGTAAAAGTTCCAAAAGTGGAAAATAAAATCGATTCAAATTCACAAAATTTCTTTTAGAAGGGAAGTTTACCTAATATTTAATGCTCGTATTTAAAATAGACTCCAGTTAATTGGCTATTTCAATGTTTAACAAATTTGAAATTCTTCGAGTATTTACCATCAGAAACTTTTAAAAGGTATGGACCATTTGCCAACTGTGTGATATCTAAATGGTATTTCTCCAAATTACCTTCATCTACTTTATATGACTTACTTATCAACATTTTACCTTCAATAGAAAAAACAGAAATCGTAACCACTCCGGCAATTTGATTTTGCATCTGAACTGATAAATACTCTTCACTAGGATTTGGATATACAGACAATACAATTGGAGAAGAATCTATTCCTTGCAAAGATGTAGAGGTATTGGTGATTAGGGCACGAGGACACTGTGGCGCATATATGTATTGAATATTTGATCTTGGAATAGCCGCAGAATTATTAGAAATTAAAAAACGCTGAAGATTATTAACGTAAAATGATTTGGCGTGATTAAAAGAAGTTGACTTAGTATCTAAGGTATTCACATTAAACCAATCTGCTTGAGTTCTGTTTTGATTCACATCCATAATAATATAACCGTGTTCCGTTAAATCAACATACTTTATATGACTATTAGCAGCTTGAATAGCAGATGCTCCAATCGGTAATGAGCTTCCTGGAGAAGTAACACTCGAACACACAAATTCAACGCCTGCACTTCCTGCACCTGTGCTCGAATTATATGTTGGCAGGGGCAAATCATTTGCCCAGGCTGTGTGTATGTCACCTGTTATCACAACAAAATTACTTATATTGTTGGTGATTACATGGTTTAAAACTCTGTCTCTCTCAGCAGGATAACCATCCCATTGATCTCCATTAACCGCAACCCCAAATACTTTTAAAGGTGCCATCATCACTTGTTGACCTAATACTTTCCATTTAGAAGTGCTATTGCTCAATTTTGAAGAAAGCCAATTAAATTGTGTTGTACCTAATAATTGTCTGCTCATACTATTAACGGTTGCTCCGGTAGTACCGGCCTGTAAATCTCTTCCTTCAACCCTTGTGTCAAGCATCATTAATTCAATCAAATTACCGTATTTCATCGATCTATAAATCTGATAAGGATTGGTAGTCCCTGTTACTCTGATTGGCAACCATTCAAAATAAGCTTTTTGTGCTACCATCTTTCTTGCACTCCATAAGCCTTCACTAGGTTGATGATTCTGTGCACCATTCATCCATGCATCATTGGTAAATTCATGATCATCGTAAACACAAATAAATGGAAATTGTTGATGCAGCTTTTGTAAATCATCATCTAGTCTGTAGCTTGAATAACGCATTCTGTAATCAGCTAGTGAAACAATTTCATTGGCAGGAGACCATTGCCTGTTTACATTTGAATTAGGAGAATAACCGCCAGTATTATACTCATAAATATAATCTCCTAAACAAATAACTGCATCAAAATCATTTCTTTGAAACAAACTACCGTATACATTAAACCAACCTGCTTCAAAATTCGCACAAGAGGTGATAGCAAATCTTAAACTATCACAATTTCCAATCGGATTAGTTTTTGTTCGACCCCTTGGGGATAATTGATTATCAACCTGAAATTCATAAAAATAAAACGTGTTCGGATTTAAGCCATCTACATCCACCTTAACTGTATAATCAGAACTTGAATCTGTTAGAAGTGCTCCTGACTTTACAATATTCACCATTCCTGTATCTGTTGCAACACGCCAAGAAACAGCTATTGAATTAAACATTTGACTAGGTTCTGGCGTTACTCTTGTCCAAATAATAACTTTGTCATGTAGTGGATCACCAGAAGCTACGCCGTGATAAAATGGTTTTAAGCAACTTTGAACACTCACAGAATGTTTAAATTGAGCGATTAAATTACTACGTGTAAGTGTTAGTAGAAATAATATCGAAAATAATTTTAGTTTCATTTTACTTTTTAATTAATTTTTGCATGACGGTTACATCAGAAGATATTAACTTGAGAAAATAAACACCATTATTTAAATGACTTAAGTTAATAACTTGAAAATCATCTTTACTTAGCAAACAATCTGTAACAAAAACTTCTTTACCGTTGATATCTAATACGATTATTTTTCCAGAATGGTCATTTAAATACTGAGGGTACTTAAATTGAATGTTCAAAAAATCATTCGTCGGATTAGGAAAAATAGATAACTCATGGTATTTAGTATACTCAGAAAGTGATGTGTTGAAATTACAAATCAAACTGTATGTGCCTGGTAATCCATTTGCAAAACCTGTACCGCCAGTAACGTTTGTAACCGGACTAATGGTATTTCCTTGACAACTTGCTGCGAAAATTTTAATTCGCCCACCGCCGCCTGCTCCGCCTGAATTTCCTGCAGCTCCATCTCCACTCTTGAGTGTTTGAGTACCGCATAATAAGGCACTATAATTGCAAGTTATACCGGTACCGGCTTGTCCACCTAAACCACCATTTCCACCTTTGGCATTTAGTGAGCCATTTATATTTATAAAATTATAACATTCTAAAAGAATTCCCCCACCGCTGCCTCCGCCACTTCCTGCACCTGATCCAGCGCCGCAAGATAATGTTGCTTCACCACAATCATCACATCCGTCAGAACAACATTTAGCTGTTACGTTCCCATTTCCGCCACTTCCACCATTACCGCCATTTGAACCGTTCACAAGTATCGAACCGCTTATTATCAAAGTATCCTGAGCACTTATCTTAATCAAGCCACCGCCATTTCCTCCTTTAGCACCATTACTTCCCGTGTTAAATGAACGAGCGCCTCCTCCAGCACCTCCTCCTCCACTACCTAAATCAATGTCATTTGAACCTGCTGTGCCATAAGTGTTACCTGTAATTGCACCAGCACCTCCACTTCCTTGAACAACAGCATACCCTGTTGATACATTTACCCCAGTAGCTGTATATGAGTTAGTTCCATTTCCACCAGCTCCGCCGCTACTACCTTTACCGCCATAACTTCCACCTGAACCGCCACCTCCGCCGCCAGCGCTTCCTATCATTCCAGCTTCATCATTATTACTTAAACATTGTTGCTTTGGCCCTGAACCATTACCACCATTTGCCCCGGAAAGACCTGCTCCAGTACCGAAACCATTCAGCCCAGCTTTACCTCCTTCAAGTGTAATTTGACCCGTATTATCTTTATTATTACAAGAAGTTAAAGAAACCTGATCGCCTGTTAAACTTGTTACACTGCTGCCGCCAACACCGCCAATACCACCTAGTTGCCCAGCATCATTTGCATCAATAGTCCCATTTACAATAACTGTTTTCGCATTAATTTCTAATTTGCCACAAGTGTTATTGGCGTACTTATTTACAAAAACCGTTACACCGGAAGGAATAATAAATCGGCCTGAAACACTATATGTCCCTGATAAAATTATGCTACTTGACACAACGTAATCGCCATTAATGGCAGTGAGCGTGCATTGTGCCCAACAGAATTTAGCAGATAACAATATGCAAAGGATAAAAGTCTTTATTTTCATAGATTAGTTATTAATTATTATTTTTTTTACGATTACTTGGTTACTAGCTAACAAAAATCTTAACGCAAACGCACCTCCGCTTAAGCCGGATGGAATCAGGACTTCTTTTTTATCAAAACCTTTATCTAATAATTTGCATTCGTAGACGCTGCCATTACTTGCAACAAGATCCACATGATTAATTTGAACATCCGGCAAATGTGAACAAGAAATAGTTTGTAATTCTGATGAAACTACTACCGGGTAAATAAAAATTTTAGCATTCTCATAAGATGACGTTGAATTAAAACCTGTAGAGCCACAATTAGCAGGCGGGAGAATATTTATCTCAAAGGTATCTTTAATACAACTTAATGCATCATATGCATAGTAAATTGTAGAAACAGCAGGATTAACGATAATTGAATTTTGATTAACACCTAGTGGGAACCATTGCACATTCTCAGGCCATGAAGCTGTTAATGTTGTTGATTGATTTGGGCAAATAGAAAAAGTTGTTTTCTTTCCAGCGTTTTTAACAATAGTAAACTTATCTAATACGTTCCCTGTTGTTCCAATAAATTTAGCGTCCAAACGGTTATTGTTAAATTCCAACAACATGCTTCCAAGGTTAGTATTGGTAGAATAATACATGGCCGGGTGCGGCCAACCACTTGATGTTCCGCTTAATTTACCAGAACACCCGCAAACAGTATATACTGCGCCTTTATTTGCTTTTGATGCGTTCGTAATTTTTTGATATGGACAATTTGTTGGATAACTTCCGCTACCCGCATCCAACTTCATGTTTGCTTGCAATGAACCCGAGTTTCCATAATGACCATTTAACAAATAAGATCGTTCATAACAATGACTATGGCCGTTCAAAACCAAATCAACTCCACCAGTTTCTAAAATAGGCACTATGTTTTGTCTCATATCCACTAATTCCCCGTCTAGAAAATTGGAGTTATCTGAATTATGACTTCCTTTAGTATATGGTGGATGATGCCAATAGGCTACAACCCAAGGCAAGGTATTTGCCGCCAAATCAGCCGTTAACCATGTTGCCATTGGTCCTCCTGCGCTTCTGCTTTGATCGTATGAATCCAATGAAATAAAATGGACGTTCCCGTAATTATATGAATAATAAGCTTCAGTACCTGAGGGTACTCCACCAGCTTCTCCAGATTTGGGTAATGAAAAAATATCAAAGTAGGCTGGTGCCGGAGAAAATGGAATATTATGATTGTAATCGTGATTACCGGGAGCGGGCCATGTTACAACACGTTTCATTTCATTCATATATCCATTTGGTGAAAAAACATTCGTTTGATACTCGCTATCAAATCCGCCTTCATAGGCATTATCTCCTAACCAAATCCAACCATCAATATGACTAGATCCTATATAACTTAAAAAGCCGTCGCGTGCATTAGCCTGATTAGAATTGCCTGTACCTGCATCCCCAACCACCCAAAAATTAACTTTATTGGTAGACCCTGTTAATGGGCTAGTTTTGAAATAAATTGATGGACTAGCTGCTGAAAGCGTAGAGCCAGAGGCACCAATTGTATAGTAGTAAATTGTTGAAGGAGTTAAACCAGTAATTTTCACTTCATGATTCGTTGTAATTGAAGGGTCTGAGGTTACGTTAGTTAAAGAGGAAACACTAGAACCATAAAAAACTTTTGAATCACATGGTGTCGTTGTCCTCCATTTTACAATCATGGAAGAAGGCGTTCCAAGATTTAAATATGGCCCCCTGTCAACACTGTATGATGGAACAGTTGTTATCCCGTCCAATTTTAAATTAAAACTAATGTCAGAACTGCTTCCGCTTTCTTGATGAATTTCAACGCAAATAATATTTGTACCAGTGCTTAATACTAGAGGACTAATTACCGATGAATTCCATGCACTTTCCGCACCAAATGCAATAGCAGAATTTGCCAAAGTATTGAATAAAACAGGACCCGATGGTAAATTATCTCTCCAAACTTCAACTCCATTAATATAAACAACTGCTCCATCATCCCTCACTACCTGTAAACTTAAACTAGTTAAAGCGGCAGGATTGGCTACTGTAAAAGTTTTACGAAAATACGTGGTAATGTTTTTATTAGAAGAATTACTACCAAAACTAACCACCGTTGCCTCATCTCCATCACCATAACCCAATTCAGCGTTACCCGAAGACCAAAAAGAATCATTGTAACTTAAAGTTAACCAGTTCGTTGCTTGATTTGAACCATTATCCAAATACCTCCAACTACTACCAGCGGAAATAAGTGATACCTGTGATAAAACACTATTTAATGATATAAATGTGAAAAGTAAAAAACTACATAACCTCATTCAACAAAGATATTGACGAGCTTAAAGCGAATAGTTAACTATTTATTACGAATTAGTTAGGAATATGTGATACTAAAATTAAATTAATGTAATAATTACTCCTCCTTAAAAGGGTTCCTAGGAATCCATTCTTCCGGTTGTAAAAATCTGATAAAGGATTTTTGAATGAGCTTTGAAAGTGTATTTTGTGCTTTAATATAGCACAAAAGATCTCTGGGTTTGGCACCAATCGTTGTTTTTATTTCTGCTGCCGTGCGGCCAAGATTAACATGATGTTTTTCTTTACTTAATGCAGATGATATCAAATTACAAAGTGTGTTCTGATATAATTCATATTCTCTGTTTAAAGAATAATCAATACCAATGTAATGTGCTTCAAATTTATTTTCGCTCAAATTAAAAGAACTATTGAACCCAATCAATTTCTGATTCAAAAAAAATCCGGTAAGTGTAAACTTATCATCAAATATGGCTTTGCACCTACTAAAGTAATTTTTAGGTAATTGTAATAATTTAAATTTGGCACGTTCAAATACTTGAAGGTATAATGTATTAATTGAATCTTCTCGTTCAACTATTTCATCATATTGTAGCTCTCTTACCTCTACTGATGAAAATTTCTTTTGAATAGTTTTTGACCGATTTCGGTACTTTTTTGAAAATAATTGCACATAGTCTTCTATGCTTTCTACTTGTGATGGGATTTCAACAATTAAATTCGGCTCAACTGAAAACATTTCATAACCAGATGATTTAAAGAGTTGTTTTGGTCTTAGTGGTTCTTCAAAATCTTTAATCAGAATTGCAGATAGCATACCTGTCTTTTTTTCTTCACCGCTAATAATATCCAATACCTTAATAACCAAGTCATGTTTCTCCTTTTCACCAACTTCCTCCCGAAATATAAAGCCATACTCTCCTGAAATAATACTATTTCCGCATGTAAACAGGCGAAGTAAATTTTCGTCTTTATTCTTATAAAGATACTTCTCTAATAATTTTAAAGTTCCTGATTCATTTTCTTCCCGCTCACTTTTAATTAAATCACCAAAAATACCGGCGTTAAAATCAGTAATCTGGCAATTAACAAAGCCAATAGGCTTCAAATTGCTAAATATAATGCAATATCTTGTTTGCAACTTAGCATTAGTACAAGCCTCAATTAAACTAAGATACTCCTTATTAAAAAAAATATCTTCAGGTTGAATGATTTGAGTCAACTGATTTTCAGGAATTGAGCTAGCGCAATCAAAAAGTGTGAACGAATAGTTGTTATCTAACTTCCGATGGGGAGCAAATCGTTTTTTAGAATTAACAGGTTTACAAAAAAGAGTCATTCGCGTATAAAGGTAAAAAAACCATTAAATTCAATGGATAAACTGATTCAAAAAATTAAAAATTAACTAATTTTAATGTAAATTTATCGAATGAACTTTAAAACAAGTCCGGTTATTGACCAAGTTGGTATTGAAGAACGCGTTGCCCGTTTTAATACACGGAGCATCAAGAAACAATCAAAAGTAAGTGCATTAAAGCTTGCCCTAAACATGATTGACCTCACAACACTCGAAGGCAAAGACACAGAAGGTAAAATAATTCAAATGTGTCATAAGGCAGTTCAACCAGGAGAAGGAATTGCTGACTTACCAACAGTTGCGGCAGTATGTGTTTATCCTACCTATGTTGCGCTTGCGAAAAAAACGCTTGGAACGAGTGGCGTAAAAGTAGCCTCTGTTGCTACAGCCTTTCCAAGCGGAAATTCAACGAGAGAAATTAAACTTTTAGATACAAAATTAGCAGTTGATAATGGTGCAGATGAAATTGACATGGTAATTAGTAGAGGAGAATTTTTAAAAGGAAATTACAACTTTGTATTTGATGAAATTTCTGCCATTAAAGATGCATGCGGTAAAGCTCGTTTAAAAGTTATTTTGGAAACAGGTGAATTGAGTACATTAGATAACGTAAGAAGAGCAAGTGATATTGCCATAGCTGCCGGAGCCGATTTCATTAAAACAAGTACAGGAAAAATTCAACCAGCCGCCACAATGCCAGTAACATTGGTTATGCTGGAAGCTATTAAAGATCACTACCTAAAAACAGCACAAATGGTTGGGATGAAGCCGGCAGGTGGTATCAGCACTGCAAAAGCTGCACTTCAATACCTCGTAATGGTTAAAGAAACCTTAGGTGCACAGTGGTTATCAAATGAATGGTTTAGGTTTGGAGCCAGTAGTTTAGCTAACGATATTATTTTACAATTAGGCAAAGAACAAAAAGGTGTTTACTATAGTAAGGATTATATAAGTATAGATTAAAAAAATTAAGGAAGATGAGCACAGAAACAACAGGTTTTAATTGGGAATATGCCCCGGCACCAGAAGCAATTGATCATGCCAAAATAAAAAAACAATACGAATTGTTCATAAACGGTGAATTTGTAAAACCACTATCAAAAAAATACTTTGAAACTATTAACCCGGCTACTGAACAAGTGCTTTCAAAAGTTGCAGAGGCAAATGAAAAGGATGTGCATGCCGCAATGATAGCTGCCAAAAATGCTTATGACAAATATTGGAAAAAATTGTCAGGGGCCGATCGGGCAAAGTATATATACAGAATTGCAAGAGTAATACAAGAAAGAAGCAGAGAATTAGCGGTTATTGAAAGTTTAAATGGAGGAAAGGCTATTCGCGAGAGTAGAGATTTTGATATACCCACTGCTGCTAATCATTTTTTCTATTATGCCGGTTGGGCTGATAAATTAGCTTATGCTTTCCCCAATAAAAAAATTGAATCTGTTGGTGTTGCCGCACAAATTATCCCTTGGAACTTTCCACTCTTAATGGCTGCCTGGAAAATTGCACCGGCTTTAGCTACAGGAAATACTGTTGTTTTAAAGCCTGCGGAAAGTACTCCATTAACTGCCTTAAAACTTGCAGAATTAATACAAGATTGTGATTTACCTCCGGGAGTAGTAAATATTATTACCGGATTCGGGGCTGCGGGTGCAGCAATGGTTAATCATCCACTAGCCAATAAAATTGCTTTTACCGGAAGTACGGATGTAGGGAAAATTATACAGAAAGCAGTTGCTGGAACAGGCAAAAAAATAACTCTTGAGTTAGGAGGTAAAGCTGCTAACATCGTTTTTGAAGACGCACCTATTAATCAAGCAGTTGAAGGAATTGTTAACGGCATCTTTTTTAACCAGGGTCATGTTTGCTGTGCAGGATCAAGGCTTTTTATTCAGGAAAGTGTTTCAGAAGAAGTTATTCAAAAATTAAAAGCTCGCATGCAAACTTTAATTGTTGGAAATCCACTTGATAAAAATACAGATATAGGCGCAATTAATAGTAAAGAGCAACTTGAAAAGATTAATTCTTATCTAAAAATTGGCGTTAATGAAGGTTTAGAAATTTATCAACCTGATAATTGTAACTTACCTAAACAAGGTTTTTATTGTAAGCCTACCCTATTTATTGGTGCAGCGCAAAGTAACCGTGTTGTGCAGGAAGAAATATTCGGACCCGTATTAACCATACAAACTTTCAGAACAATTGAAGAGGTTATAGAAAAAGCGAATAATATACCGTATGGTTTAAGTGCCGGTGTATGGACAGACAAAGGTTCCAAGATATTTAACTTAACAACAAAGCTAAGAGCCGGAGTTGTGTGGGCAAATACGTATAACAAATTTGATCCAACCTCTCCATTTGGCGGATATAAAGAAAGTGGTTTTGGCAGAGAAGGTGGTTTACATGGCTTGGCGCCATATGTAAACTTGAGTTGATTTATTAAAGATCTATCAATTCTTGATTCTCAATGTAAAACAAACACAATCGAACCTTTGGATAGCTTAATTCTTCCAACACCTTTTTGTATTGTAACATTTTTGGTAAATAAAGCTGATCTTCCCTTTGGCCAGTTTTAAAATCTAAAACAACTGTTTCTGATTTACCTATGAAAATTCGGTCAGGTCTTAATACCTTCCCTTCTTTGCTTAATATTTCCTGTTCAATTTTAGAAGTGTAGAGTTCCTTTTGATACAAATTAATTAATGAAGGATGGGTTAATACACTTTGTAATTGACTTAGAATTTTATTTTTATCTCTTAAACCAATTTCCCCTTCATGAATACTCTTTTCTACAGCGGATGCAATTTCATCAATATTATTTATCCTGCTCAGGATGTTGTGAAGTGCAATACCATAAAGTCTTGCGTTACCAATTTCTTCGTTCAGGTGTGCTGCTTTAATTTTAATCAACCCATCAGGCGAATGAAATTCAAGTGGATTTAAATCATACCCACTTACATTGCTGTTGTTTTGATGTTTGTCAGATTCCATTATTCTTGAGCCAAACTCAATTTCGTTATCCTCATTTTTTATGTAACCATTTTGTTTAATGAAATCAGTTAACCAGTTGTTTATTGATTTAAATCTACTTTTTTCATTCGTGCTTCCGATGATGTGCAGTTGATTAACTGCCCTAGTAAAAGCCACATAAAGCAAATTAACCTGATCTAAAGTTTGATTGGCAAACTCCTCCTCATACGCTTCTCCTATACCCGCCTCTGTAATTTTTTCAGATAACCTTACAACCGCAACCGGCAAAGCGGTTTGATTTGGCTGAATACTTACCCAATTATTATCTGGTTTATAAATCAGCCAATTACAATATGGAATAATTACAATAGGAAATTCTAAACCCTTACTGGCATGGATTGTCATTATTCTAATGGCATTGGCAGTTTCTGGAACAATTAAAGAGGCCTTCTCTTTACGTTTATCCCACCACTCAACAAACTGACTAATTGTTGAATGCTGACTAACCAAAAAATCCAACACTTCATCTAAAAAAAATCTTATGTAGTGGTGTGAGTGACTAATCAGATTTAACAACTCGATTATTTTCAGGCAATTATCAAAAATGTTCTGATATAAAAAATCCTGTTTATTGCAATGAATACCACAATTAGCCAATACTTCAAACAAATCAGAATGCTGAAGCCTTAACAATTCTTTAGTATACTTGTCAGCGGTAATGGTGTTTTTTTGAAAAAGATAATTTAATACCGATGCGGCACTTATTCTGTCATTTTCATTCAATAAATAATTTAAAAAAGCTATTATAGTATTTACTTCAAGGTTATTCTTAAGTAAAATTGATTCGTTAGAAATGATTGGTAATTGCCGGGACTTTAAAAAATTAGCGACTAAATGACCATGATTTTTGTTTCTTGTTATAATACAGATATCAGAATAACTATAGCCTTTGTTTAATGCTTCATTAATATATTTTAACACATATGTATTATGATGCTCTTCAATGGTACCCGATGACAGACTTTCATTCACAATACTTACAAAACCTTCATTAAAATTGAAAACACCCTGTTCAAGACTGTCGTATACTGATTTGTTCGAGTTATTCAGAAAAGAACGCGAAATTTGTTTAAAAAAATGATTATTGAATTCTACAATCGTTTTTGTACTCCTGAAATTTCTATCCAATCGTTTGGATTCAAAATTCCTAATCAATGTGTTTTCACGCTCATGCGTGATCAGGTTTGAATTAGCGTTAAATATCTTTGGAAGCACTTCAAATTGTTTCACATTAGCATTTCGCCACCTGTAAATACTTTGTTTCCCATCTCCAACAATTAAATTATAATAACCATTGCTTAATGAATTATCCAGCAGTGGGATTAGATTCTGAAATTGTAAATTACTTGTATCCTGAAACTCATCCAACAAATAATGATGGTATCGTTCACCGATTCTCTCATAAATAAATGGCGTTGGTTCATTATTAATTAAATTAAAAATTGTTTTATTAAACTCACTTAAAAAAACTATTTGCTCTTCCTGCTTAGTTTGCTCGGTAATGTCTTGTATCTTCTTTATAAGTAATAATGAATAAATCTGTCTTGATAACAGTTCATTTAACTTATACAATTTATAATCCGAATCAATCAAATTCAAAAGTTCTTCTCCAATTTCACTTAGCCTATTTGATACTGAATCAACTACATCATCTGATAATCCACCGTCATTTTTGAACCAGTGCTTTGATTTAATAACCTCCTCAAACCTATCGCCATCAGGTTTATCAAAGTTATATTTTGTTTTAGCTATCGTATTAAATACACTTATCGTTCCAATTCCTCCGTATTTTATTGATTCATTTTTTATATTGTATTTTTCTAATAGCGCCAATGCTTTTTTTGAAATATCCCGAATAGATGAAAGAAATTTTTCTCGTTGTGCTTTAATTTGTTCTTTAGCTTTCAATAATTGTTGTTCTGATAATTCACTTAACTTATTGAAATAATTCTCACTGTTTTCGTTAGTTAACAATTTTGTAAATTCCTTAAGATTTGTTTCAGGATCCCAACTATTACCGGCAGCTACTTGATTGAGCGTAAATTCTTTTAAAAGATCGCCAATGTATTGATCCTCTCCTATCTTACTGATTAATTCATCAATTACTTTATTATAAAAATCTTTTGAGTCAAGCTCAAGATTGAAATTGATGGGTAATCTTAAATCAAATGCAAATGTTCTAACTAATTTATGTGTGAAGCTATCAATGGTACCTACTCCTAAATCAGAATAATTGTGAAGTATTGAAGTAAGAACAATCTTGGATCTCCTCGCTAATTCATCCTCGGAAATCTTCAATTCATTACAGATAATTTTTCCAATTTCCGGCATCTTTACCCCGTCTGAAATTAATTGTAACGAAGAGATAATTCGTTCTTTCATTTCAGCTGCCGCTTTATTGGTAAAGGTAACAGCCAATATTTGTTTGAAATTAAACGATAGCTTTGTAGGCTCATGCACTGCCAACTTCAAGTATTCCTTGACTAGTGTAAACGTTTTCCCGCTTCCTGCGCTTGATTTATAAACAACGAAATTCTTCAATTTTGTGCACCGTGATATTTCACTTCATTTGGAATTTCACAAACAGGAATAGGCATCATTTTATGTTGGTTGGCTTTGTTTCGTTTGTTGTAAATTTCCATCACCTCTTTTTGTCTAGCCGTTAGTTCCTGTGTTTTGTTTTGAGCTATATATTCCATTGTCCATTCCAACTCAGGGTATGTTGCCATTATTTGATCTTCATCGGTTCTGCCATCGTCAAACAATCCATCTGTTGGACGTGCAGTTAAAATGCTCTCTGTAATATTTAAGTGCTTTCCTAAAGCGTAAACTTCGGTTTTGTAAAGATCTGCAATAGGACTTAAATCTACACCACCATCGCCATACTTGGTATAAAATCCTATACCAAAATCCTCAACTTTATTCCCGGTTCCTGCCACTAATAATTTATTGGTGCATGCAAAGGCATATAAGGTTGTCATACGCAATCTTGCTCTCGTATTGCCCATACTTAACACATCTTTAACTAATTCAGGCGGAAAAGTCGCTTCCAGTGCATTGAAGGGTGAGGTTAAATCTACAACCTGAGATGAGACATTATTAAAATTAGTTTTTAACCAATTAATATGTTCCGAACTTCTATTGAATTGTTGAGGGGCCTGACGGATTGGCATATTCAATGTCAATACTTGTTTACCCGTAAGCGCACATAATGTAGAGGTAACTGCACTATCGATTCCACCGCTAATTCCGATGACAAAGCCATTTACATTAGATTTTTTAGCATATTCTTTTAACCAATTTACAATATGACTTGTAATAGCGCTATAATTCATTTTTAAATTATCCATGTTGGTAAATTTAAAAAAATTAAAGTAATGGGTTGTAAACTGTTGACTAAATTTAGGCAATGGACTTGCGTGCGCAACAATATTTAAGGAATTCTGAAATTCTTAAGAAATATTTACCATCTAATACGGTACCTAAAATTGCGGAATGGGTTGTTGAATTTAACTTTAAACTTAAAATAACAAAAGAAAGAAGCACTAAATTAGGAGACTATACTTCACCAAGAAATGGAATGAATCATGTCATCACAATTAATCATAACTTAAATTGCTACGCTTTTCTTATAACTTTGGTGCATGAAATTGCTCACCTTAAAACGTATAACGAGTATCTAAATAAAGTTGCTCCGCACGGTCATGAATGGAAATCAAATTTTAAAATTTTAATGGCACCTTTTTTAACAACTGATGTTTTTCCACTTGAAATATATAGTGCTTTAAGAAATTATATGTTCAATCCGGCAGCAAGTAGTTGCACAGACACCAGACTTTACAGAGTTTTGAAATTGCATGATAAGGAAAGCGATACTGTTTTCATAGACAGAATTCCTTTTGGAACCACCTTTATATACAATACCTCACGAGTGTTTATTAAAGAATCTAAAAACCGAAAATTAATTAAATGTAAAGAAATCACCACTGGTAAAATTTATCTTTTTCACCCGATGGCAGAAGTTAAACTTTTCGAATCGTCAAAGGATACTAATTCCTTTCAATTAGTTTAGTACTTAGTACAAGATTTGTTTTATTGTTAAGTTTACCATCAATCAAGTCAACTACCAAGTTACCTGCATTACTTCCTATTTCTTTTATTGGTTGCGACACAGAAATTACAGGTGTATCAATCAAATTAAATAAATCTACATCATCAAAACTTGCAATTTGAGTTTTCTTATAAAACTCATTATACTCTTTTAGTTTTATTAATTTTAATACCGCAATGGCAATGCTATTATTAAGGCAATAAATAGCATCTGGTTTTTTCTTTTTGGTTATAAATTCGTTTAGTGCAAGCTTAACCTCACTCTCAATTTGATCATAACGGATCGCTTTAACCATATCCTCATCATAGGTTAAATTATTCTTCTGGAGTGCCTCTTTATATCCATTAATGCGATCTTCTATTGTACTCAAATAGGAAGGAGTAATGCTTAAACAAGCTATTTTTTTACTACCGCTTTTAACGAGCTTATTAACGATTTCAATTGAACCTCCGTAATTATCAATAATCACGTAATGAGCACTGAATAAAGGTAAGATACGGTCAATAAAGATGGTTGGTATTTTATTAATTTTTGGCTGGTTATAGAAATCTGCATTTTTGAAGCAAGATGCAACTATTAATCCATCAACTCCCTGCTGAGACTGCATCATTTCAACCAACTTTCTTTCTCGTGTTTCATTCTCATCAGAACTGCAAACCATCAAATTATAACCTCTTTCAAATAAACTACTTTCAATATTTTTAGCAATTAAAGAATAAAAAGGATTGCTAATATCCGCAACTATTAATCCAATAAAGAAACTTTTACCAGTGCGTAAAGCTCTTGCAAACTTATTAGGTGTATAATCTAACTGATTAACAGCATCCATTACAGCTTCTTGCGTTTTTTTGCTAATTCCGTAATGATCCCCTTTGCCGTTTAACACCATAGAAATTAAGGTTTTTGAGTAGCCTAATTGCTTGGAAATATCTTCTAATTGTAATCTTTTCATATGATAAAAGGCTATATTTTTTTTTAAATGTAAGCTAAATTAAGTTTTAGATGCTAAATTGTACACGAATGGTTACTTTTTAGTTTCAAAATTTAAAAGGATTTAGATTAAAGCCTTTATTCCTTCGACAAAAATTAAAACGATTTAGGAAATGAGGGGCAGCTTACTGAAATCAGACTTATGTAAAAATTACTCTATAAAAATTAAAAAAAATAAACTAGCTTAAGGCCCCTAAATCAAAACAATTAATTTAAAGTAACATGATCGTATCAAAATTAGCTCAAAACATTATTGGCTCTGAAATAATTAAACTAGCTGGAGAGGTTAATGAAAAAATAAAACAAGGAGAAAAAATCTATAATCTTACTATTGGTGATTTTAATCCAAAAGAGTTTCCGATTCCTACTGACCTCAAAAAAGCAATAATTGATGCCTACGAGAATGATCATACAAATTATCCGGCAGCTGATGGAATGCTGGAGCTAAGGCAAGCCGTAAGCAACTTATTGAAACAACGTGGCGGTTTAAATTATAGCGCTGATGAAATTTTGATTGCCGGAGGGGCTCGCCCTGTTATCTATAGCATTTTCAAAGCCTTGGTAGACGAGAATGATAAAGTCATTTTTGCAGTTCCAAGTTGGAATAATAATCATTACACCTACCTTAATTCAGCACAAGCAATTGTAATTGAAGCATCAGCTGAAACTAATTTTATGCCGAGCGCCAAAGATATTGCACCACATATATCCGGTGCGAATTTTATAGCCTTATGCTCGCCACAAAACCCAACAGGTACAGTATTTACTAAGGAAGGACTGCAGGAAATTTGTGATTTGATTCTCCAAGAAAATAAAAAGCGCGGCGCAGATCAAAAACCTGTTTACTTGATGTACGATCAAATTTATTGGGCATTAACCTTTGGCGAAACAAAACATTATGATCCGGTTAGTTTACGTCCGGACATGAAAGCCTATACAATTTATGTTGACGGTATCTCCAAATCACTTGCTGCCACTGGCGTTAGGGTTGGATGGAGTATGGGTCCGAAACCTATCATTGATAAGATGAAAGCTATTTTAACACATGTTGGTGCATGGGCACCTAAAGCTGAACAACTTGCAACTGCTTCATTCTTAAATAATTTAGATGAATATGATAATTTCCTGATAATTCAGAAAGAAAAAGTTTTCGCCCGTTTGCAGGGCTTATATAATGGATTAACTGCCTTAAAAAATAAAGGGTATTCTGTTGATGCAATTTATCCGCAAGCAGCAATTTATTTAACTGTTCAATTTAATTTAAAAGGAAAAACTACAGCTGGCGGAACGAAATTAGAAAATACCAAGGATGTAACTAATTATTTATTGAATGAAGCTAAACTAGCAATTGTTCCCTTTTATGCTTTTGGAGCCAGTCAAGATTCAACATGGTATCGAATTTCTGTAGGCACATGCAAGCTAAGTGATGTTAATGATATAATTTCCAATGTTGAATTAGCACTTTCCAAATTAAGTTAATTCAAAGAGCTCTAGCCCGGTTCTAACTTATTTTTTCTATCTTTACCTCACTAATTTATGAGTGGTATTATAGCTTTTATTAAAAGCAAATCGTTTTTTGTTAATCTAGGTTTAATTGTATTAAGCTCTACACTTATTTTCTTTATTACCATCAAATCTTTAGCTGCATATACCAATCACGGCGAATATGTGGAAGTACCTGATTTTAAGAATAAATTAATTGCTGAGCTCCCTAGTTTTACAATTGATAAAAATGTTAATTTTCAAATTATAGACAGTATCTATGATCCAAAAGAAAAGCCCGGTATTGTTATTAGACAAGACCCTGAATATAAATCAAAGGTAAAACACAATAGAACTATCTATTTGTACGTTACAGGTATGGTTCCTCCAAAAATAACCATGCCTAAATTAGTTGATAGAAGCGAACGACAAGCCAAAATGATTTTATCAAGTTATGGCTTAAAAATTGGTAAAATTACTGAAAAATCTGCCGATTGTAATGGCTGTGTATTGGCACAATTATTTGATGGTAAAGAGATTAATCCGGGTGAACTTGTAAAAAAGGGAAGCCTTATTAATTTAGTAATTGGTAGAAAAGATTACTACTATACTGGAACTAACTCTGATTCTTCTCAAGCCCAAGATACCCCTCCGAATTTTAATAACGACGACGATGGCATTTAGATTAAATTTTATTTGTGTTTTTATATATGCTTTAATCTCACATTTGTCTGGCCAAGAGAGGATTGTGCCCTTAAAGTGTAATATAAATATGATTTATACTCAAGAAGTGAACTCAAAAAACAACTTTTTGAACCAATTTCAATCCAAAATTACTACAACACTTCAAATCCCATTTATTGAAGATTTTTCTTACGCACCAACTTCGAAATACCCAAAAAACAGTCTTTGGCTTGATTCAAATGTTTACGTTAATACCACCTACCCTATTGCACCTCCAAGTATTGGCGTTGCAACGTTTGATGGGCTTAATAAAAATGGTTACCCTTACATGCCCGCCCTTACAAATACCAACGTGGCTTTTTTATGTGACTATCTCACAAGCAAGCCCATTAATTTAAAGGTTATTGCGGCTACCAGTCAAACCTTGCAGCCAAGCGACAGCCTTGCTTTAATATTCTACTATCAGGCACGCGGACGTGGCGAAAATCCTGAGGCTGGAGATTCTATAGCTTTAGATATGTTTAAACCAAATCAAAACGCATGGCAACGTGTTTGGGCAAAGAGAGGTAATACCTCTCCAAATACCTCTGATACCGCTTTCAAAAGAGCGTTCGTTAGAATTAAAGATACTGCTTTTCTTCAAAATGGTTTTCAATTTAGATTCAAAAATTACGCAAATCCAAGTGGCCATTTTGATCATTGGCATGTTGATTATATTCTTTTAAATAAAGGATTAAATCCAAAAGCTGACAGTAGCGCAAAAGACATTGCTTTTGGATATATACCTAGTTCGCTTCTGCAAAGTTATTATAGCATGCCATGGAATCAATATAACGCTGGCGAAATGGGACAAAAAAATAATGTACACATCCGCAATAATGATCTAACAGGATTAAACATGACTTACAGTCTTCAAATTTTTCAAAATACCAGTTTGTTACATTCGTACAATGGTGGAGCTAATGGAAATTTATTACCATTTGCAGGTAATGGCTGGAGTAATTTTAATAGTCACAACAACCCTGCTTTTAATTATACATTTGCAACTTTAACTGACAGCACCGACTTTACTATCAAGCATGTTATTTTCAGAAATGGTTCAAACGCTGACAGCATACCATCTAACGATACAGTAATTCAAATTCAAAAGTTTAGAAACTATTTTGCGTATGACGATGGCAGTGCCGAAGGAGGCTACGTGGTTCAGGGTAGCGGTGCTAAGCTTGCTCAAAAATATTCCTTAGCAGTTCAAGATACATTGCGATCATTAAGAATTTATTTTGACCCGGTTGGTAATTTGCAAAATTTTTCCGGCTATAACTTCACAATTACTGTTTGGTCTGATAATGGAGGTATACCGGGTAATGCCATATACACCAATACTGCTACAACAGTTAAGTATGTTAATGCTCCTTTTAAACCTATGTTTGAATATGAATTAAAGGATAAAATTTTATTGTCTCCCGGTAGTTACTTTATAGGCTTTCAGCAAGGGGTTGCAAGTGGTCTACCGGTTGGGTTTGATAAAAACACCAATAGTAATTCAAAAGTTTATTTCGACAGCGGTTTAGGCTGGGAACCTTCCGTTATTTATGGTTCCATTATGATGAATCCTGTGTTAGGAAAAAAAATTATCCCTGTTAGTATTTCAGAAAATTCAATTAATGCAAAGGAAATACTTGCATACCCTATTCCTTGCGATTCAGAATTACTAATTTCCAATCAATCCTATACTAAAATTGAGATAATTAATTGTATTGGAGAAATTGTACAAAGCATTGTTAATCCTAATGAAGAAACAATTAGACTTAATACCAGTAATCTTTCTAACGGCATATACATTCTCTCATGCACAGAACATTTGAAATCTACTCGCAGTTTGAAAAAAATAATTGTACAACACTAGGATGAATTATTCTTTTGAAGACGAAGAATCCGAAGATTTAGGCGGAGATGAAATTAGTAAAGACCTCTATGAACATCACAACATAAAAGTAGACAAAGGTCAAGAAATGATGCGGATTGATAAATTCATCAACATCCGTATTCCAAATACTACACGAACTAAAATTCAAAACTCTTGTGATGCAGGCAGCATTTTAGTTAATGGGAAAGCAGTAAAGTCCAATTACAAGATTAAGCCATTTGACGAGATATCAATTGTTTTAAGTGTTCCGCCAAGAGATGTTGAAATTGTTCCTGAAAATATTCCTATCAACATTGTATACGAAGATGATTACATTGTAATAGTGAATAAAGAACCCGGTATGGTTGTTCATCCGGGATACGGAAACTATAGAGGGACCCTAGTTAATGCTTTAGCTTATCGTTTTCAAAATCTACCAACCACCACTACTAAGCTTAATAACGACGTTAAAATGGAACGGCCCGGCCTAGTTCATCGTATTGATAAAAATACCAGTGGGATTGTTATCATTGCAAAAACGGAAATGGCCATGGTAAAACTAGCCAAGGAATTTTTTGATAGAACAATGGACAGAAAATATGTAGCGTTAGTCTGGGGAAATTTAAAGGAGGACGCAGGCACAATTACAGGAAATGTTGGCAGAAATTTAAAGAATAGAAAAGTAATGGATGTTTTTCCAATTGATAGTGAACTTGGCAAACATGCTGTTACGCATTATAAGGTTCTCGAACGTTTTGGTTATGTTACATTGGTTGAATGTAAGTTAGAGACCGGACGAACGCATCAAATTAGAGTTCACTTTAAAAGTATTGGTCACCCCTTATTTAATGATAACGAATACCGTGGTGATATCATTTTAAAAGGAGTGAACAGTGGCAATTACAAAAAATTTATTCAAAACTGTTTTGAGTTATTACCAAGACAAGCACTTCATGCGAAAACGCTTGGAATCACCCACCCCAACACTGGCGAAAAACTTTTCTTTGATAGTGAAATTCCAAAAGACATGGAGGCTGTGTTAATTAAGTGGCGCAGATTTTCGCAAGATAAAACACTTGATTAAAATTTCTCTCCATGAATAATTACAATATCGATTAAATTACTACCAAAGGCATAAGGAAGAAAACTATAACTTGTAATTGGTTTCGTGATAATTAAATTACACAATTTACCTCTTGTAATAGTTCCAACTAATCCTTCACAACCCATTGCATAAGCGCTGTTAATCGTAACAGCGTTTATAGCTTCCTCAGGGGTTAATTTATATTGCACACAGGCCATGCTAAGCACTTGCATCATATTACCGCTAGGACTGCTACCAGGATTATAATCACTTGCGAAAGCTACACTCAATCCACTTTTAATCATTTTTTTAGCCGGAGGTAAAGGTAAATTTAAAAAATAAGCAGCTCCGGGAAGTATCGTTGGCATAGTGTCTGAATTCAATAGCTTTAACACGTCTTCATCATTACAATATTCTAAATGATCGACGCTAATAGCTCTGTTTTTTACGGCTACAGAAATTCCTCCACTATGACTCAATTGCTCAGCATGAACCTTACCCTTTAATCCATATTTTGCTCCTTCACTTAAAACATAACTTGTTTCATCTGCCGTAAAATAATTTTGCTCGCAAAACACATCTATGTAATCAGCCAATTTTTGTTCTGCAATTGCAGGCAACATTTCTTCGACGATTAAATCAATGTAGCCCTTTTTGTTGTTTTTATATTCCTTAGGAACTGCATGCGCTCCCAAAAAAGTAGCTTTTATGGGAACCAAATTAAGCTCTTTTAAACGTTTAATAACACGCAGCATTTTCAGCTCACTATTCAAACTTAATCCATAACCACTTTTAATTTCAATTGCACCTGTTCCCAATGCAATTACTTCAATTAGTCGCTGCTTACTTTGCTCAAACAAATCATCTTCACTTGTATTTGCAAGTAGTTCCGCAGAATTTAGAATTCCGCCGCCTCTTGCTGCGATCTCCTCATAACTCAATCCGTTAATTCGATCAACAAATTCTTGTTCGCGATTCCCTGCATATACTATGTGTGTGTGACTGTCAGCAAATGCTGGCATTACTATTTTACCATCACAATCAATAATCTCTAAATCCTTCCAATCTGTTATGCCCGGAAAATCATCCATCGATCCATAATCAACAATTTCTCCATTTTCAGAGGCCAGCCAAGCATCAGCAATACTTGGCAACTGATTCATTTGCTCACCTTTAAGCCTTGTTGGCGCGTGCTCATATACTGAAAGGAGTAACTTGATGTTTTTTAACAATAATTTTCTCATCTAATTTTGATGCATTAAAACCTTCAAACCTTCTAAAATAAGGAATAATTTCTATGAAGCCGATATTTATATAGACAAATATATTTGTATTATTTAAAATATTATTGTTACTTGCTTAAAAATAGAATGAATATGACTAGTACTTTAGAAATAAAAATTAATAAAATCGCGAAATCACGTGTTTCTGATTATGATGTTAACAATGTACCTTTCGGAAAATGTTTCAGCGATCACATGTTCATTGCAGAATATGCTGATGGAGCTTGGCAAAAAGCCTATATAGAACCTTACCAAAACGTGCCATTAAGCTATGCTACAAGTGCATTACACTACGGGCAAGCTATTTTCGAAGGTATGAAAGCCTATAAAAATGATGCCGGTGAAGTTTCTTTATTCAGACCAATAGAAAATTTTAACCGTTTAAATAAAAGTGCAATTCGCATGGCTATGCCTGAAGTACCTGAAGAAATTTTTATGGGTGGTTTAATAGAGTTATTAAAATTAGATGCTGCATGGGTTCCTCAAAGTGAAACCGGAAGTTTATATATACGTCCGTTTATTATTGCCACAGATGAAGCAATTGGCGTAAAGGCCAGTGAAACTTATAAATTTATAATTATTACTTGCCCTGCAGGTAAATATTACAGTGAACCAATTAAAGTGTTAGTGGAAACCAATTACTTTAGAGCCGTTCATGGCGGTGTTGGTTTTGTAAAGGCTGCAGGGAATTATGGCAGAAGTTTATATCCAACTAAACTTGCTCAACAAAAGGGTTACCAACAAGTGATTTGGACAGACAGTAAAACTCACCAATATGTAGAGGAAAGTGGAACCATGAATTTAATGTTTGTAATTGGAGACACTTTACTTACACCTGAATTAAGCGATACCATTCTCTCAGGAATTACTCGTAATTCGGTTTTATCCCTTGCAAAATTATGGGGTATGAAAATAGAAGAACGTAAAATAAGTATTCGAGAAGTATTAACAGCTCATGGAAACGGCACTTTAAAAGAAGCATTTGGCTGTGGCACTGCTGCAACAATTGCTCAGATTGTTAGCATTGGTTATGAAGGTAAAGATTATGATTTGCCGGCTGTTGAAACTAGAAAATTTTCTAATAAGGTGGATGAAACATTACGCAACATTAGAAAAGGAAAAATAAAAGATGAAATGAATTGGATGATGAAAGTTCATTAATCTTATTTTTCGATACTACCCCAAACACCAAGTGGTAATTGAACACCACTTTTGGCGGTTAAATACAACTCTCCAATTTGTAAATTTGAATTGTGTTTTTCTGCAAAAGGCTGCAACAAATTTTGAGGCACCAATGCAGAGAATCCAAGGGAATAAGCATTTAAAATTAATAAATGTGAATTAACATCAACTAACTCCAATACACTTTGCATCATTTCATTAATATTATCTTCTAATTTCCATTTCTCTCCATTCGGTCCATGGCCAAATGCAGGCGGATCAAGTATAATTCCTTGGTACTTATTTCCTCTACGTATTTCTTTTTTTACAAATTTTAATGCATCGTCAACAAGCCACCTGATGTTATCCAAGTTAGATTTTTGCATGTTTTCGTTCGCCCATGTAACAACCTGTTTTATACTATCAACATGTGTAACATCAGCTCCTGCAGCTCTAGCCGCAACACTTGCAGCACCGGTATAAGCAAATAAATTTAAAAACTTAGCTCCTTTTTGCTGACTTAAAAAAGTGTAAATCTTTTGCCAATTAACAGCTTGCTCCGGAAAAACACCTACATGTTTAAATGAGGTTAATCCTAAGCGCAGTGTAATCTTTGAACTAGAATTGAATGCATAATCAATTGTCCATTGTTCGGGCATCTTTTTAAGCATTTTCCAGTCGCCACTGCTGCTGCTTTTAGGAATAAATTTCACATGTGCTAATTTTTCCCATTCCTTAATGTCATATCTTTTACTCCAAACAGCCTGTGGCTCCGGTCTAATAGTTATGTATTTACCGAATCGTTCTAATTTTTCAAAATCACCACAGTCAATTAATTCGTAATCGTTAAAATTTTTTGGTGTTAATAGTTGCATACTTAAAAGTATTAAATTTTAGTCATTCTGAAATTAGTATAGTAACGAACTAGTAAAAAACGAAATGTTAATAAAAGTATTTTACTGTATAATAGCAGAATGATTTATTAATTAATTTCAATCTATGTCATCTAAAAATCAATCGTCTTTCATAGCTTTAATTACTGTTTTCTTTTTCTGGGGATTTGTAGCAGCCAGTAATGGGATTTTAATTCCATTATTTAAAGATAAATTTGTTTTAACCAACTTTCAGTCTCAATTAATAGATACAGCCTTCTACATTTCATACTTTGTAGGCTCTCTGCTTTACTTTGGTTTTTCATCTGCCGGCACCGACCCTATTAATAAAATCGGTTATAAAAATGCGCTTATACTTGGGTTATTGATTTCATCAATTGGAGCCTTACTTTTTATTCCGGCAGCAAATCAAAGTTCATTTATACTGTTTATGATAGCCTTATTTACAATCGGATTTGGTTTTGCCATTCAACAAATTGTAGCTAACCCTTTTGTTATCAACTTTGGAGATCCTTCAACCGGTTCGCAACGTTTAAATCTTGCCGGAGGCATTAATTCTTTTGGTACAACCATTGGTCCTGTTTTATTAAGCTACGCTTTATTTGGTAACATTAATACACCAGATATTAAAACAAGCTCTCTAGACGCGGTAATAACACCGGCTATTATACTTTGTGCGTTGTTTTTAATTTGTTCGGCAGTACTTTATTTTAGCAGTTTGCCTAATATCAGAAACACCGAAAAAATAGAATCAGGCTTAGGCGCTTTAAAATATCCTCAACTAGTATGGGGTATGCTTGCCATTTTTGTTTATGTGGGTGTAGAAGTAACCATACAAAGTAACATGGGCACTCTACTTGAACTTCAATCGATAAAAAATTTACCAAAAGAAAAAATATCACATTACATTTCGTTGTATTGGGGAAGTTTAATGATAGGCAGATGGGTTGGTGCATTAGAAGTTTTTAAGTTAAAAGCAATAACAAAAACAATACTTAAACTAATTGTTCCACTCATAGCATTCGCTATCATCTTAGGTGTTAATTACCTGAGAGGAAGCGATGTATGTGAATTTGTGTATCACCTACCCGCAATCATCGGCGTTTCAGTTTTATTTGTACTGTTTGGAGATCATCCGGCTAAAACACTTACCGTTCTTGCACTTTGCGCTGTGTTAATGATGACCCTTGGTTTATTAACCTCAGGAACCGTTGCGCTATTTTGCTTCTTAAGTGGTGGTTTATTTTGCTCAGTCATGTGGCCTTGTATTTTTACATTAGCTATAAATGGCCTTGGAAAATACACCAACCAGGCATCATCATTATTGGTGATGATGATTTTAGGCGGAGCCATTATACCGCCTTTACAAGGATTTATTGCCGACTTAACAAATCCACATCTTAGTTACGTCACCACGTTATTTTGCTTTGCTTACCTTGCTATTTATGGTTTCATGGTAAAATCCTTCTATAAAAAGCAAGGGATTGAGCTTAAATCTTCGGATTCTGTTACACATTAATTAAAGTAAGAATTAATTAGACTTTATTCAACCGAAGTTATATTCTTTTCCAATAAGTACCTCAATTTTTCAGGGCTCAATTCGGCGTTAATCTCTCCAGCCATTGTAAGAGATACATTTCCTGTTTGTTCACTAACGCTGATGGCCAAAGCATCAGTTGTTTCGGTAATACCAACTGCGGCGCGGTGTCGCATTCCATAATGTGCAGGAAAATTTTCTTTCTCAGTTACAGGAAGAACGCAACGAGTAGCAACTATTCTATTATCAGCAATTATCATAGCCCCATCATGCATTGGTGAGTTTTTAAAGAAAATATTTTCAATCATTCTACTTGAAATACTCGAATCGAGCTGATCACCTGTATTTATGTACAGTTTTAAATCTGTCTTTCTGGCAATGACTATTAATGCTCCTGTTTTTGTTTTGCTCATTTTAAAACATGCATCAACAATTGCTTCAATATCCAGTTGATTCCCTTGATTGCTTGATGATTTAAATCCAAACTTAATTAAGTTACGCCATCCATTATTTTTTAAAAATTCATTGGATCCAATGTATAGTAAAAATTTCCTAATCTCTTGCTGAAACACTATCATGATAGCAATAACACCAACGTTAATGAACTTACTTAAGATAGAACTTAGTAACTTCAATTCAATGGCGTTTATAACGATATAAAATACATAAATAATTCCAAATCCGAAAAATATTTTAACTGCATTTGTTCCTCTAGCAAGCGTATATGCAGCATACAGCAATAGTGCTACCAAAAAAATATCTATGGCATCAAATAAACTAAACTGTATGAAACCGTAATCCACTATTGCTTCTTAATATGATTTTCATACAAATCATGTATAAGGCCATCAGATAAACCAACCTGAGGCACATACACTTTTTCAATATCACCATGTTTCATTACGCTCAAGAAAATTTTAGCAGCATGAACAATAACATCAGCCCGATCTGGTTTTAAGTCTAAACGTTCTATCCGTTCTTGAACTGTGTATGAGCTGAGCATTTCGTAAATTCCTTTTAATCTATCAAAGCTTAAATGCTTGGTTTCTTTTTTGCCACTCATTTTAAAAATTTTATTGATGTTGCCACCTGAACCAATCGCACTTAGCGGATGAATTCCTACAGTGTTTCTTTTAACCCATGCTTTCATTTCATCCCATTCTGCTTTATCTACTTTATCCAAAACCATCCTAACTGTTCCAATGTTAAAGGATCTTGAAGTAATAACTTTATTATCATAGTATAGGGTTAATTCTGTGCTACCTCCACCTACATCGATATACATGTAAGCATAATTCGGGTTCAATAATTCTTCGATGTGATTACTAAAAACTAAAGCAGCTTCGAGTTTTCCATCTATAATTTCAAGATTAATTTTAGATTCCTCTTTTATTCTTTTAAGCAAATCTTCCCCATTAGTTGCATCGCGCATAGCACTAGTAGCTACAGCACGATAAGAAATAATGCCGTAAGACAATATTAAATAATGAAAACCTTTTAATGCATTAATTAATCGATCTGCCTTTTCATCAGAAATTTTTCCGTTTAAAAATACGTCTTCCCCTAAGCGTATTGGCATTCTTATTAATTCCTCTTTTGTATAATGTGGTTTACCATCAACTACAGTTACCCTACTAAAAAGTAGTCGCATGGCATTACTTCCTATGTCAATTGCTGCAAAAACCATATTAATTTAATATTAATGCCTTAGATTTTGTATTTAATTTTCCTTTAGTTGTAGTTACTGACAAATAATTGTATATCTCATCTTGTACCCTTACTTTCTTTTCACCAGGTTGTTGCCTCTTATAAATATTTTCTTGTTTTTTATCTAATATCCTTACTTTCGTATTACCACTTAGTTGAATGTTTAGAATGTCTTTTAATTGTTTTCGAATTTCTTCATCGTAAATTGGTACCGCTACTTCACTTCTACTATCCAAATTTCGACTCATCCAATCTGCGCTTGAAATGAAAATTTTTTCAGCGCCGTCGTTAGCAAAAACAAATACCCTTGCATGCTCCAAATATTTATCAACGATGCTATATGCTGTAATATTGTCGCTCCAACCTTCAAGACCAGTTACCAGTGAACAAATTCCTCTTACAATTAAGGTAACTTTTACACCAGCCTTGCTTGCATCATATAACTTCTCGATCATTTCCTTATCAACAAGACTATTCATTTTTAAGATTATATAAGCAGGCTTTTTCTTTTTAGCATTATGAATTTCTTTATCAATTAATTCAATAAATATCTTACGCATGTAAAATGGAGCAACCACTAGATGCTTAAAATCTGCAACTTTAAAATTATTTTCATAAAAATCGAAAACCTTGTTTAATTCCTCACATATATTTTTATTACAGGTGAGAAGTGTAAAATCAGTATAAATTCTAGCTGTTTTTTCATTAAAGTTGCCGGTGCCAATATGTCCACAATAACTTGTTTTACCTTTTTCTCTCGATGTAATCAAACAAAGTTTAGAGTGTACTTTTAAACCGGGTACCCCATAAATCACCTTTGCCCCTTCTTCCGACAACTTATTTGCCCAATAGATATTATTCTCTTCATCAAAACGAGCTTGTAACTCAACCAAAACAATTACTTTTTTACCATTTTTTACAGCATTAACTAATGCATTTGCAATTTTACTAGAATCTGCTACACGGTAAAGCGTAATTTTGATACTTTCTACATTAGGATCGATGGAAGCTTCCCTTAAAAGATTAATGATATGATTATACGTATGATATGGATAATGAAGTAACAAGTCTTTAGACTTAACAACACTCATAATAGTGTTGGTATTAGACTCTAGTAGTTTATGTTGAAGTGCCGGAGGATGATTATAAACTAATTTAGAATCTCCAAGATTAGGAAATCCAATAAAGTCTTTAAAGTTGTGATATCTGCCGCCAGGAATTGCATTATCCTTTTTGTTCATTCCTAATTTACGCATGATATATCTTAACATATCACCTGGCATTGCTGCGTCGTAAACAAACCTTACCGGTTGACCCTGTTTCCTCGCTTTTACACTACTAGATATTTTTTCAATCATACTTTTGCTCACATCACTGTCAATATCTAATTCAGCATCTCTGGTAAGTTTAATGTTATATGCTTCAACCGTTTTATATCCAAATACTTTAAATATTAAATCTGTATTATGCCTGATAACATCATCAATAAGAACAATATAATGTTTGTTGCCTTGCTTGGGCATTACAACAAAACGACTGGTACGTGAAGGAATTTCAATTAATGCGTATTTAAACTTGGTACTGCCTACAATAGATTCCAATTTAATATACATATAACTGGCCTTATCCTTCATGTATGGGAAAGGCTTGTTATCATCAATCATGAGAGGATAAAGCAATGATACTACCTCGTTGTTAAAATATTCGGTAATGTATTGTTCTTGTTGCGAACTTAACTGCTGTTCATTTAGAATAAAAACATTGCTTTTCTTTAGTTCAATTAATAATTCTTGATAAATAGCTTCGAATTTATTTTGCTGTTCAATAACTCGCCTTTGTAGTTTTACCAAAAGATCCTTAGGATCCTCACCATAAATTTCAACTGCCTTTTTTCCTAACTTCGTAAGGCGTTTAATTGTAGCTACTCGAACTCTATAAAACTCATCTCTATTGTTACTAAAAATTCCCAAAAATTTTAATCTCTCAATTAAAGGTGTTGTTTGATCGGCTGCCTCCTGCAGAACGCGCTCATTAAAAGATAACCAACTGATTTCTCTGTTAATAAAAGGCAAGGACTTCTTTTTCATGTTTTAAAATTGTTTTGGAAATTGATGAAATAGCTGTTTAATAGGATTACTATTGAATTCATTCCACTTATTGCAACTAAATTCAAACTCAACCAGTCCACATGTTGGAATGTTATCAAAATATAATTCTGAAGAAAGCTCATTTGATAAACCGGTTATGAATGGATTATGACCAAATAACATTACGTGCGTAACAGTTGCATCAAGTTCTGCAATTATTGATTTAGCATTGGCAACTGTAGATTCATAGAGTTTGCTATTAATTGTTATTGATAATTCTTTGTCGAATGTTCTTGAAAAAATTAGTGCGGTGCTTAAAGCACGAGTTGCTGAACTGGAAAGAATTAATTGCGGCAAAGTTTTGTTTTTTTTATACCATTCACTCATAAGATAAGCATCCCTGTAACCTCTCTCATTTAAAGGTCTATCAATGTCTTTTAAGAAATCCGTGCCCCAATCACTTTTTGCATGCCTTACCAAAGTTAACTTCTTCATTAGGTGAAATATTTATAACAAATAAAAAGAATAAATCGATAAATTTACTCGAAAAAATAAATATGTTATGAGTAACAATTCAACAATTATATGCCCTAACTGCCAAACCGAATTTGAATTGAATAAAGCCATGAAGGATGAACTTCAAAAAGAATATAAACACAAGCTAACTGAATGGCAGCAAAAAAAAGAGGAAGACTATAAAAAAAAAGAAGAGGAAATTAACTTAAAGTTTACAACTGAACTATCTAAATTGAAACTTCAAGTTGAGGAGGAAACTAAAAAAGGTTTAACACTTAAATTTGAAAATGAAATAAAGCTTCTTAAAGAAAAGGAAGAGAATAATGAGAAAAAATTAGAAGAAGCCCGCAAAAAAGAACTTGAGTTTTTGAAAAAAGAAATGCAACTAAAAAACAAGGAGGAGGAAATTGAAATTAATGTTCAAAAATTACTCCAAGCTCAAAGGGTTGAAATGATTGAACAAATTCGAAAACAAGAATTAGAAAAAATTCAGTTAAAAGAAAATGAAACACAGCAAACAATTAACGAATACAAAAAAGCATTAGAGGATCAAAAAAAGCAAGTTGAGGAAATGAGGCGTAAAATTGAACAAGGCAGTATGCAACTTCAGGGAGAAGTTCAGGAAATTGCGCTTGAGGAATTATTAAAATCTACCTATCCATTTGATTCAATTGAACCGGTTGCAAAAGGAACAAAGGGAGCAGACTGTATCCAAATTGTAAAAAACAGTGCTGCTCAGATTTGCGGTAAAATAAGCTACGAGAGTAAAAGAACCAAAGCTTTTTCAAATGAATGGATTGATAAGGCAAAAGCCGATATGCGTTTACAACAGGCCGATCTGGCAGTTATTGTAACCGAAGCTATGCCAAAAGACATGACCATGTTCGGGTTTAAGGATGGTGTTTGGATTTGTAGGTTTAATGAAATTAAATCACTATCTTATTTACTACGAGATGGCATTATTAAAATTCATGCTGCATCCGCCAGTCAAGAAAATAAAGGCGAAAAAATGACCATGCTTTATAATTATTTAACAAGTAACGAGTTTAACGAACAATGGCAAGCAATTAGAGAGGGCTTTTTAAGCATGAAACTAATGATTCAAAAAGAGAGAGAGGCCATGGAAAAACTATGGAAAACGCGCGAAAAACAACTAGAAAAAGTACTGTTAAACGCTAGTCACATCAAAGGATCAATTAATGGAATTGCCGGTAGCTCTGCCATTGATTTAGGACTAGAATTTAATAACGATTTGTTGTTAGATTAAAAAAAATGTAATACCTTTATTAGGTAATCAATCTTTATGGTGAGGGGATCGCTCGTTTTATTTTTTCTGCTAATAATTTCATTAAAAACAAATGCCCAATTTTATTTTGGCCATCAAATGGATTTCGGAAAAAACAGAATCCAATATCAAGATTTTGTTTGGACATATTTAGATTACGATAAATATAGAGTCTACAATTACCAAGGTGGTATTGAAATTGCCAAATATGTAAGTGTTTCAGTAGATAAAATTATCCCTGTACTTGAAAAACGATTAGATTATAGCCTTCAAGATAAATTAAACATCATTGTTTACAACAACCAAACCGACTTTAAACAGAGTAACATTGGCCTAAGTTTAGCAGAGCAGAGCAACACTGGCGGAATCACAAAAATAGTTGGAGATAAATTGTTTGTCTATTTTAATGGTTCTCATGCAGACCTAGATCGACAATTAAGAGCAGCAATTGCCGAGGTTTTTATTAACCAAATACTTTACGGTGGTAATATTGGTGAAATGTGGCGAAATTCTACGTTACTGAGTGTCCCTGAATGGTATTCTAAAGGCTTAGTTAAATATCTGTCGGAAGGCTGGACATCCTACAGTGATAACCTTCTATATGACGCAGCTAAAAATGATCATTTCTCGAAATTTAACAAACTAACCGGTAATCAAGCTACCAACGCAGGTTATGGCTTATGGTACTATATAGTTGATACCTATGGTGAAACATCTATCAAAGACTTGTTATCCATGACACGAGCTACAAGAAGCCCTGACAATGCTTTGCTTTTTGTTTTAGGCATTAATTTAAATAATTTGGTCTATGATTTTAATGATTCATACAACCGAAGACTCTTTTCATTTCAGGATACAGGGCGCAAATCTCCAATCAACAATAATAGCCTTCTAAAAAAATACAAGGCAACAAGACATTACTATCAAGTGAAAATTAGTCCGGATGGTAAGCAAGTGTTGTATGCCCAAAATGAGTTAAACCAAATAAAAGTATTTTTAAATGATGTTACAACCGGAAAGCAAACAAGGTTACTTAAGTATGGGCCTAAAGTTGAAATGATTGAAGACTATAATTACCCGCTTTTGGCATGGAACCCTAAAGGCAACTTAATTGCTTTGGTTTACGAAAAGAAAAATCAATTAGTTTTAGTTCTTAATGATATTGAGACAAAAGAAAAAATAACTAAAAATATAACAGGATTTGAAAAAATTAATTCAATCTCTTATAGTCCTGATGGAAAAAAATTGGCAATAAGTGCGGTTAAGAAAGGTAAGGGTCAGAGTGATATTTTTGTTTATAGCATAAATACTGGAGGAATAGAGCAATTAACAAATGATATTTGGGATGACAATAATCCGGTATTTGTAAAAGGCACAAAACAATTAGTATTTGAAAGTAACAGGCAAATTGATACCATTAAGCCTAAAGATGATGCTAATTATTTTGTGAAAATTAATCGTAACATGGATTTATTCATGGCAACATATCCTTTTTCAAGTAAAACATTAGTGAGGGTAACTAATACTCCAGACATTAACGAAACGCAACCACAAAACTATAACAAAGATTTAATTACATATTTAGCAGATAACAACGGCATATACAATCGTTACATAGCCCAATTTGACTCCTCCATTTCATTTGTCGACACCACAGAACATTACCGCTATTTCTTTAAATCTAGCCCTGTTACCAATTACGACCGTAATATCCTTGAACAAAATATTAATTTTTTTGGAACACATGTTGTTGATTTAATTTTTGCAAACGGTAAAGACATGATTTTAGTTAATGCGTTACCAAAATACAACACTTTAAGTGGCATCAAACCACCTAAAAACACTTGGTTTAAAACATCAGTACGTCCTGTAATTACTGATCCCGCTAATTTTAAAGAAGTTAAGCCAATAGATGAAACAGGTAAAGTTGATAAATCCGAAACAAAAACAGAAGGCATTGATTTTGACAATTACACTTTAAATAATGAGAAAAAGAAAAATGAACCTATTATTAACTCTAACCCAACACTTAAAGATCAAAACTCATCTAAAGATTCCCTAGTTAAAATAAAATCCAACCCTACCAATAAAACATTAAATTTTCCTATTCAAAAAAATTATTTTACTTCTTTCTATACTGATTACATCGTTAATCAACTCGATAATTCATTTCTCAATAATAATTACCAATTTTTTAATCCATCAGGATCGCCCATTTTTTTAAATCCTGGCTTTAACATAATGAATAAAGTAGGCATTAGTGATTTATTCGAGGATCAAAGAATTATTGGTGGTTATCGATTAAATTTCACATTCGATAACGAGTTTATGTTGCAATATGAATACAGAAAAAAACGAATTGATCATGAATTTGCCATAGGTAGACAAACGTTCAGGAGAGTGCCACTCTTTCCTGACATAGTTGATAACCTCTATGGAAAAACCAATACACATACAGCCAGATACTCTTTAAAATATCCCTTCAGTGAAGTATCTGCAATTAAAATGTCTGCACTTTATAGGAATGATCGCTTAGTGCTATTATCAAACAACGATGTGTTCCTGCCTTTTCCAAATCAGTTCCAAAGCATGGCAGGATTTAAAGCTGAATACGTGTTTGATAACACACGTGCTGTAATGCTTAATATATTAAATGGCTTCCGCTTCAAAGCATTTACTGAGTATTGGAAGTTTTTAGAAAGCAGCGGCGATGATTTTTTTACTGCGGGTTTTGATGCAAGACACTATTTAAAAGTTAGCCGGCAAATTACTTGGTGTAATCGTATCGCTGGAGGAACAAGTGCAGGAACACAGCGACTAATTTATTATTTAGGGGGCGTAGATAATTGGTTGCTTCCTAGTTTTAACAATAACATCAATGTTGTACGACCTGAACAGTATGGATTTCAAACATTAGCCACTAACCTCAGAGGCTTCAAGCAAAACATCAGAAATGGAAATAATTTTTTAGTATATAATTCCGAACTCCGCATACCAATTGTCAGATATTTATTCAGCACACCATTTAGATCTGATTTCCTGAATAACTTGCAACTAATAGGATTTGGTGATCTTGGTATGGCATGGACAGATTGGAATCCATTAAGTGAAGAGAACACTAAAAACGTTCAATACTATTTACAACAAGGCACGAATATCATATTAGAAATAAGTAACCCAAGAAGTCCTCTAGTTGGAGGCGCAGGATTTGGAGTTAGATCTAAATTATTTGGTTATTTTATCAGACTGGACTTGGGCTGGGGTATTGATGAGTTAAAAGTTTCTGATAAAGCACAGGTTCATATTTCTTTAGCAACAGATTTTTAAAATGGGCGAAATTATAATTTTATTAGGGGTTGGTTTACTGGCAGGTTATTTAAGTGGATTAATTGGTATTGGTGGAGGTATTATAATTGTTCCTGTATTGGTTTATTTATTGAATATGAATCAAAAAATGGCTCAAGGAACTACCTTATTTATGTTCTTATTCCCAATTGGTTTTCTTGGTGTATATAATTATTACAAGGCAGGATACATAGATTATAAAACTGCCGGAATAATTGCTGCTACTTTTATTATTGGCAGCTATTTCGGTGGAAAAACGGTTGTGCATATTGATACAAAAATTATTAAACAAATATTCGGAGCAATAATAATTCTGATTGGAATTAAAATGCTTCTTAATAAATAAAATGATTCTTGTTCAGGAAATAAAGAAAAGAGTTGACGAATTATATCCTTATCTAGTTGAAGTTCGAAGACATTTACATCAATATCCTGAATTATCTTTTCAGGAATTCAAAACAAGTGAATTTATTCAATTACAACTTATTAAACATCAGATTACATTTAAATCTCAAATCGCAGGAACCGGCATCCTTGCAACCATTTTAGGAAAAAACCCAAACAGTAAATGTATACTTGTGCGTGGCGACATGGACGCACTTCCCATTATTGAAACAAATAACATTGATTATAAATCAAAAAATGAAGGTGTAATGCATGCCTGTGGGCATGACGCACATACAACCTGTGCCTTAGGTGCTGCAATTATATTAAATGAATTTAAGGAGCACTTCAATGGCACAATTAAAATTATGTTTCAACCCGGCGAAGAAGTATTACCCGGCGGTGCCAAATTGATGATCGAGGGAGGAGTGCTTGAAAATCCAAAGGTTGATAAAGCCATTGCATTACATGTATTTCCAAATTTAGAAGCAGGTAATGTTGGTTTTAAATCTGGCATGTACATGGCAAGTACAGACGAACTTTATTTAACAATAAATGGCAAAGGCGGTCATGCAGCTATGCCCTCTGAGTATATAAATCCTTTATTAATTGCATCCGAGATTTTATTATCAATTCAAACTGAATTTATGGTAAAACCAATTACTGATATTCCAACGGTTATTGCCTTTGGTAAGATTAGTGGGGAAGGTGCTACCAACGTAATTCCGAATTCAGTAAAATTAGAAGGTACCTTCCGAACCATGGATGAAATATGGCGAAAAAAGGTGCATGAAAGATTAGAAGAAATCGTAAAATCAATTTCAGATAAATACAATGCAACATCTGATTTAAAAATTGTGCACGGGTATCCTTACTTGATTAATAACGAATCCTTAACGGAAAAGTGCAAACAAGTTGCTGTTTCATTATTAGGGCAAAGCAACGTTGTAGAACTCCCTTTACGCATGACAGCAGAAGATTTTTCATTTATTTCACAAGCCGTTCCAAGTTGTTTTTTTAGATTAGGTACTGGCAATAAACAAAACAATATCACCGCGGGTGTTCACACATCAAATTTTAATATTGATGAAACTGCCCTAAAGGTTGGGGTAGAACTTTTTTGCCACTTAGCTATTTCCACCTAAATCAATTTAGTGTTTTGGTACTGTTTTTTCTTTTGTTTGTCGATTTTTTTATTAATTTAGTATGATTAAATTATTAAACTTTCGGTTTATGAACAAACTTTTATTATTTCTGATTTTTATTGGTGGCTCCTTATCAATGCAATCTCAAGAAACAACCGCGGAAATTTTCAGTCCAAGAATCAAAAACAATAGCAACGGCTCCGGATTTTATTTTAGAATTTTGAATGTTAGTCAAGCAGATTTTAATTCCTATGTACAAAAATCAAAGTCGTTTGCTGGTTTAAATACCTTTAAAAGTGGTTATTCAGAAGAATATAAAATCGGTTCGATTTACTACAATTCAACTTCGCATATATCCTTAACACAAATTTCACAATTATTGAAATTTTTAAGTTTAAACAGGGTGCTTTACGATGGCAGACAGATTACTGCAGAAGAATTAAAAAATCAAAAAATAATTGTAGTTGAAAAACAAAACATCCCTGCTGAAATTAAAAGATAAATAACCAATCATGTATTTCTAATTGATAATAGAATTAAATATGAAAAAATATATACATCTTAAATTATTCACCTTACTTCTTTTGTTCTGGAGTAAATTCTATGCTCAAACTTATATTTTAACTCCACCGGGTGGAAGTGTATTTACAACATGTAAAGGAAACGTTGGTAACGATTTAGCGTGCTATGATCCTCCGTTTTGTACCTTTTTAGGTTATTTTCAAGGAGATGATCATTGGAATACTTTTCAAAGCGGCACTCCGGGAACACCAATTCGAATTAATTTTACTTATTTAGACTTAAATACAGGCGATTTTGTTCGTGTTTATCAAGGAGTTGGTACAGGTGGCCCTTTGTTAGCAACTTTCACTAACACCTATACAAGTTTAGGAAATTTTGTAACCTCTGCAACCGGTATCATCACAATACGTTTCACAACTAATATCGACAATAATATTGGTGAAGGTTACTCTGCTATTATTGGGTGTCCTCCTACGGGTTGTGCAGGAAATTCGCCTGCTTCAGACATTTGCTCTTCTGCAACCAGGATTTGTGATACAGATCCTTATTGCGGAAACACTGGCGGTTGGTTTACCGCTGATAATGAACAAATAGCTATTTCTAATGGCGAGTTTGATGATTTTCCTAACACGTTTTTCCCTTCCGGTCCTTTTTGTGGATCTATTGAAAATAACAGCTGGATTGTGTTTAAAGCAAATGCAACTTTACCAACCTTTTCGGTAAATGTAGGCAATTGTAGTGCATCAAGTAGCGGTATTCAAATGCTATTATTGAATTCGACAAATTGCAATACATTCTCTGCCGTTTCTAGTTGTATAAGTCAAAGTACCTCTGCTACGTCTTTTACAATTGGTGCGTCAACTCCACTAACGATAGGAAACGACTATTATATTATGATTGACGGTTATGCCGGAAACTATTGTGATTACACCGTTACACCATTAACCGGTGTCCAAGTTGCCACACTCAATGCATCTTCAGCTGCCATCTGTCAAAATCAAACTCTCAATTTAGTGACCTCAAATGCAGTAGCTGGTTCAACCTATTCCTGGACTGCCAGTACTTCAGGCGCTATTGGCGGATCTTCTACAAGCCCATCGATAGTTGCTACACCAACTTTGGTTGGAAACACAATTTATACAGTGAGTATTACTCAGCCGAATGGTTGTGCTGTTCAGTCCTATACAAGACAAATCACACTAAACCCACTTCCAATTGCTAGCGCAGGCACTTCACCGGCTAGTATCACCTGTGCTAATCCTACTCAGATATTATCCGGGTCAGGAGGCGGAACTTATAACTGGAGCGGAACAGGAATAATCAGCGGTGGAACCTCTGCAAATCCTACGGTAAATGGTCCTGGGCCTTTTTCACTCACAGTTACTTCAACGGCGGGATGTACGTCTACCAATGTAACAACAGTTTCGGTTCCAATTAATACCACCATTCCTTCACCGTTAAGTATTACAGCCAACACAGTACTTAACTGCGCAACGCCAACTGTTGTTTTGAGTGGAAGTCCAACCAGTGGCGTTACTTACACGTGGTCAGGCCCAAGTGTTGTGAGTGGTGGAAACTCAGCGAATGCAAGTGTTAATGTTGGAGGTAGCTACAACATGAGTGTTACCGCAACCATAAATGGCTGTAGAAATTTTACAACAATAACGGTTGCTGCTATTAATAACACGACTGCCAACACCCCAAGCACAGGTGGTGTAATTACTTGCTTAAATTCAGCTATTACGTTATCCACAACAGCCACTACACCAATATATAATATTACTTGGACAGGTCCCGGAGGCTCAAGCATCAGTTCACCAAACGCCTCATCAA
>JADBXZ010000010.1 GCA_020403265.1 Bacteroidota bacterium
GAAATGTTAAGCTTGCTTACCTTGGCTAAAAGCAACCAAATTACAAATTCTATATAATAAACGGGCTGCTACATTGGCATCCCAATCATTACCTACACCCGGACTTACTTCATTTAAATCAAATGCAATTATTTTTCGACCTGATCTTACAATTTTTTCCAGTAGAAATAATACTTGTTCGGTCTCAAATCCTCCGGCAACGGGTGTTCCGGTGTTTGGGCAAAGTTTAGGGTCTAAACCATCTATATCAAAACTTAAGTAAATTTGATTTGGTAATTCATTCACGATTCTATTAACAATTCTATCCCAACTATCGCCATTATATTGCGCATATTTTATATCTCTATCAAAAAAAGTTTTTACTCTCCCTTTGCTGTTTTCAATTATGTTTAACTCTTCTTCACAATAATCTCGGATACCAACCTGCACTAATTTTTGTACTTCTTTTAATTTTAAGGCATTGTACATGATGCTGGCATGGCTGTATTCAAAACCTTCGTAAGCTATTCTTAAATCGGCGTGCGCATCAATTTGTAAAACTGCAAATTCACCAAATTTTTCAGCAAGTGCCTGCATCATACCTAGCGGTGTGCTGTGATCGCCACCTACCAAGCCTACTGTTTTTTGTTGATTTAAAAAATGAAGGCAACGTTCTTTTACCCATTTATTTAACCATTCGCATTCTTGTTTTATTTGGGTTGCAACCTTTTTTAATTCAGTATCGTTTTCGTCACCACCATTTGCCAAATCGTTAATATAACGTTCTGCGGACTGACGGTTCTTGTCACTTTTACTTCTTACTTCATCGCTTATTTCGTCCATGGCTATACCCAAATGCCAGGCGTTTTTAACGAAGGGATCGTACAGATCTACCTGATAACTGGCATCTAAAATGGCTTGTGGTCCATCGGCTGTTCCACCTCCGTAGCTTACCGTGACTTCCCAAGGTACAGGTATAAGTACTGTATTGCATTCGTCTATGGTAAAAGGTAAGCCAAACATGCCGTCATTCAATTGACCAATGCCGTTGGCGTCAAAGTTTTTTATTTTCTCTTGTTTTGTCATATTAAATATAAATCTCTTCTTTGTACTTTGGTGTTACTATTTTTTCTTCTTTAATTTTTCTGTTATCAAGGTTTAATTTAAGCTTTTTCCATTGAAAATATTCTTTTATGGTTTTTATAATTTTCTGATTTCCATTCTCATCACAAGATTCTATTTCTTTTTTGTAATTGATTTTGCCTGTGGATAGGTTATAGTCAACGAAAGTCCAGTATTCACAATTTTTACCATAAGTGGTTGTATATCCAATTAATTCAAATTCATTGTTTTGAAAGCTGTATTTATCCGTTGTCGACCATTTCCAACTGCTGCCGCCATTATTGGAAATTATCAAGATTCCATTTTCAATGCTTACATTTTCAAAGGAGTCACCCAACATGCCGCCACTTTGACTCCCTCCAATTACGTTTCTGGAATTTTTCCAAACAAAATATTTATCATTAATTTTTTTAAATATAGTAAGTTCTCTTACTTTTCCATTGCTGCTTGAGTCTTGAGTGTCAAAAACAACTACTATTTCAGTGATATTATCTTTGTTTAAATCTCCTTCAATTAGTTTGATGATTTTGTAACCGTGAGGAATATCAATATTTTGGGAGAAAATAAATGACGAAAGGAAAATCGGTATGAAAACAATTAACTTAAGCATTTATTAAGGCGCAATTCTATAAATGGTCCAATTATTATTGATTAATTCATAACATATCCGGTCGTGCAACCTGCTTTTGCGCCCTTGCCAAAATTCATAATAATTGGCCTTAATGACGTAGCCTCCCCAAAATGGGGGACGGTTTACTGATTGATTGTTGAATTTTTTTGTATGCTCTTGAAGGGATTGCTCTAGAACTTGTCTGCTGTTTATTTTTTTACTTTGTGGTGAACTCCATGCACCAATTTGACTTTCACGAGGTCTTTTATCAAAATAGGCGTTACTTTTTTGTTCTTCTGCTTGGAAAACTTTCCCTTCGATTCTGATTTGGCGTTCCAGTTCGGGATAAAAAAAGCATGCACTTACATTGTTGTTTTGTTGAATGTTAATTGCTTTTCTGGATTCGAAATTTGTATAAAAGTAAAACAAGTTGTTGCCAAATTCACGTAAATACACAATTCGATTGCTGGGTTTATTATCAGAACTTACCGTACATAAGTTGAAGGCTTGTACTTCCATTACTTTTGATTCAATTGCCTCATGCATCCACCTACTAAACTGTTCATCTGGTTGCTTTAACACTTCTTCTTCCGAGAGACTTCCTTTCATGAAGTCTTCTCTGAATTGCCCGATGAGTTTACTTAAATCTTCTTGCATGTTATTTAGTTTTAAAAACTTGATTAAGGCGCTTCAATAAAAACAGCATGATGAAAAATGCTAGCATTAAAAGCGCGAAGTTTAACCAAAAATAATTGGCCTTGTTGTCAAATTTATCCCAGTTTTTAGCAAGCACGCCACTTAACTTATTTCCGATGGAAGTTGCTAAACTCCATCCGCCCATCATAAGTGCCGTTAAACGAGCAGGAGATAGTTTAGAAACCATAGATAAACCCATTGGACTCAAGCATAATTCGCCAATAGTAACTACACCATAACAACTAATTAGCCACCATGCACTTGCTTTGTGCATGCCATTGCCGGTGTAATGAACAGCAGCAACCATCACTAAAGTAGATAAGGCGCTAATTAATAGGCCAAACATAATTTTTGTTGCAGTGGTTGGTTCTTTTTTTCGCTTACGTAAAAAAGCAAAAAAGGAGATAATTAAAGGCGTAAGTACGACAACAAAAAATGGATTAATTGATTGAAAAATTTCCGTGTTGATTAAGTTAACTCCATCTCCTTCTTTTGGCATCTTGGATGGATCTATGTTTTTGAAATAAGCAGGATAATCAACGCATTTTTGTACTTTACCATTAGCATCCTTTATTTTTCTGAATTGTTCATCCAATTGATTAACACTGTCGTTTTTAGCAATTAACGATTCAGATTGATATAAAGCAGAGGTGACTTTAGTAATTAACTCGGGACTTTCTCTGTCAGTATAAAAATTTGCATAAGTTGTTAATGCAGTTCCATTTTGTTTAAAGATGGCCCAAAATAAAATTACAATTAGAAATATGGTGAACATGGTACCAAGTGGTTTTTTTTCCTCCGGACTGGCTTTTAAAAATATACTTGAAAAAAAATAAATTACAGGAATACAGAAAGCAAAAAACGCATCGGTACTATTGCTTCCAAAAATAGTATCCGGCAAGAACCAACCCATCACAGCAAAGCAAACACCAACACCCATGATTCGGGCAAACTGCATTATAAATGGTTTATCTTCAGGGCTTGGTTCTTTTCTTATATCAACATGTTTATAATGTTTGCTGCCAATTAAAAAGGTTATCACGCCAATAAACATGCCAACGCCGGCTGCTGTAAATGCAGCACCCCAGCCAAATTTGTTACGCATAAAGGCGGCGATATACACACAAATAAAAGCACCTAAATTAATGCCCATGTAGAAAATGTTATATCCGGTATCCTTTTTGTCTTTGAATTCCGGGGCATTGTATAGATTCCCAAGTAAGGTTGAAATGTTTGGTTTAAAAAAACCATTTCCAATTACCATAACAACCAGTGATGTGTAAAACGCCCACATTTCGTGAATGGCAAGCATGCAATAGCCAATACCCATTAAAATTCCGCCAAGCACTATTGAAAAGCGATAACCCAATTTTAAGTCGGCCAGTAACCCTCCCATAAAAGGTGTCAGATAAGCTGCGGCTATGAAGGTTCCATAAATGTCGGCTGCTTCGCCATTATCCCAACCAAATCCTCCTTTTTCAGTGTCTGTTGTCATGTAAAGAGTAAATATTCCTATCATCAGATAGTAACCAAAGCGTTCCCAGAATTCTGTGAACACTAAAAAAAAGAGGCCTTTGGGGTATTTGCTTTGCATAATTATTGGAGAGGGTTAGAGTTAATTTTTTTTAAATTGTGATAGTAGGCTAAGATAAAGAGACTATCAATCACAATCCAAAATATGATTCCGGCTACTGATGATTTTTGTTCTTGAGGCATTCCCAAATCAATAAAGAGCGAAAGGAAGTTAGCTGCAATCTCTGCTACAGCATAAACTATAAGGCCTTTCATTTCAAGTTTCCACATTTGAATTACTCCCATCGGAGAGACTAAGTTGGCAATTAAGGTTAATGCACCTAGCATCCCAACGCCTTTTAATAATTTGGATGGGTCAAAATTTTCCAGCATCGGGTTTGCTTTGATTGCTTCGTCCCATACCTCATTGATTTTAGAGTCGTCAATAGCTAAACAGAGCATCATTAAAAATGAGAAAATAATCATGATGCCTAGCCCTACAAAAGAGAGAATGCAGAGAATCTTTAGGAACTCAGGTCGTTGAGGTTGCTCTGATAAATTTAAGTCGGTATTAAATTGAGAATCCATAATTTTAGTCAAATATTCTTCTACAAAATTAGTAAGCTATTTTAAATAAAGTTGTTCTTTTTGAAATAATCAATAATAGAATCAATGATTAACTTGTTCTGTTGCTTTGCCTCCAAATGAGGTAAATTCTCTTTTAATTCCCAATGTGGCCAACCATCATCATCAATTCCTTTATACTCATAAAATCCAAAAGGCTCCAATAAGGTACAAATAGCAACATGCATTACATCAAGTTTTTCATCTTTTTTATACTTCTTAAAGGGTTTATTTAACTCTTGAAGTCCTATAGTGAAAAGTATCGCATCAAAATCCATTGGGGTACCAAATCTTTCAGTTAGCTTTTCTTGCAATATTTCCCAGTCGCTTTTCATTAAAATTATAATTTAAAACCAAATACTAAAATGTCGTCTATTTGTTTTTCTTTAGTACAGGCATTTTGTATCAGTTTTTTAAGTTGAATGGATTGTTCCATAAATGATTCTTGTTGTACTGAACTCAAAAAGCTTTCAAATCCATTGTAACCAAAATTTGATGCATTTGATCTATATTTCAATTGATCTTTTAGCCCATCAGTTGAAAGATAAAAACCCTTAAAACTACTTATGTTGAAGTTGTGTTCTGTAATATTGGATAACTGATTATACCGGCCTAGTTCACCTCTGGAAGAGTGAATAGTTTGTAAAATACCATCGTTATCACTGAGATGTAAATTAATATTTAAACCTGCATAAGTTAATTTGTTGCTTATCATGTCAGCACTACAAATGGCTACATCCATCCCTTCACTTAAAAATCTACCTTGAGTATTTTTTCTTTTCAGGTAATCGTTTACTTCTTTATTTAGCTCACTTAAAATGCTTAATGGTGTGTGATGTTTATTTTGAACAATAATTTTGTTAAGAAACTCATTAGCCAGTAAAGTTAGCATTGATCCGGGAATACCGTGCCCGGTGCAATCGCCAATTACAATGATTATATGGGAGTTGATTTTTTTGATCCAGAAAAAGTCACCGCTTAAATTATCCAATGGTTGAAGTACTAGAAATTGATCCTTAAAATAACTGGCAATTTCTAACTGGTTCGGAAAAATAGTAACTTGAATGTCTTTAGCAGCTTCTATACTTTCTTGAATATTTTTATTTTTTAGTTCTAATTCATTTTTTTGCTGCTCAGTAATTTTGGTTTGATTCTGAATTATTTTCTTTTGTCTCGCGTTAACCAATAAACGATTAATTGTATAAATCAATAAAATAAAAATTATACCTATGCCAATTAAAAGTAATTTACGCAAACTTTTTTGTTGCTCAATCTGCGTTTTTTGAAGCTCTATTTTTGCGTCATCTAATTTTTTTTGAACTGTATTTTTAATACTGTCTGCTAATATTTTTTTATCATAATTATACTTAATTTCTTTTCGGGTAATTTCTCTTTTTTTATCAAAACTTAGAATGCTATCCTTTAGTTTAATAAATAAATTCGCCATCATTATGGCCTTTTGATATTGACCATTTTTTTCGTATATGTCTTTTAAAATACCTGCAGAATTTTTTATATCTATGGCTGAATTGATCTGTTGACTGAGTTGCAAAGATTTTTCGGCGTAAAGCTGCGCTTTTAGATTATTGTTTTGGAGTGAATAAACTTCACCTAATTTATAGTTTGCATTTGCAATACCATCTATAGAATTTATTTCTGTCGCAATTTTTAAGGATTTATTATAAAACTCAATGGCTTCGGAGTATTTTTTTTCGTCTTTGCGCATCACGCCAATGTTTGAGTAAGCAGATACCAGTTGGTTTTTATCTCCAAGTTTTTCCGAAATATTAGTACTTAGATATAAATTTTCATATGATTTCTTTATGTTACCCTGTTTTTTGTAAATGAACGATAAATTATTATAAGCGTTGCTTTGAGTTCTTTCTTCTTTTATCTTAGAACTTATTTCTAAACTTTTTAAAGCATATTGTTCTGCTTTTTCAAAATCCTCAACATCAAGGTAAAAAACACTTAAGTTGTTATATAGGTTAGCTAAAGAAATCGAATCTTTTGAGGCTTCGCTCATCTTTAAACTTTTAAAGATATAGTCTATGGCACCTAATATGTCGCCATTGGTTCGGGCAATTATGCTAAATGCATTGTAACATTGAATGATTCCTTTTTTGTCTTTTTTACTTGTAAACAATTTTAAGCTTTCAGAGATTGCTTTTGTGGATTTTGGTGTATCGCCCAAGTAAAATAGATTGATACCAATATTTGATAGTGTTACAGCCATCTCAATTGTATCGTTATAAACTGCATATGCTTTTAAGGATTTTTCTAAAGCTGCAATTCCAGCTTGGTTATTACCTTGTCCAAGTTCAAAAACGCCTTTACTATTTAGTAATCTTCCATAATATTTAAATAGGTGTTGTTTTGTTTTTTCGGGTAAGTTTTTTGGTAGATCTAGGTTATTAATATTAAATGCATTGCCGACATTTGATTTGATGAATTGCTCCGCTAATTGTATGCCCTTATTCGCGTATTGTGGAATGTCTTTTTCATCGCAAAGTTGAGCTAAATCGGCAAACATTCTGATTTTTGCCGTATCGTTTTTTTCTTTAATGGCAATTTGGTATAGAGAATCGATATTTACTTGCGAAAAAAGTTTTATGCTGAAGAAAAATAAAAGATATAAAAAAAGTTTGATTTTCATTGCCTTGACTTAAGGTACTAATTAAACAATGATTTTTTCATATTATTTGGGAAGTTTTCCAAATGACTGGTTATGATAATGAATAAACTCTAAAATATCTTCTTTACCAACATGCTTTTCTGCACTAGAAATAAATGTATTGGGCAGTTCATCCCAAATTTTTTTTAAAGAATTTTCAATCGCAAAAATATTTTTAGCTAATTCGTTTTTACTATTCTTATCTGCTTTTGTATATATTATAGAGAACGGAATATTGTTCTTAGCGCACCATTCTAAAAATTCTAAATCAATTTGCTGTAATGTAAGCCTACTGTCAATCAAGACAAATAAACAAACTAGGTTTTCTCGTTTGATACAATAATCAATAATTAGCGTACTAAAACTTTCACGAAGGGCCTTGCTTTTTTTAGCATAACCATAGCCGGGTAAATCTACTAACTGCCAATTTTCATTAATTAAAAAAAAATTAATCAATTGCGTTTTGCCCGGCGTGGCAGATGTTTTTGCTAATTTATTGTTGTTGCAAAGCATGTTAATTAGTGATGACTTTCCAACATTACTTCTTCCAATAAAAGCATATTCGGGCAAGTTGCTTTTTTTACAATCTTTAAATTGCCCTGCACTTTTAACAAATATAGCTTTAGAAATTTTCAATTAACGTGCTGCTTTTTCTGATAAATAGGATTGAATATGTCTATCTTTTTTTGATTCATAGATGTCAGCAATTGTTACAAGAATGCCCGTTTCTTCTACCCCGCCAAAAGTTGGGTTAATTGCTGTACCGAAACTTTTCATGGTTGGACTTAAATTCATGTAGGCATTTACTAAGGGAGGAATGTTCTCGCCAAGCGATCTTACGCTTTTGTTTAAATGTGCGTGTCCTGCTTTGTAGTCCAAGCCTTTTAATTCGGAGATAAAGCTTGATACGTTAGTTTTATTTGTTAATCCATGAATGGGCGTAACTAATTTTTCAGGATCAGGAAAATAGTGGTGTAGAAAGGCTAAAATGTAGTCTCTGGCAGTTACATTAAAATCTGTATACATCGTTACTTTACCATAGTAATATTTTTGGCTTGGATTATCCACTACTATTGCTCCAAGGCCATCCCATAAATTATCTAAACTGAATAAACCTTTTCGGAATTGTTCGCTTGGTTGATAAGCCGGCTGAATAAAAGAACGCCCCAGTTCTATAGTATAATTTAAATAATTTTTGTAAAATTTATCACTAAAATTAAATAGTTTAGTAGTAGCCAAGTTTACTTTACCATTAATAAATTCTGCGTCCTTGCAAAGGATAAAGCGATAGGCACCAACAATTTCTTGATCTTCTGGGTTCCACACCAAAAGTTGTTGATAAGGATGTGATGAGGTATCAAATTCATCTAGGTCGATTTCAAGGCCTGTTCCACCTCCGGCATGACGAAATGTAACCTCTCTTAACCTACCTATTTCTCGCATCACGTTTGGAGAATTATGATGTGTAATAATATAAATTTCATTGTTACCATTGTTGGTTTTACGAACAAAGGTGTTTTTGTTTAACTCGCTTAACAACGCCTCTTTGCTTACCGGTGATATAATATTTTGCATATTGAGTGTCGTAAATATACATTTAAAAAGTCGTTTATTTTATGTTTTTTTATTATTTTTAATTTTTTAAATGAGGTATTTCCTATTCTTATTTTGTTTAAATAGTTGTTTTCTGGCGCAGAACAATTATGTTATTTCCTTATCAAAAACGGATTATGTTTGTACTGCGGGGAGTGCCGGTGTTCAAATAGATAGTTTGAAAGTAACAGACACTTTATATATTAATTGGAGTAATGGACAAAGTAATACAAGCGTTATTACCAATTTAAACCAAGGAGATTACAATGTTAATATTGTTATTAAAGGAAAAAAGGACACATTAATAAATTTTACAATAGATAAATTGGCGTGCCCGGTTGTTCCTTCAAATCATTTTACTCCAAATGGTGATTCTTACAATGACACATGGAATATCGGTAATATTAATTCTTTACTGAAGTATGAAATTACGGTATTTAACAAATGGGGACAAAAAGTACATGAGCAAAGTGATAAATATGTACCATGGGACGGAACATGGAACGGAATCAAAGTTGCTGATGCTACCTACTATTACGTTATAACCTATGAAGATGGTAAGGATAAAAAAACAATTAAGGGGGATGTTACTATTTTAAGATGAAGAGGGTTATATTATACTTGATATTTGGTATAGGAATTTATAAAGCTCAACAATTCCCTCAATACACACAGTTTTTGTTTAATAAAATAGGATATAATCCTGCCGCCAGCGGCACTGTTGTGCGTGTTCCATTTGAGTTAATTTTTGGAGGGCGAACACAGTGGATCGGTTTATCTAATAATCCACGCAGTGCATTTGTTTCGGCAAATTACAATTTTGTGCCACAAAGGAGCTATAAACGTTGGCATAATGTTGGTGTATATTTGGCTCAGGATCAAAATGGTGTTTATAGACAAACGGATTATTGGCTAAGTTACACTATTCATTTATTGGCAAGCTCAAGGTGGTTAATTAGTGCTGGTGTTTTTGCAGGCGTAAAGAATTATCGTATTGAAAAAAGTTCTTTTGATTTAAACGATCCGGCGGTTAATTCAAGTGCCGGCAGTGTTTGGGCGATACCTGATGTGGTTCCGGGTTTAAGATTAACAAACAAACGTTTTTTTTATGATTTAGCTATACAGCATGCAGCAATCAGAAAAAGGGGTGGGTTAGGAGGAACAATTGGTACCCCAAGCAGAATTCTGCTTAATTACAACACAAGTATTGGTACTAAAATAAAAATTACTGATTTTGATAATTTAGTTTTAGCTGTTAATGTAAAAGGAGGATTTACAAGCATCCCTAACTTTGAGTTTAATGTTATGAATTATTATAATAAGCGATTGGCATTGGGTATGAGTTTAAGAGTAAATAATTTTATCAGTGGCATCGTTCAGTTTAGACTTTTACATAATTGGAATGTTGGTTTGGCGTATGATTTAAGTATAAATCGTTTATTAAGGACAAGTCCACATACAGCTGAAATCATGATTAGTTTTAGCCCTATTTTTGGAGGAGAAGTTATTGAAAAAACAACTAAGTACTCTGTTAATGAGTGCTCCTTTTAGTTTAATCACTAAGGTTTAAGCTAAGTATTAACAATTATTTAAATTATTAACAGTTCATTGTAGTATCGAAGTTTTTTTACAATATTTGTTTATACAATAAAACAACTATGTCTGAAGATTTTGAAAGAAATGAGCGCAGTGATATGTTCTCAAAACCTGTAAGGGCCGGAAAACGAACGTATTTCTTTGATGTGAAGAGTACTAAAGGAAACGATTATTACTTAACGATTACTGAAAGTAAAAAGCGTTTTGGTGATGATGGTAAATTTTTTTACGAAAAACACAAAATCTTTTTATATAAAGAGGATTTTGAAAAGTTTGTTGAAGGATTGAATGAAACCATCCAGCATATAAATCAACATTCGCCTGCTGTGGCCAACAATAGCAGTGATGTTAATTTTGAAGATTTAGGAAATTAATTTAATTCAAGAAAGAATAACAGCGAAATCAATGCATTGATTTCGCTTTTTTTATTGTGTTAATTATTTCGTTTATGTTGCTTTCACTAAGTTCTGATTGTTTAAACCAGTTAATATGCGTTCCTTCTTTTTCCATTTTTTTAAACCAAGTACTTTGTCGTTTACTATATTGAATGATAGCAAGCGCAAGTTGCTCCTTAAATTCTGAATAAGTTAATTTTTTTTGTAAATAGTGAGAGATGTATTTGTACTCTAAACCTAAGTTTATTAAGCGCTCATACGTAATTCCCATTTTTATTAAACCTTCCACTTCTTCAATTAACCCGTTATTTAAACGATCATGTAATCGTTTATTTATTTGTTTGATTGAGTCATTCAATTCTGTTTGAATACCAATGTATAGAGGTTTATAGGGAAGTTGATGTTTTACAATTTGATTGGATTTTAAGTAATCTGCAACTTCTATTCCTCTAATGATCCTTTTAATGGAGCTTTTATCCACATGTTGTGTGTCGCTCTCATTAAAAGTACCTAACACAATTAATAGTTCTTCTTTTGTTTTACCATCAAGCGTTAAACGTAATTGCGAATTTTCTTTAATTTGGGTGTACTCAAATGATTTAGACAAAGCATCTAAGTACAATCCGGTTCCACCACAAATGATAGGTAGTATTTTTTGCTTTGTAATAATGTTAAATGAAGAATTTAAAAGTTCACAAAATTGATGAAGGTAATATTGATCGTATGGTTCAGCTATATCAATGCCATAGTATGGTATTAAAGAGCCTTCGATGCAGTATGAATTTAAATCTTTTCCGGTTCCTATTGTTAAGTGTTTATATACTTGTCGGCTATCAGCACTTATTATAGCGCCGTTTAACTTGTGTGCCATTTGACAAGCTAAGTTGGTTTTACCCGAAGCAGTAACACCTAAAACAACCAAACAATTGAATTCAGTTAACTTTTGGGTAAAAGGCATTTTTTAGATAGTTTATATGTGGTTGCTTATCTTCCATAATTTTGATGGCGATAATATCAAATTCGCACTCAAAGTTGAGATTCTTTTGAATAATATATTCATTAGCTGCAGTTACAATATATTTTTGTTTGGCTTTGGTTACAAAATCCTCCGGCTCTCCAAACTCAGATAAATGGCGAGTTTTAACTTCTATAATATGGATGATGTTATTTTTTTGCGCAATAATATCAATTTCATATTTTTTGTAACGCCAATTTTTTTCTAAAATAGAAAAGTTGTTCTTTATCAAATATTCTGCAGCAATTTGTTCGCCAAAATTCCCTAAATATTTTGTGTTCTTTTGCATTTGTTTAGCTAAATTACATATATTAGTATTCAAATTTTTAACATGAAAAAAATAATTATCACTTTAAGCTCCATTTTTATAGCAATTAATGCTATTGCTCAAACGTTTAATGGGAATATTGAATTCAAATATTTTAACTCAAAAGATACAAGCACAAATATTTACATTGTAAAGGATAAAGTAATTAAGTTAGATCAATACAAAAGAAGTCAGTCTGCCATGGAAGGAAGTTTCATTTTTGATTTGAATGCGAATACAGTTAAATTTTTAAACCCCAAACGAAGAGTATGGGGTATTAATAAAAGTGAAACACCACCAATTATTAAAGGCCAATGTGTTGTAACCAAAGGTGGTACTAAAAAAATACAAGGAACAAATTGTAATGAATATATTGTAAAAAACACCGAAGAAAATACTCAAATCACCTACTGGATAGCCACGGAAAAGTATAATTTCTTTATTCCTTTATTGAAGTTGTGGAACAGGAAAGATAAGCAAAGTATTTATTTTGCTAAAATTGAAGGTTTACCTGAAGGAAGTATGCCATTTTTGAGTGAAGAGAAATCTATTAGTGATGGAAAGGTCATTTCTAAATTAGAAGTAATTAAAATAACTAAACGAACTCCTGAGGATAGTGAATTAGAAGTTCCTGCGGGATATAATAAATACGACCAATAATTCAAACCCGCTTCATGCGGGTTTTTTTGTCTCGAAATGCTTTCGACATCTTGTTTTTTAAGTACATTTGTAGCTCATGCAACGATTCTTTACTTCCCTTTCATATAATGGTGTAACATATAATGGATGGCAAATTCAAAGTAATACACCAAATACTGTGCAGCAGGTTATTGAGGATAAGTTGAGTATGATTCTAAAGGAACGCATCGAATTAGTTGGTTGTGGGAGAACAGATACCGGCGTTAGTGCAAAAAATTATATAGCTCATTTTGATTCAAGCTTGTTAGACATTGAGCAAAACAAAGAACACTGGATTTATAAATTTAATACGGTTTTACCGGAATCAATTTCAATAAATGATCTCTTTCAAGTTAAACCTAATGCACACGCTCGATTTGATGCAGTTGAAAGGACCTATTACTACCACATACATCAACACAAAAATCCATTCATTAGTCAGTTTAGCACCTATATATACGGCGACCTTGATTTTGAACTAATGAATAGAGCAGCATTATTATTATTGGAACATAGAGATTTTACCAGCTTTAGTAAATTGCACGCACAAACTAAAACCAACAACTGTAAAATTACTAAGGCAGTTTGGCAAAAAACGAATGTTAACGAATGGCGATTTGTAATTTCAGCTGACCGATTTTTAAGAGGAATGGTGCGTGCAATTGTTGGAACATTAATTTTGGTTGGGAAGAATAAAATTACACTGCAGGATTTTAATAGTATAATTGAATGCAAGGACAGGAGCAAGGCAGGTAACAATATGCCGCCTGAAGCGCTATTCCTCACAAGAATAAAGTATCCTGAAACTATTTATCTTGGCAAGTAAATTAAATATATCACTTGTAAGGCGTATTCTAGCCTACACAAAGCCTTACAAAGCACTCTTTATCGCTTCTGTTTTTCTAACCTTAAGTTTATCAGTTTTTGCAATTGTTAGACCCCTGCTTATAAAGGAAGTGCTGAACAAGGCTGTTAGTGAAACAAAAGATGTTTCATATTTAAATTTAATTAGCCTTTTAATACTAATATCTTTAGTTACTGAAGCAGTTTTACAAACAATTAACATAAGAGTCACCAGCTTGATCGGTCAAAGTATAGTAAATGATTTAAGAAACCAGGTATATAAACATATTTTAAAGCTAAAAAACGCCTATTTTGATAATACGCCTGTTGGCATGTTAGTGACAAGATGTATAAGTGATATTGAAAGTTTAAGTGATGTATTTGCTCAGGGATTTATAGTGATTGCAGGAGATATTTTAATGCTCTTAATATTTTGTGCGGTAATGTTGAATCAAAATTGGATGTTGTCTTTACTGGCATTTAGTACAATACCATTTCTTTTTGTAGCAACAGCCTTATTTAAAAAAGGGGTTAAAAAAACGTTCACTATGGTGAGGAACGCAGTTAGCAATTTGAACACTTTCACTCAGGAGCACATAACAGGAATGAGCTTAATACAAACTTTTAATCGGGAGCAAGCCGAGTACAAAAAATTCACCATCATCAATCAGGAACATCGCGACGCAAACATTAAATCAATTTTTTATTACTCTGTTTTTTTTCCTGTTGTGGATATTTTAGCAGCTACCTCTATTGCTTTGATAATCTGGTTCGCAGGTATAAAGTCTAATCAACAGAATATTAATTTAGGCGATGTTACATTTTTTATTATGATGGTCAATCTTCTGTTTAGGCCAATAAGAATGTTAGCTGATCGTTTAAACACCATACAAATGGGATTTGTAAGTGCTGAACGTGTTTTTAAAGTATTAGATACCAATGAAATAATAGAGGATGTGGGAACAATAGAATTTAAAAGCGTTCAGAAAAATATTGTGTTTGATCAGGTTGATTTTTCTTATTTACCGGACGTTAATATCCTTAACAAGTTAAGTTTCGAAATTAAGAAAGGTGAATCAGTTGCCTTTGTTGGTGCAACAGGCTCAGGAAAAACAACAATAATTAATTTATTAAGTAGATTTTATGAAATAAATAATGGTTCAATTAAAATAGATGGCAGGAGCATTCAAGAATATACACTTAATTCATTGAGGCAAAATACTGGTGTTGTGCTACAAGATGTTCATTTGTTTAATGATAGTGTATTAAATAACATCACACTAAACAATCCTGAAATCACTCTTGAATCTGTTGAAAAAGCTACCAAAGAAATCGGTTTATATGATTATATTCAATCGCTTCCGGGCGGCTTTAATTATAAAGTAAGTGAACGCGGACAAAGTTTATCAGCGGGGCAGAAACAACTAATAGCTTTTATCAGGGCCTATGTTTACAATCCCGGTATCTTTATTTTAGACGAGGCAACAGCCACGATTGATTCAGAAACTGAAACATTAATTAAAAGTGCTACAGATAAAATTTCTAAAAACCGCACTTCAATCATAATTGCTCATAGGCTTTCTACTATTAAAAATGTTGACAAAATATTTGTTTTGGAAAAAGGAAAGATATTAGAGGAAGGTTCGCCGATTGATCTTTTAATGAACACTTCAGGTAAGTTTTATGCTATGTATAATTCTGCCCAACCAACCTTAGTTTGAAGCCATTTAATACACTTTTTAACACCATTTAGCTTAAATTTAGAACAAATTAAATTAAATTTGTTATAATAAAGATGAAAGGTGTTAACCAAATAGAATTAATAAATAAACTTGATGAATTCATTCGCAAGTATTATAAAAATCAGTTAATTCGTGGTTTTTTATACACAACAGCTGTTTTATTGGCATCGTTTCTTACTGTAACAACTTTAGAATATTTTGGAGAATTTAATTCAATAATTCGCGGCGTTCTGTTTTTTAGTTTTATCAGTTTGTTCTTATTCTTTGTAGCAAAGTATATAGTTATTCCATTGCTGAAACTTAATAAAATTGGTGAAGTGCTTAATTATGAGCAAGCAGCCGGCATTATTGGAACACATTTTATAAATGTTCAGGATAAATTATTAAATGTATTACAATTGCAAAATAATAAAACAATCAGTGGATCAGATGATTTGTTAATTGCGGGAATTAATCAGAAAATAGATGAATTAAAGGTTGTGCCCTTTAGTACTGCAATTGACTTTAGTGAGAATAGCAAATATCTTAAGTACACATTACCTTTTTTATTTCTCACAATTGCCATTATAGTTATTTGGCCGCAGGTCATAACCAAATCAACTGACCGCATCATTAATTATTCAAATCATTTTGAAAAGGAAATGCCTTTTAAATTTGAAATCATCAATAAAGATTTAATCGCCCTTCAGTCTAAAGATTATCTTTTACAACTAAAAGTCACAGGAGCAGAATTACCTAATGAGGTTTTTATTGAAATTAATGGAATGGAGTATAAACTGCTTAAGCAAAATAAACTTAATTTTACTTATGAGTTTAAGAATTTGCAGGAAACAACTCCGTTTCGCCTCAATGCGGCAGGGTTTAGTTCTAGAACTTATGAGTTAAAGGTTTTACCAAAGCCAAGCCTAAAACAGTTCAGTTTACAATTGGTTTATCCTGCTTATTTAAGAAAACCTAACGAAACAGTTGAAAACACAGGTGATGTGCAAATTCCTCAAGGCACAAAAGTAACTTGGATATTTAACACGCAACACGCATCCCGCTTACAACTTAAATTTAACGATACTTTAATTATACCTGAACAAACTTCAGAAAACAGATTTGGTTATTCGAGAAAGTTTCTAGAAAGTAATCAATATACAATTAAAGCTTTAAATGATAATGTTAATTCGTCTGTAGATTCGGTTTCATATGGTGTTAATGTTATTCAGGATCAGTATCCGGTAATAGAAGTGAATGAAAAAGCTGATTCTATAAATTTTAAGAACATCTACTTTAGCGGGCAAATAAAAGATGATTATGGTTTTTCTAAGTTGACTTTCAATTACACAATTTTAAGTACAGATTCTACCGGAAAAGTTTCGGAGAAAAAAGGTATTCAATCAATAGATTGTAATAAACAAACAATTACACAACCGTTCTTTTATTTTTTTAATGGCAACGCATTTCAATTGATGCCAGGTGATAAAATTGACTACTATTTTGAGGTTTTTGACAATGATGGCGTTAATGGAATCAAAAGCGCTAAAACACAGATAAAAACCCTTAAGGCACCAACAAAGGATGAGTTAAATGAAGTAACGCAAAAGAATAATTCTGAAATCAAGAAAGATCTGGAGGAAAGCATCAGTAAAACCAAGCAGTTGCAAAAAGACGTTAATGAATTATCCAAAAAAATAAACGACAAGAAGCAATTGGGTTACGAAGAAAAAAAGAAAATTGAAGATTTGTTGAAAAAGCAAAGTGAGTTAAAAAATAAAATAGAAGAAATTAAGGAAGAAAACAAGACGAATAATCAGCAACAAAACCAGTTTAATGAAACAGATGAATCTATACTTGAAAAACAAAAACAACTTGAGCAATTGTTTGAAAATGTAATGACTCCTGAAATGAAGAAGTTGTTTGAAGAACTTCAGAAAATGATGGAAAAGTTAGATAAGAATCAGGTTCAGGAAAAATTGGAGGAAATAAAATTGACTAATAAAGACATTGAAAAGGAATTGGACCGAAATCTTGAAGCTTTTAAACAATTAGAAGTTGAGCAGAAGATGCAAAACGCAATTGATAAATTGGATGAACTAAAAAATAAACAAGATCAGTTAAATAAGGAAACTCAAAAAGCAGCGAATGAAAAAAATAGCGATGAAAAAAATGCTGATTTAAATAAAAAGCAAGATGAACTGAATAAGGAATTTGATAAACTCAAAGAGGATTTAAAGGATTTGGAAAAAAAGAATCAGGAGCTAGAAGAACCTAATGATTTAGCTAAAACAGAACAGTTACAGAAGGATATTGCAAATGAATTGAATCAAGCCAAGGAACAGTTATCCAAAAACAGTAAAAGTTCGAAAAGTAATGCTTCCAAGAATCAACAAAAGGCTTCAGAAAAAATGCAGGAAATGAAGGAAGCCATGGAAGATTCAATGTCGGAAGCAGAGCAACAACAAGAAGAAGAAAATATGGCCGATCTCAGACAAATTCTTGAGAACCTGCTTCATCTTTCCTATTCCCAGGAAGATTTATTAAAAGTTCTACCGAAAACAAGAGTGGATAATCCACAATATGTAAATATCCCAAAGCAACAAAGTAAATTACGCGACGATAGTAAAATTATTGAAGATAGTTTGTTAGCTTTAAGTAAGCGAGCTCCTCAAATAAGTGCTTTGGTTAATCGAGAAATAAGTTCGATTAATAATAATATGGATAAAACAATTAAAGTTTTGGCAGAGCGAAACACAAGTGAAGCAAATATGCGTATGCAAAGTGCGATGACTTCTATTAACAATTTAGCTTTATTGTTAAACGAGAGCTTAGAGCAAATGCAAATGCAGATGAAAAAGAAGAAAGATGGAAAGCCGGGAAGTGGAAAATGCAAAAAGCCGGGGAAGGGTAATAATCCTAGTCAGGGACAGGGTAAACCAAGTATGCAAAGCATGAAGCAAATGCAAGAACAACTCAATAAGCAAATGCAACAATTAAAGGATGCGCTTGAAAAGGGACAAAAACCTGGAGAAAAGCCCGGACAAAAACCCGGAGAGAAACCGGGAAATGGCCAAAGTCCGGGAATGGGAAAAAATGGAAATATGGGTATGATGCCGGGCAGCAGTGAGCAGTTTGCAAAAATGGCTGCCCAACAAGAAGCTTTAAGAAGACAGATGCAACAGTTAATGGATAAGTTAAAAAATAAAGGATCTAACCCTGGCGGTAATTTAGCGGATTTAATGGAGCAAACCGAGAAAGATTTGGTTAACAAGCAGTTAACTAACGAAACAATGAGGAGGCAACAAGATATTTTAACAAAATTGCTTGAAAGTGAAAAGGCAGAAAGGGAAAGAGAGCAAGATGAACAACGTAAAAGTAATGAAGCAAAAAATGAACAATTAAGCAACCCAAAACAATTTTTAGAGTATAAAAGGATGAAAGAAAAAGAATTGGAGTTGTTAAATACTGTTCCGCCAAATTTAACACCTTATTATAAAGAGAAAGTGAATACTTATTTAAATAACACAGGAAAACAATAACAATGATTCCGGCAAAGGGTGAACATATTAAAATTAGTAGTACCAATACGAATATTAGACTGGTGGAAAAGTTAATTGATGATGTTTGCCAAGTTTATAAAGTGAACGAGGATAGTTATGGCAACATACTTATTGCCGTAACAGAGGCCGTAAACAATGCCATACAACACGGTAATCAAAATAATCCGGAAAAATTTGTGGAAATTGGATTTAATAATGTTAATCAGCTTTTAACTTTTAATGTTAGTGATGAAGGTAACGGTTTTAATTATAATGCTTTGCCTGATCCTACCGACCCTGCCAATATTGATAAGCCACACGGAAGAGGCATTTTTTTAATGAGGAATTTGGCTGATTCTGTAGAATTTCTGAATAATGGCAAAACGGTGATGCTAAGTTTTAAAAATTAGTTTTAAAACGCTTCTGCAACCAAAATATAAAAGTATCCACCTTCTTTTCCATAGCCATAATCGAGCCTAAGGTTTAATCTTTCAGCCGGGTTTATTACAAATCTTAGTCCTGCACCAACAGAGTACTTAAGGTTTTCAAATTTTAAATCGCTTTGTTTTTTAAATACATCTCCAACACCTACAAATGTTGTCATACCAAATCGCCAAAATAAAGGGAAACGATATTCAACTTGTGTACCAACAAAGTTGTGGTCTCTATATCTGTTTTTTGGATAACCCCTTAATAAATCATCATTACCAACTATGGATAGATCTAAAAACGGTACTTCACCTGAAGCAAAGCGTGCTTTAGTTTGTAATGCTAATATGTGATTACGTTTAATTTTAAAGAATTGATGATAAGTAAAGTTTAATACATTAAAATTATAAGTGCTTCCGATTGCTTTGTTGTAAAAATAACTGGAGATTTCTACTAATTGACCTTTATGTGAGTTAATGACATTATCTCTGGTATCGTAAACAGTTACTAATCCAAGAGCAGATTGTCTTGTACCTTTGTTACCTGTAATGTTATTAACCAGTAAACTACTATTTGGTTGATGAACAAAGCCGAATGTTTCTTCAAAATGATAATCAAAACCTAAAAATAAACCATGGTGAATTTTTTTCAGGAAAAGGGATTTAAAACTAAATAAGTTATACTCATATAGCTCGTTAAAATCTTTGCTTGTTGCGTTGCCAATACCGTAAAAGCGGTCAGGAAAATTACGGAACCTTAGTTCACCTTTAAATAGAAAGTTTTCATTTCTGGTAAAAACGTTCCATTGTCCCCATAAATCCAGCTGTTTATTTTGTGTATAATCCCCCAAAAATTGCACATTAGACACTCTTGTATCCTTACCTATCGAATCTTTACTCGGCAATTTAAAATAGTATACGCCGGCACCACCAAATGCCCATCGGGTATCTGGAGTAAAGTATATGAGTGGAAGAATAAAAAACCCTGATTTTTCGGAATTCACCGTATCACTTAGTGGTTTAAAACCGGGCACACCTCTTTTACGTTTTGGTATACTATCGTCTGCAGAAGCCTCATGGCTAATTAAGAATAAAACGGAAGTGATTATAATTCTTAAATAGTTCATTGTCTTTAAGCATGAAAGTTACAAAAAAATTAAATGAAAAATTGGCAAGATGATTTGGGGCGTACTTTTTAGCAAAAACAGTTAAAAAATGTTCGAATATCCTGCCTGTGGGCAGACAGGTTCAACAATTGAAAAAAGTGGCAGGATAGAAGAATAAAATTTATTAATTTTATGAGAAAGAATTGGAATAGGCTTGGGGTTACAAACCTATTCGCAAACATCCGCCGTGGTGTACTCCCATCGTCAACATCAAATGAAGTCCCACTTAAGAGGTAGGACTTCATTTGATGCATTCTGTGGATTCGGAGAGATTATTTGCATGATCTGCTCCTTTCCAACTCAGTGGATCAATAAAATGACGCCGCTTCGCTTCGTCTGTTTTTATTTCCCTTCAAATCCTTACAAGCATGCTTGTCGGATTTTCCGGAAAACAAAAATGCCTCGCCGAAAAGGCCAGGCATTTGTTGATCAGATCGTGGACTCCATCGACATATTTTCGAACTCTTTTGTAATAGATCTGGAGAATTTGAGCAGACTCAAGCACTTCTTAGTTAGAGATTAAATGCGAACTCCAATAATAGTTATATCATCAACTTGTTCTAGATTTCCTAACCACTCTGAAAATACTTTTTCTAGTAATTCTTTTTGCTCTTACATTGGTAAATGTGAATTAGAAGCTAAAAGTTCTCGTAAATTTTTACTCATAAATTTTTTTCCAGCCGGTCCACCAAACTGATCAGGAAAACCATCCGTGAGTGCATAAACAACCCGACAGCAGAGGTAAGAACGAAGAGAATATGAAGTTATCGCAAAAACGAAGTGAGGCTGTAATGAACTATTTTGTGAATAGTAAAATTGAACAAGCACGTATAAAACCTGTTGGCATGGGCGAAACAAATCCTTTGAATACCTGCACGGTTGGTGTGAAATGCACTTAAGAAGAATACAAAATGAACAGAAGAACAGAGTTCAAGTTCAGTAAGTAGTTTGAAATACAATGTTTTATTTGTTTTTGTTTTTACAATTTAAGATCCTAAAATATCAAAGTTAAATCAATTATTTATTTTTAATTGAATCTATAAAAACTATTTCTAGGGTTAAGGTAAATTAAACATTTTGTATTTTTCGTAAGAATACCAGTAGGTCGTTTTTTTTGGTACGGGAAATGGGAATAGAGGTGCCATCAACAAGTGTCACAAGTCCGCCATCTTTATTGGAATATTTAACAACATAGTTGCAATTAACTACATAGCTGCGATGCGCCCTGAAAAAATATTCGTTTAATAAGCTTTCAAATTCTTTGATGGGTTTAGATGCTACGAACTGACCTGTTTTCGAATGAACTATTGTGTACATGCCAGAAGCTTCTATGTATAGAATATTTTCCATTTCAAAGTAATGTACACCTTGGTGTGTTTGAATGATGAGTTTTTTTGGTTGAGATGCAGTGAGGTTTTCATTCAGTGCAGTTAATCGTTGATGAACGGAATTACTAAGGTTTTTTTCTTTTTTTTGTTTGAATCTGCTAATGGTTTCTTTTAATTCATTAGCGTCAATTGGTTTCAATAGGTAATCAAATGCCGCCATTTTAATGGCATTGATAGCGTATTGATCATAAGCAGTAATAAATACAATATCAAATTCTCTACCTTCTTTTATAAAGTCGTTTATTTGTAAGCCTGAGTAATTTGGCATCTCAATATCTAAGAATACAATATCCGGGTTTTTAGAATGAATGAGTTCTATTGCTTTCGGAAGACTATCGCCTTCACCAACGATGGTTACTTCTGGAAAAGATTTTTCAAGAAGAGCCCCTAATACCGTACGAGCATGCTGCTCATCGTCAATTACAATAACTTTAATATTTTCCATTTAAAACATATTTTATACTAATAGTTACCTGTGTTCCTGTTTCCAAATCTTCAATTTCAATTTTAATGTTAACTTTCATTTTATCAGATAAGTTAATACGTTCTATTCTTTTATTTGTTGCTTCAATAGCAAACGACTTATGTTCTTTAAGGCTCTTAATGTTTATTTCATTTGATCGCGCTCTGCCTATGCCATTATCACTTATAATAATATTTAGGCCCATCTGATTGCCATTTATTTTAATGTTTAATGTTTTATCACCTTCTTTATGAAGCAGACCATGTTTGATGGCATTTTCAATAAAGGGAATGGTAATTAAGGTTGGTATTTCTAGAAAATGTATATCAGTTTCTTTATCAATATCTAGGTTAAAGTGTATTTTACCTTCAAATCTGCTGGATTCGAGATGCAAATAATTTTTTATAAAGTCAATTTCTTTGGCAAGTAATATGTATTCCTTATTAGAATATTCAAGTACTGAACGAATAAGTTGGGAAAATTTTGAAATATCATTATACGCATCTTCACTTTTAGCAGTTAATACTTTCGCCTGAATGGAGCTTAATGTATTGAATATAAAATGAGGATTCATTTGCGAACGTATAGCAGTTAATTCGGCAGAAAGCAGCTTTATTTGTGAACGTTGTTTATCTAATTTTTCTTTATTTTTTTTATAGATCAAGTGTATGCGCCAGTTGTAAAGTGTTTTAAGTATTGTTATTATTAATACAATAGAAATAATAATGAACCACCATTTTTTCCAGAAAGGAGGTGTGACCTCAATGTATAAAGTAAACACAGATGACTCTACACCATCTTCATTAATTGCGATTGCTTCAAATATGTAGTTTTTTGAGTCTAATTGTTGATATTTAAAATTGTATTCTGCTTTTTCGTTTGACAATGTAACCCAATCTTCATCAATGTCTCTTAAGCGGTATTTAAATGTAAATTGATTTTTACTTCTGATGTTTGGTAATACTTCTAATGTGAATTCAAGGATGTTTTTAGTATACTCAGACGAAAGTTTATTAGGGAGTATCCTTTTGTAAGTACCTTTTATATCTTGCAATTGAATGGATGGTTTAATGAAATTAGTATCCATTATTCTTTTATACAATTTAATTGAATTTGGATGGATAACTATATAATTGTTGTTTGTTTTATAAAAGTCAATAATATGGGAGTCCATTCCTTTTGTTTGATTTAACTTATACACAGTAATGTTTTTTTGTAGATCAAACAACCACACTTGATCGTTAAAAAGCACATATAGTAGGTTGTTAAATGTTTTTATTGATTTTACATCTGAGTTTGATAAGATAGTGGAGTATAAACCATGCTTTGTTCTTTTAATAACACCATAATTACTCACCAGAAAATACAGGTTGTTTTTAGTGTCTTCAACAATTTTAGTGATAACTGGGTTAATTTTAATTTTCGCGAGTAGCTCTTCCTTTATTTCTTTTTGTGTGGATGGGTTGTATCTGAATAAACCTTTATTGGTTCCTACCCAAAGCTCATGCATAATAGAATCGTAATGTAGTGTATTGATCCAAGTACCATTAAATTTTTCAACAATACGATCACCATGAATGATGTTTAAATTCATGGAAGTAGCGCAAAATATGGTATCATTTACAATAGCAATATCCTTAGTTGAAGTGATAGTATATGTTTTTTCAATTGCAAATGTTTTTTCATTTAATTTGTATAGTTTGTCGCAATAGGTAAATATGTTTTTGTTTTTTTTGTCGTAATAAATTGATTGTATGTCTGATCTGATATCGTGCTCAAAACATTTTTCAATTTGATAGTTCTCATCAAGGCAAATAAGTTTTCCTTTAAAGGATCCGAGAATTATTTTGTTTTGACTAGTTTGTATTGCACGATTGACGTAATCGTTTTTCCCTAAAATGTCATTTAAGGAATATTTTAATATATTTAGATCAGGGAAAATATATACGCCTTCATTAAGACTACTGATCCATAAATTACCTTCTTTGTCTTTAATAATATCAGACACTTGTGAGCCTTTTAACAGGTGCATTTTCTCATCTCCTTTGTTATTAAAAAAATATACACCATCGTAACCAACCAACGCATAAATGTTTTTTTCAATTGATTTGAGATAAGACCATTTAGTATAACCTAGCTCAACTTTAAATTGTATTGTTGAAAGGCGAATTTGATCCTTTGTATATGTGTAAAGTTTGTTTTTGTTGAATTGATAGATCATTGTATGATCATTAATTGTTACAAACTTGCATTTACCATCAATATTGTCTGTTGATAGGGTGGTGTTTAGAAGCTTATTGTTGCGATCATAAATATTAATGGCTAATTTATTACTTATGAAGTAAGCTACTAATAAGCAACCATTTGATGCCGTATCTATATCCGTTATATAGATATTTTTATTTGAAATAAATATAGGATTTAGAGTATTATCTTTTAAGTAAAAAAGATTATTTACATCATGAACAAAAGTTCTTTTGTTCAATTGTTTTAAAATAGGTCTACCGGTTATATTAAGGTTAACATGATCAAGAAATTGTAATGTATCTGAATTCAAAGAAACAAGATCACCAAAAAAGGATGCTGACAGCACCTTGCCGTTATCATCTTCAATTAAATTGTTGAGTGATTTGCCTTTTCCTCTGTTTTTTATGTGTTTAAAAGAACTTCCGTTATATCTGGTAATTCCTTCCTCATGACCAATATAAACAACACCATTTTTGCTTTGTAATAACGAATAGATCGTATTACTTGGCAATCCGTTATTGGTATTTAACTGGTAAAAATAAGGCTCAAAAGTTTGGCCTTTTGAAATACCTAGTAGAATGGTAAATATAAATAGTAAACGGTTCAATACTGCAAAAAACATCATAAAAATTAAGTTTACAAAATAGGATGCGTGCAATTCAGCAATTTATTCATGCACTTTATAAGAAATATTTAACAGCTATTAAGGAAGTAAAAAATTACTGGTGCTATAGGTTTAATTTTGAGCTTCAATTTGTTCATTTATGCGCGTGTACTGTATGTTTTTTATGATGTTGATAGGCTTGATGTCTCAAGCTCAAGATCAATTAGTTCTATTAAAGGATTTTAAGTCCAAATCGCTTGTACCTGCTTCAGTTGTTAATGATAAAGTGGAAGTAAAAGCAAAGGAGTGGCCTATTACCATAGAATATCAAGGAAATTCAATTTCTAAAATTGTTTTGTTGCGCGCTGGCGTTTTAGAAGAGATCTACCAGCCAGACGTTCCCTCTTACCCCTCTTATTTTTATACCAGTGAAAATAGGTTGTGCTTTTTAAATGGATATTTTATTTATTATCGAATGAAAAGTGGTGAACCTGAGATATCCTATTTACTGTCAGATAAGGTTGAATTGTTGAAAGCAGCAGAAGGAAGTAAAGTTAGAAGCAATTTAACTGACTATTTTATGCAAATAAGCATTGAGCAAAAAGGTGCAAAAGAAAGTTTAAAGGAAGATCTGAATGCAATAAAAGAAAAGGAAAAACTCGAAAATTCATTAAAAGGGAAGAGTATTAAAAGCCTGGAGATTGTATGGCTAACTAATGAATCAGAAACAGGCATGCAATCTAAAATTCAGTTTGGTGTAAAGGCAAAAGATGCAAGTGGAAAAATATTTGCAACCGATAATTTAGGCGGGAAAACACCGTGGGAAGATTTTGAAATTACATCCAAAGGAGCAGTTCCGGGCGATGAATATTTAACGGTTGATACGGATGCTTCAAAAATTACGAACGACATGGTGAGTTTAACAGTAAAAAGTAAATTTCACCAAGGTATAACAGCATCTTCATCTATCAAGTTAGCATATTCAACTCCCGTAAAATTATCCTATACAGGCAAACACGGCTGCCCGCCATTAATTAGTGGCACTGGAACAAGAGGAAGCAGAGCGCCTGATGCTGAATTAAATGTTTGTAATAGTAAAGATGGTCAGTTTGTTTTTATAGAGGTGAAAATTGGCGGTGTTGTATTGCATAGAGTTAAATTAAAGAATGGTGTTGGCTTTTACCTAGATGTTACCGGAGGTGGGGGTTGTTCAGGAAAAAGCCAAAAGTCTAGTAATGGAGAGAAAGGTGGCGATGGTGGTGATGGTGGTAACATCATTGTAAACAAAAGTGCAAGTTTAACAGGTGATAATTTGAATTTATATAATTCCGGTGGTAAAGGTGGAAATGGAGGCAAGGGGAAACCTTTTGATGGACCAAGTGGCATGAGTGGGAGAAGTGGTGATACCAAATATAACACCAAAGCAATTCAATTAAATTATTAATCAAAAAATAGAAAACAAATAAAATGAAAACAAAACTAATTACATTAGCACTGGTAACATTAACATTTAATTACGCTAACTCACAAGGTTTGTTAGGTAAATTAAAGGATGCAACAAAACCAAAAGAACCTGCAAAAGTTGAAAAAAAGGCAGTTCAGATTCCTGACAAAGCAGATGATTTTAAAGATGAGTTCGGTTACTCAGGAAAATATTTTTCATTAGATACATTGTGGTATGAAAAAGATCAATTTGATCAAAAAAGAGATATGGATTACGCTTTATCTTTAAAGTGGAAGTTTATACGCGAGGAAAATGGAAATGTTGTTAATAAATTAGAGAGATGGTATGGCGAACAGTTAATGGATGCAGGATATAGATTCAATTTGGATGAAAAGTCTTTAGAAAAAAATAACATTGTGATTTTCAAACAAGATTATGGTTCTAATGGAAATTTCTTTTTAGTAATGCTTGAAAAAGATGTCTTTGGTTTAGCAAAGGTTGATTATTATAAGAATGTAATTATTGAGTATATTAATAGTTATGCTAAAGATCCAGCGAAATTAGCGGCTTATGATAAGGAAACCGGCGCTGCAAAATTGCAACAGATTTTAAATAAAAATAAAGAGGGAGAAATTAAGGTGTTGCGTGATAAATGGATGAAAAATGAAACTTACACAAAAATGATTGGGAAGATAGGTTTTATTGATCAGTATTCTAAAGTAGCATATAACCGTAATGATATAACTGAGAAACCTGATGTTTTTATGAGTTCGGTTGAGTTAGGTAAACAATCCATTTTTTACAGGGCTTATTATAAAACTCCTGGTTCTGTATTGTGCTCAGGGTGTGAATTAAACACTACTTATGAAATTGATGGTATAAAGGTATCACGTGTTGAACAACGAAAAAAGTCATCAAAATGGTCGCAAAATATTAAACAAAAATTTGTAGACGATAATTTCTTTACTGCTGCGCCTACTATTGTTAGTTTTCAAGAGAATATAGCTGATTACGCATTTTTATATTGCCTTTATCAGAACAAGGATAAGTTTAAAGAAGGTAAAACATTTAAAATGAAAGTAACTATCTCAACTAATCAAGAAGGGGTAGATAAAGATGTTTTAGCAGAAGGAACATTAACATTGGTATATAAAGATGCAAACAAGGCAGGAGTAGATAAAATGATTAAATGGATCGAAGATCTATTAAATGAATAATTCAAAGAATTAATTAAAGCAAAAAGACCGATGTAAATCATTGGTCTTTTTTGTTTACGATCAGTTTAAACATTTGTGTTGTTTGGCGTGTTTATATATCATGAAAACAACTATCATTTTAACCTGTTTGATATTAGCAATTATGATCATATCGCAATCCTTTGTAGCAAAGGGTACCAAAGAAACCGAAGCGCATGCTTACACGGTTCTTAAAGTTTACGATCAATTTGAGATTAGAAAATATGCGCCTGCTTTATTTTCGGGTGTAAAGCTTACTAGTAAAGGCTATAAAGAGTCATCCGGCAAAGGATTTAGGATGTTGGCCGGCTATATATTTGGAAACAACGAAAAGAACCAAAAAATTGCTATGACCACGCCGGTAGTAATGCAATTAGGGGATACAACTAAAATGTTTTTTAAAGTGCCGGATGGCTATAGCATCGAAGAATTGCCTCAGCCCAACGATACCAACATTGTTTTCGAAAAACAAGAGGAAAAGATCATGGCGGCTATTCGCTTTAACGGTTGGGCAGATGATGATAAAATTAAACACTACACAGCCATTCTAAAAAACGCCTTGGATAAGGAGAACATACAACATACTAATGCCTTTAGTTTTTTAGGATATAACCCACCTTATGAGTTGGTAAACCGACGAAATGAAATTGCGGTAGAGTTGATACAGTATTCAAACAATAAGTAGATAATTACTTTAGGAAAGAAAAAAGCTTTTTGATTTTAGCTAAGATCAACTTAGTAAGGTTTTGTTGCAGCGAAACTGCAGAAAGCGATTTTTTCAGGAACAGTTATAACTTAGTTAAAAGAACTAATTGTTCTCCCACCAGTTAGATATTAATTTATTGTGTTTAACAACAGTTTGAGTTGTTGCATTTAATTCTGATCTTAATTCTGTTGCTTGTTCGATCCAAATATTTTCATAGTTGTTAGCCATTAAAGCATGTTGCCAAGCGTAATCAGCAGGTTGAATATTTATTTTATTTAAACTGATATTCGTACGCACAGCTTTGTAGGTATTAAATGCTGCTTTTTTTCTTTTTTTAAGATTGGTATTCATTTGTTGTTTTTTGTTCCGCAAATTTCGGTTAACAGCCTGCATTTAACCTGTTGTTTGTATTACCAAATTATTAAGTTTAAGTGTGCTTTAAGGTTTTAGGTTAAAAATGAATTTATCATTTAACTTCATTTAGTAGTATGCGTTCTGAATTAAAACCGCTCAGTTAATTTTTATGTTCAGTTCAGAGGAAGATTTGGTTTAATGATACGTGAATTTAATAGGATGTTTTGTTTTTAGAGTAGGTGAGATTATTTACATGATCACTCCTTTCCAAAGTTGCAAATTCAGAAATCCTCCGCTACGCGTCAGTTTTTTTGTTTAAGTTTTCACTTTTGAAAGTACTATTTTCAATGTTCCTCCTAAAACAAAAAATCCCTCATGAAAATGCGGGATTTCTGAATTTGCTGTGGATCCCGAGAGATTACATATGTGATCTCATTTGCTCCCATCGTCAACATCAAATGAATTCTGCTTTCGGCAGAATGTTTTTTATTTTCTTACGAATTTGTGAAAGCAAAGCTTTCCCATCTTCCTCAGAAAACAAAAAAGTCCCGCCTATTGGCAGGACTTCATTTGATGCATTCTGTGGAATCTGTTGATATGTTTTCGAACTCGTTTTTGAATAATCTTGAACTATTATCCAAAACCAAATAAAGTCTATAAAGGAAGCCTTAATTTACAATAGTTGTGTCATAATAATAATACTGTGGTTTTCGTGAAAATCAAGCATGTTCACGCCAGTTATATAATTAATTAATCCACTTAATAAATAAGCCCGGTATCGTATTTATTAATAATTTAGTTTTGAGAATAAATCAATTAAAATTAACCAGATTAAAAGAAATAAATATGAGAACAAGTATATTTTGGACACTGTTTATCCCCTTAATTATTATAGCAAATAAAGAGCCAATAAGCCCGAAAGCATTCAATGAAAAATTAAGCAATGGCCTTTGTTTTATCGAAAACAAAGGTCAGATTCACGATCAAAACTACAGGCCACGCCCTGATGTTTTATATAGTGCCACTGCAAGGGATATGTTAGTGCATATAAAAAATAACGGTGTGAGCTATCAATTACACAAAGTAAACAACTATAAGGAATTAGAAATTGGCACGAAAAACCTGAAGCCTAAAATTGCCTATGAGAAAACCATCTACCGGATAGATCTCAACTGGTTAAATGCTAATACTGATTTTACACGAAGCGAAGACGAAGCAACACCTGAAATTAAAAATTACTACTTGTCCCATTGCACAAACGGAATATTGAATGTCAGGAGTTATAAGGGAGTAACCTTAAACGGTTTATATAATGGTATTGATTTGCATTACTATGAAAAGGATGGTGACTTGAAATACGATTATATAGTGGCACCTGATGCAAATTACAAGCAAATACAAATTGAGGTAAACGGAGCAGACGTGACCCTGAATAAAGATGGCAGTTTGCTTTTGAAAACGCCCTTAGGTACGGTTAAAGAAGGACAACCAATTGTTTACCAAAACGGCGTTCTATTGAAATCAAATTGGAAATTAGATAAGAACATCCTGAGCTTTGAGATACACAACTACAATCCCGGATATCAGCTGATCATTGATCCTCTTACCAGGCTTTGGAGTACTTATTACGGTGGAAGCGGTGATGATCAAGGCAGATCATGCATTACGGACGGAGTGGGAAGCGTTTACTTAACAGGAACGACAGATTCCAATTCTGACATTGCTACTATTGGAAGTCATCAAAATATATTTGCAGGGTATTTTGACCTATTTCTTGTAAAATTTACTTTGGGAGGATCGCGTCAATGGTGCACTTACTATGGAGGCGAATACAGCGAATTTGGAGCTGAAGTTTCTCTTGATAACACCGGTAGTGTATACTTATCAGGAATTACACAATCTACCTTAGGAATATCTACAGTCAATAGTCATCAACAAAACTTCGGTGGAGGCATTGATGTATTCATGGTGAAATTTAATTCTTCAGGAATCAGGCAGTGGGCAACTTACTATGGCGGGGCTGGAGTGGACTTAGGATCTGCATATTCAGATGCCTTGGGTAATGTTTATTTAACTGGTCTTACGAATTCAACTACAGATATTGCAACGCCCGGCTCACATCAACTTTCATATGGTGGCGGCCCTAATGATGCCTTTCTTGTTAAATTCAACTCATCCGGTGTAAGACAGTGGGGAACCTATTACGGAGGCAATGGTGATGATGGTGCAAATAAAGTTCGAACGGATGCATCAGGAAATATTTATATGGTAGGATTTCAAACGAATTCAAGTTCAGGAATCGCAACAATAGGAAGCCATCAGCCGAATTTTGGAGGTGGAGCTTTTGATGCCTTTCTGATTAAATTCAATTCTTTAGGCGTAAGACAGTGGGGCACATACTACGGAGACAGTGGCAGTGATAAAGGATACGATGTTTGCGTTGACAACTCGAGCAACATTTACATTTCGGGCATTACAGATTCTAATAATAATATTGCTTCTCCGGGTGCACATCAAACAAGTTTTGGAGGCGGTGTCAACGACGTTTTTCTGGCTAAATTTAATTCATCAGGTATTAGACAATGGGGAACTTATTATGGAGGAACTGGCATAGATTCCGGAGTAAGAAGCTACTTGGATAATTTCGGAAATATATATTTGGCCGGTCATAGTGACTCAAATACCGGAATTGCAACTCCCGGAAGTTATCAATCTTCCTTTGGAGGAGGCACCGCAGATGTTTTCTTTACAAAATTCAATACAAATGGAGTCAGACAGTGGGCCACCTATTATGGAGGTAATGGGTATGATGCAATAGGAGGTATTTGCCTGGATAATAACGAAAACATTTATTTGTCAGGAGCAACCGATTCCAGCAATGACATAGCGAATTTGACAGGTTACCAGCCAACTTTTTCCGGAGGTACTTTTGATGCTTTTCTTGTAAGGTTTGATAATTGCCCTCAGTTATCACCATCCGTTACAGTAAACAGCGAAGTGTGCCTGGGTGCCCCCATCAATTTTAGTGTAAGTATATCAGGCACTTCAACACCAACCTACAGTTGGGTAGGTCCCAATTCATTTACCTCCTCTTTGCAAAACCCTGTTATAACTAACGCAGGCACGGTTCACGTGGGTACATATACCCTCACCATTTACAATAATGGTTGTACAGATATTGCAAATGTTCAAATTATGAATGTTACTCCATGTACAAGCCTTAATGAAAAAGTATCTGTTGCGGTTGATCTTGATTTATTTCCCAACCCAAATAACGGCAAGTTTACTATCAGAAACAGTAAGGATGAAGCTTATACTATACACATCTACAACCAATCAGGGCAGCTCATGTACGAAGAAATATTTGGTGGTAAGATCAAAGAGTTTGATTTAAGCAATTTTTCTAAAGGGGTTTATTATGCGAGGATCAATTGTAATGACAAGCACAGAAATTTAAAAGTAATTGTGGAGTAATTATTGTTTAATACAACGCAAATCCGTAAAAAGTTGCGGTTTCGAAAAAAAGTAAGTCATTACTTGAATACGTGGTGAATCCGGAGAGATTAATTTCATTGATCCCTCCTAACCAAATCAGTGGATCAATAAATAGACTTTGCTACGCTATGTCTTTTTTTTCCTTCAAATCCTATCAAGCAAGCTTGCCGGATTTTACAGAAAATAAAAATGCCCCGCCAAAAAGGCGAGGCATTTATTGATCAGGTTGTGGAACTAGCGAGAAATGGGTCGAACCAATTTTTAGAAGATTTTCTTAATGCAAAAAAAGACCTTTTAGACCTTTAAATTTTTACGTAAAATACGGTAAGAAAAAAGAGAAGCCTTTGATTTTCAAAAACTTCTCTTTAAGTGGAACTAGCGAGAAACGGGTCGAACCAATTTTTAGAAGATTTTCTTAACGTAAAAAAAGAACTTTTAGACATGTAATTTTAACGTAAAATACGATAAAATCTTAAAATTCATTACCCCTTCATATTAACGTAATCTTTCTAAATTTGTAATGTACTTTTTGCAATATCTTCTACTTTCAGTGTCTCTTAATGCAGCATTAAGTGTATATCCGCCCCCTAATACCATACTTATTGAACCTAAAATTTCTTTTATATATTCTGGCGATGTTGTATGGGGATTTTGAATAAGAACATAGGCGGCAAATGGTATTGCTGCTACTCCAATTCCTTGTAATATTATGTTTCTGCTTAATTCAGAATAAACTCTGTTGTAACTATCAATAAAGTCCCGTTCAGAACGCCCCAATGATATCTTATTTTGGATATTTGTAAGCTCTTGATTAAATGCACTAATAAGTTCTCTGTTTCTGTTTCTAAATTCTATAATCCGATTTATTGGAATTTCACTCAAATTAACAGGTACTAGCATATTAATAATTCCTTTAGCAAATCTATTTCTAGTGTTAATTAAAGGTGTTGTAGAACGTGAATAATTTGTGAAATTATCAAATCGTTGGTTGTCAGTTATTATAGCAGCAGATTCTTTGAAAGCTATTTCTTTTGCTAAATATGTCATGTATAAAAATGCAAGTTCCTCAGGCAGCAATAATCCCTCATCAACTTGTCGCCCAATATTGTTATTTCTGCAAAAATTAATCCATTCGTATGAAAATTTTTCTTGGTAAATTAAATAATTCCAATTTGCTGAATTTTCCCATTTTCTTCGGATATTAGTTTGCCTAAATAAAGGACTTCTATCATAGGTGTTTTCAAGAATCTTTGTTGCTTCATCAATAGCGGTTAAAGAAGCTCGATGACCTTCTTCATGGTCGGGAGCATAGAGGGAGATTAAATCCGTATTATCCTGAATATTTCGGAAATTATCAGTCAATAAATTCCTTCTATTATACGGAACAATTGGTCTAAAATTTTCAAAATACAATAACGCAAACTTTAACCATGTTTCATCTGGTGGCTCAAAATTGGGGTAGTATATAAGTGGTTCCATATTTTATTTTAGCTCTACTATGTTTGGCATTTCATTGTAAGTTTTACCATTTAAAACTCTACCCGTTTCTTTTTTATTGCGCCCTCCCCATTGTTTAAAGAAAAAAGGAACTTTTGCTTTTTTACATTGCTTTTGAATGTCAATTACCCATTCTTGTTTCATTGGTCTCGGTTTGTGACCACTTTCTCCACCTACAATAACCCAGTCAATTTTATTAAGGTTGAGATGAGGCAACCCACCAATTAAAGGTTCTAGGGATAGAAACTTTACTTTGGCTTTTGTTTTCCTTAAACAATCGATTCTTGGGGTCATAATATCATTTTCAACAGAAACACCCATCCAAATATTATGTGTCCATTTAAACTCTTTATGTAATTCTAGCAATCTATCAGCTCTTTTAGTCAATACCTGAAAAACGTGTTGAGGATTATCATTCATAACTTTAAATACATCCTTGATAAAATCCAATGGTACTTTTTCGTGAAATAAATCACTCATAGAATTTACAAATACAATTTTTGAACCTTTCCAAGTATAAGGAATATCAAGAGTGCTTTTGTGCGTCTTAACGACTTTAAAGCCATCTTTATATTTTTCCTGCCCCATGCCTTTGAGTCTTCTTGTCATGACTTCTGCATAACAAAACTTACAACCAGCAGAAATCTTGGTACATCCTGTTGTTGGATTCCAAGTTAATTCTGTCCATTCAATAGAAGAATTAGCCATATTAATTAAATGTTATTATACATGATTTAGAAATAAGTACACTTTTAGAATGGATTTTACCATCTGTAAATTCGGAAATTGCTCTCTGCTCATCTACTAACCTTCTTAGAGCATTTGTATAATGATTTCTGCTATATAAATTTTGAGAATGATGTTTTTCAAATAAATCCTGTGCTGAAAGTTTCTGCCCTTTAAAATCATTATAAATCTCCTCTTTTAGTTTATCAATATTAAGAGAGTTTAAATCAAATAACTCAGACACGGGATTATTAAACTGTTTCGCATCAAATGTATAGGTATTTACACCATCAAATATAGTCCCAATGTTAGCGAAATCATTATAAATTGTTTTTATTAGTTCATAGCCTTTTAATCCTTTGGTTATATGTAAAATGTAGTGACTTGTCCCATCGCTATCCTCTTCTTGAAATTTAAAAGCAGTATAGTAAACTTTACTTTTTAATAAAGATTCATATTCTTTTCCAAGACTATCAATTATTAAACTTAATCTTTCAGCTACTGAAGATTTGTAAAGTCTATTATTTCGCAATTGTTCTAATGTTGTTGGAAATAAATCCGCCATTAAATCATCAAACTTGTCATTAATTAGTGCAGGGTGGATACGTTTTGTATTAACAAAAATAAAAATTTCATTTCCCCAGTTTTTTAAAAACTCAGCTAGAACCTTTGTTTCAATTCCTTTGTAACCAAATGGGTCAATAAATAATAAAGATGGTAATTCATTTAATGCGCCATTATGAGTTGATTTAACAATAAAATCTGTTATCTCTTTACATTCACCAACCTTTTTATTTCCAAAAAAAGGTTTATGAGTAAAAGTGTTTTCTTCAAATGTGTTTTTAAAATTATGTTCTAATTCTTTAGAAAATAACATATCGTTAAAAATCATTCTCACACTTTGTTTCAAAAAGGAGTCATTTTTACAATGATTGCCAATTAAAATTGGAGTTGACGGGTTTCCGTCATCATAAATGCCCGGCCCTGAAAACAAGTCAATGTATCTTATATATTTTGGATTATTTCTTTTTGAAATTATTTTACAGTAAGAAGGGAAATATTCTGAAACTATACCAGCCTTGATTTTGGAAGATATTGTCTGTTTCTCAAAAAAATCGTTTTCTTTCATTCTATTTATTATTTAAAAATGTTTGATAATGTAACTATTTTGTAAAATCATTTAGTGCTATTAAAGTGCCAGCAGAAATGCTTAATGAAGGATGGATACCAACTTCAAATATTTTTAACGGGTCAATAATGTCAGCAAATGGGTCTTTAATTCTCTTGTTATAAATTATTTTGAATCTAATTCCTATGGGTAATACTAAATTTCCAAGCAATTTAAAGTTCGCATAATCATCCGAGTAAGGTTTCCACTTTTCAATTTCAATATAAGAACGTTTTAATTCAAAAACTGTAACTGGGATAGAGTTTTGAATCTCCCACTAATCAATATCTGTAACGGTAATGTTATAACCTAAACTACTTCTTTGCCAATTATGATATGCACTTGAAGATTTATCATTAAGATACTTTGCAGTTGAACTATTTTTAACTGGCAATCCATTTTGTTTGAAGATTTCAGTTAGTTCAATTAGCGAAATCGTTTTAAATGTGTTATCATCTTTTAGTACAGATACATTTTCGATTTCTGCAACGTCATTAAGGAAACGAATAACAACTAATGGTACAGTTGTTTTGTCTGATACAAATTTTAGATTTTGGTATGCTGACTGATTTGGTTCAAAAGGGCTGTCCTTTTGGCTTTCAGTTATTCCAATTAGTAAAACTAAAATTTTCGGTAGCGAATTTGAATCACCATATATCAATTGCCACATATTGCCGCTACAAAATGCAAACTTTTGGTTTTTAGTATTTGTCAGGTGTTCGTAAAGTGCGTTACTTTTGTAATAATCCATGTTTAAAATAAAGAGGTTTGTGTCTTTTTAGCTATATTCTTTTCGTTGAGTGTTTCTCCAAATTTTTCTTTCCAGTATGCCTCAATCATTTTCTTCTGAAGCTTAGTGTCTGAAGAAATTTCAACAGTTAGCTTTTCGATTTCTCTAACAAATTTAATTGTAGGTTTTGCTTGATATTTACCTTCTTGCAGCATTAACTTTAATTGGTCAAGATAAACGGAGAATTCAATTTTATTCCTCTGAGACTTTACACTCTTCATGCTTTGAGCTTTTTGTAAACGTGCTGAAATTAATTGTGCAGTCTGTTTGTATAGTTCTAATAAAACTTCATCTCGCTCTTTTTTATTGGTATAACCAATCGCTTTCAGAATAGCTGAATCTAATTTAATACGACTTTTACTAATGTCATTTATATTATTTGTTTCCCCAAGTTCAAATTTTATATTTTTAGTTTCACCCAAAATTAGTTCATTATCAACTTCAAAATCTACCATAACTGGCATGTCTTCTAGTTCATAAACTTTAATGTCCCCAGCCCCATCACCGAAGTTTGTTCGTATAATGAATTGTTGAAATAACCATGATAAAGTACTGTTTAGAAAATAATAAATGGGAAGAATATTTTTTTTCTCTTTTACATATATTGATTTTAACCCGTCTGCTTTTGGATAAACATTACCTAAATAAGATTTCCCAAAATCACTAATGATACTATTAAAAGAAATTTCAGGTGGCACTTTCTGAATAAAGCTATACCACAAACTTCTTGATGCACACGAAGGAACTTGATTAATACCTTCCTTTACACCATGTTTAAGATACTCATATAAAAATGGCGCATTGTTTCTAATATCTTTGTATTGTTCGTTTATTAATAAAACAGAATGTGGTAAGTTCTTTATGTCAAGTTCGTATGTTTTACTGTCTTTTGAGCTTGATAAACATTTCTCTATATAACGTTCTTCGATAAGCCAAATTTCATTGAATCCGTTTTCAACAAGTTTCAACTTTTCTTTCTTCATTTCTTTAAAAGAAGAAATACTCCCATTGTTATTTAATGAAGCTTTTAGTTTTGGCTCATCAGATTTTTGATTTAATTCCTTTACTATAAAAAAATTATCAGCACCAGTCTTAATGCCAAATTTAACATCAACAAAAGTTTTTAATGGGACTAATTTTGAAAATCCTTTTTCAATAATATCAAAATATACTTTTGGAGCCTTTAAAAACTGAGTCCATTTTGTGAATTGATTTAATTTAGATTGTTGTAAGCAATTTATTTTGAACTGCTCATTTTCGTTTATTTTGTTTTCTTTTAAAATAATATCCTTTAACTTATCAGTACTACCATATTCTTCAATTATTTTATAAAGTGATTGTTTAAAATAAACAAATCTAACTACATTCTCATCACGCAAGTCTTCGTCTGATTGCTTTCTTAAAATAACGATAGATGTATTTACAGATGCAGACGGGAAGAATCTTTCAACTTCACTATCTAGTATAGCAACAATTTCATAATTCCTTAAAAAATACTTTTGCATATCAATCCCATAATCGGTGTCAAGCCAAGAATTTTGTACAATGAAAGCTAAGTAACCTCTTTCTTTTAAAAATACCGATGCGTGATAAAAGAAGTAACCATAAATTGAAGTCCTTTGAGATGGTTCAAACCCACACTCAGACTTCACAATATTCATTATTTGTTCTTTCTTGAAAGTGCCATTCATAGCTCCAATATCCTCTTGTCTTGTGTATGGTGGATTCCCAACAATAGCATCAAATTTTGGCAAAAAATTCCTTTCCTTTTTACCACTTTGACTATGCAATTCCAATTTTGTGTTTGCTGTAATTGAGAAAAAATCTCGGTTTACAATTCTAGGATAAGAGGCTTTTCTTGTATTACGAATAGCCAAATTAAGCATAGATAAGTAGGCAGGATAACCAGATAAATCATTGCCGTATATTTGGTCTAAAAGTATTTCGTGTTGAGTCTCTTTTTTACTAGCTTTACTTAGCTCACGTTTCTTTTCATAGGCTCTAACCAAAAAAGTTCCTGAACCGCAAGATGGGTCTAAAACAAAATCATTATAATGTTGAATGGCAAAGGAATTTATTAAATCAATAACATGAGGAGGAGTAAAGTACTGCCCTAGTTTATGTCTCTCATCTTCTCGTATTAACTCCTCGAAAATTCTACCAATAATATCAAATGGAATGGCACTAAAATCATAATGCCCCTCTGTTTCTAATGTTTCTTTAATTAAATCAATTACAGATTCACAAACAAAAGGTATTTGAAAAATAATATCCGACCTTTCACCAATTAATAATTCAAAATTCCCTGTAATCTCTTTAAACTCTGTAAAGTACTGCCAAATATGATTTTCAAGCTTAGTAGGAGTATTAATTTCAGTAGGAATTTTCATAGGATGTAACCTATGATAAAGTTGATTATCTACATAAGCTTTGTAGAATATCAATTTGGAAATGAGCATTAATAAAGAAATATGAGTAAGATTTTCAATTTCTTCATAAGTCTGAGGGATATTCCAAAGTTGACTTTGTGTATAGTTTTGTATTTTCTTCTTGAAGTCCTTATTTGATTTATACCTTTCCCAAACTTGTTCCGTTATTGAAATGCCATAAGCTTGAATTAATTTGTTTATTTTGAAAATAAATAATTCGTCTAATGGACTGAAAGTAATTGGCTTTTTATCAAGAATTTCAATTGCTCTTTCAATATAAAAAGTAGCAATACTTTTAAGTTTTGAAAGAATATCTTTACTTGGAGAATAATTTACTCCAAGTCTCGCAATTTCTGATTGAGTAAAAAAGCCTTCCGTCACAGCAGCTTTTTCATAAATTTTATCACTATCAAAAAATGCGCAAGCAAGAAAATTACAATTACCAAAATATCTAATATCTAGTTTCTGAGCACGGGCAACTTCTCTAAGCAAAACGGAACTATCAAAAACACTTTTCCCATCTTTTGCAGTTGGGTCTTTTAACTCAATAAAAAAAATCGCTTTTCCACCTTTACGTTTCAAAGTTATATCTGCTCTTCCATCTTCTTGAACTGTATATGGCTCAATTCTATCTTCAAGATTTAGTTCTCTAATTACTTCTGTAAAAACCGTATTTAGTGTTCCTTGTAATTGTCTTTCTATCTTCACAATTAATATTTTTTTGAAAAAATTATTATAACATTTATCTGTAAAAATAAGAAAATCCACCGTTTTTCGATGGATTTTCCATGTTTAGTTGTGATTATTTTTTTGAAATATATTTCAATAATCTTACATCATTCTTCCTGATTTACTATAAAATTACCTCTCAGGATAAGCCTCAAGTAACTTCCTTAAATTTTCTTTTCCAGTTGGTGTTAATTGTCCTCCAATCTCAAGCCATACATTAGGAGGGATTTCTTCACGAATAGTAGTATCAGAGCTATACATCGCATAATCCATAGCCTCAGCATAATTACCCTCATCATAAAACTTTTTAATACGCTTTAATTTTTGCCAATCAGACGGGTTTAAGTGTTTAGGTTCAGTCCAATCAGGAAACCTAGAACTGCTCTTTTTTGTTGAAAGTTCATTAGAAATGTTTGAGTTAATGTTCTTTTTTCTCACTCCTTCTAATCCATCAATTGAGCTAATTGTGGTATCGTCAAATATCCGCATTTCCCCTCCCTGATTAAATCTACCATTTTGAACCGCTAAACCCTTTTCTGGCACTTGGATAACCACATCCACATCATGCTGGAACTCATTAGCCCCTCTAAAATTACCCTCCTTAGTGGTCTGGAAAATGTAAATAAAGGATTTTGATGGGTAATTATGTCTTAACGTTTCAAGGTCGCCAGTAGATAAACCAAGCTTATTAACACTATCAAAAAAGATAAAGTCATAAGGCGTTAAATCGCTGGGGATTTCTTCCGCTACAAATAAGTTAGGATGCGCCACATCTTTAGCTTTTAATTTGTCCTGTAAAGTCATATCTAAACCCTCCTCTTTAGCCACATAAAGCACGTTGCCATGATTTCTGGCTAAGTACCCAGCGAAGTCCACACAAAGAAATGATTTACCCATTTTCGGTTTACCATACACCATGACACTAAAACCCTTTGACGGATCTCCTATCAGTTTACGATACTTGCCCACGAAACCCAACGTCTTAAATTGCACGTTTCTAAAATCCATGCTACTCATAACGCCAGGAATTTCGTTTATAGGGCTTTCCGTTTCTTCTATTGCGTTTACTTCCTCAATCCCCTCTAATCCATTCACTTCACAAGCGCAACCCAACACACCATTCAATCCGTTTAATTCTGTTTGCTGGATGCTCAATATCTTTTGAGATTTGTTTTTAACGTATGCGTTAAGGTTAGCAAACATCGTATCTAATAACTTAGCATACTTATCCGTCTTCGTTACTTTTTTCAGTTTAGAAGCACGTTGCATAGCATCCATTAGTAATTTAGCTTTATCCTTAACGTTGTATTTACCGTTTAAGTTAATGTAACGTTTAATCAGGTTAACAGATGGCATAACCTTTTCTTGCATAATCAAGCCTTTAAATTCTAAAATGGTTTTCTCGCCAATCTCAACGGTTAGTGCTTTGGTCATGGCATTATACGTTTTCACAAGCTTGTCTTGCATGTACTCGATTTGTTTGGAATAAGGCGAAGATTTACGCACTTTCTTTTCTATGATAGCACGATGTAAAGCATTGATGAAACGTAAAAAATCTTCTTTTGTTTTTTTCTTGCCATTCATGGAAATATAACGTTTCATAAAACGGATTTCTTCTGGGATGCGTTCCACAAAAGAATAATCCGTATCATCATCATGGCTCTCAGTTTGAGTAGCTTTATGTATAGGTGCTTTTCGTTGTACAGGCGTTTTTGTTTCAGCCTTTTTTTCGGGTTCAGAATGTTCCACCGGTGCAATAATAGTTTTGCCCTTAATCGGGTGTTTTTGTAAATGCTCATCCAGTTTGGCGAAATAAGCATCCATCACACGTTTGATGGTTTCATTCTTATGGTAAGCATCCCAATTGCTATAATTCTCAGAAGATTTCTGAACGAAGTCATGCCCTTTCCAAAAGGTAACAGGCAGTTGAGAAAAGTTAATGCCTTTAACGGTGTCTTTATAATTTTCAATGGTTATCATGGGTCGTATCGTTTAATGGTTAAATCAATTCTAATTCAAGGATTAAGGCTTCAGCTTCTAATTCTAAAATGCGGATGCGCTCTACATCTATATCGTTATCCTCTGGCGGTAATACAATTTTCTTTCGGGTGGATATTTTGACGGTATCACTTTTCACTAAGGATAATTGGTTCATACCAATAGCCACACTTACCCCGAATTTGTTTTGTAGAATGGTTGCAAAGGCTTCAATATTTTCTTTTGGTAAATAGCCTGCCATTTTATCAGAAGCTTTCTCAAACATGCCCTTAGTAAGTAATGCCATTAAATCCTTATCGGTGTAAATATCCCCACCTCTGGAACGAGATAAAGGCACAATGATTCTGTATTTATCCCCAGCTTCAAAAAAAGCAATCTCATTTGATGCGTACATAGCTGAACCATTACTCATTGATTTTAATAAAGGCAAAGCTTTGATAATTGGAACGGTAATTTTGCGTTGCCCCATATCTTTAGGCTGCCATTCCTCTGGCATTAAAATCCCTTTCTTGGTTTGTCCCTCTTGCGTTGTATAGCTTACTAATTTTCCGCTCTCTGTTCCAAAAGCTTGTAAAAGGTTGCCAGTAATAATGTAACGAATCCCTCTGTCTTTGGTTTTCTGTTTGATTTCATTATCCCATTCTATCAATAAATCCTCTTGCGACATGTCTTTGTTATCCATACTCGCTGCCATGATTTTAGAAATGCCCTCGTTAAAGCTTGCTGGCATAGCGATATACTTGTTACTACTGGCGATTGCTAAACGAACTTTAATGGCACTAGGCGCATAAGGATTTTTCTTTTTCTTGTCAATCATTACACCCAAGCTAACCGCAAAAATGGTTTCCTGACCATTATCAAATGTGAACACAGGATAGGATAATACCCGACCTATGGTAAAGAAATTTAAAATGCGTTGTAAATATTCCTGTTTGTATTTGTAGGTTTTATGCAATTGCTCAACCGCTAATTTATGAGCAGCGTTTAATTCGGTTTCACGTTCCTTGATGGCATGTCGTTGAGCAGCTTCGCCATTGCTTTCCAAAATCTTTTTAATTTTCTTTTCGTTTGGAATATCCTTAATTAAATCCGCATACTTTTGAGCAGAGGCATTTATTTCATTTTGCAAACGCTCAGCCATTGCATTTGTAAAATCATCTAATAAGCTGCGTTTGTTTTCCTCTGGGTATTTACCGTTTAAACTCTCCTTTAATAAATTTTCCAATTCAGTTTTTGAAAATGGTTTGCGTAAAATATTTGCTTTTACTTTTTCTAAGATGCTATCTTCTCCAAATGCACTCTCGCCACCTTTACCCATTTTAATGATACTTTCTTCAATGGTTTCTGTTTTGAGGTCTAAGGCTTCTACTTCCAAATCATACTCTCCAATTTGTTTCAAGTATTCCACATAGTCATTGTAACGCTCGGTTATCTCCGAATAAAAATCCGCTTGCATCTGAGTAGATAACACCGCTACACGCCCAGATACTTTATGCGCTGCATCTTCTAAATGCTCATCGCTTTCGCCACCTTTGCCTTTTAATCCTAATGGGTCATTCAATAAATCGTTTACTTCCAAGTTCTCCATCAAATATTCTTTAACCACTTTGTCCCCATATTTATTTAAGAAGTCTGGCACATCTAAAATCTTGGTACTTTGTTTTTGATTAGAGGTTGTATTTGCATCCAATGATTTTAATTTCTTTTGTAACATCATCATTAAACGTTTTTCTGCTGGGATAGCGGAAATCATGTAATCATAAATCGGTTTTAAGATTTGTCCTGTGCGATTGATACGACCACGTTTTTGAACTTCGGTATTAATATCTAACTCCGCTTGTAAAACAATCATCACACGTTGCCTCACTTCTTCTTTCGGTACTTTTTGTGTTGGGATGGCGTGAGCCGATGCGCCTGTACTTCCTGATTGATTAATCATTAGGACGTCCGCTTCGTTATTATTGAACATTCTAAACGCATCGTTTGTGTTTAAGCGTTTACGAGTAGTTACCAATCCCTTTTGACCACTTGCATCTAACTGAACAGAAAATTTACGTCCTGTTACTTCAGCAACGATATAACCAGCTTTCTCTAATTTTTTAATGATGACATCAATCGGGCTAATGGATATTCCTGTACTAACCGTGTTGATATTGTTTAAAATACGGTTGTATTCTATTCGGGCATCTTCGCCTAGTTCAGATAATTCAAAACGTTTAAAAATAGAATCACCATTAATATCTTTTTCGGTATAGCGCATAATACCATCTAATCCTTTGCGTAATACTTCGGCAAAATCTGTATCAATTAAATCGCCATCCCCAACACTTAATCCGTTCTCATTTTCTAATTGCTCAATGAAACTACCCATTGTAGAAGCAAAAGCAATCACAGGCTTTTTACCCTCTTTTAAACGCTCAATGGTTCTTTCTGCAACGGCTTCTGCTTTGATGCTAAACAACATTTGATTAATCACATTAAACACCTTTGAGAAATATGGAATGTTGTCAACTCCCGCTTGAGAAGTCCCCTCTCGTAACTCAACTTCTTTTCCCTCTGCTGCTGCAATTTTATCCAGTTCATCTACTTGCTTGTCAATGAAGTTTGTTTGGAACGCAATAATATCACGTAATATTTGAGTAATACCATCTGCCATTCTGCGATGTTCAACTTCGTATTTATCGAGAGGTAAGTAATTTACTTCTACGCCCTCGAAAGACCGTTCACGTCTAATCATTTGCCCTTCGGCTACTAATTGACTAGCTAAGATTTCTTGCAGGGCTACACCGCCTTTTGTAATGGCTTCCACTAATTCATCACGAGTTAAGTTCGCTTCACTAATAGAAGTTTTCATCGCATAAATCGGCATGTTATCAGGACGTTTAGCAAAGGTCGCTGATAAGAATACCACACCTTTTGTATGGCTTACAACACGTTGCATAAATTCTCCTGTATTACTTGAACCACTTGAGTTATGGGCTTCATCCATAATCAACAAATTACCTTTGGCGATGTGCATTAAGTAGTTTGGCTTTTCTGGTTTTTTATCGGGAGAATTAAATTGAGAATATGTACCTACCACAAAGTTGTAATTAGCTGGAATTTCATTTGTTTGAAAAATACTTTGTTGTTCAGAAGCTGCAAGAGCCTGATACATCACATTTCCATCTTCATCTTTAATATCTGTTTTAGGTTCTCTGCCATTAATGATAAAGGGTTTTAAATGTGCTGAACCAATAGCGGATAAATCACGATAGATGTCAGAAAATAAATTAGCTTTCTCGGTAATGAATATTGGTTTCATACCTTGCTTTACGCCATAACGTATCATCGCTGCTGCAATACGACCTTTACCAATTCCTGTTTGGTCGCCAATAATCATTCCTTGTCCTCTGGCTTCAATATTGTAAATCGCCATTGCAACGGCATCAATTTGTTCGGCTGATAACGCATGGCATAAATCTTTATGAGAGCCATAGCCTAAACGATGTCTTACAAAATTATCCATGTTACCACCAACCTCTGATTTAATTCTGGAGAGAGCTGCATGTGTTTCAAATCCCATTGAATCTGGCACTTGTGTATTTAACACGACACAGGCGTTTGATGCTGGTGTATAAGGCATTCCTAATTCATCGCCTAAAAAGAATTTTTCTATATCAAGAGCTTCTTGCTCTAGTGTTTTAATATCAATCATGTTTGGTTTGTTTTGTGCTGGTGTAACGTCTATCTCTGCATTATCCGTTCCGATAACTCTATCGTACAAATCCGAAAAAGAACGAATCACATTATCAATGGAGGCATTATAAATCGGTGCAACACCTTGTGGTTTATCTTTTCTGCCATCAATTAAAATCAAGCGAACTGGAAAGCCAGTCCCTTGTCTGGTGTATAATCGGTTGCCGTCAATCTGTATCACATCAACCACATTGTAATGATGATACAGATAGTTAAACAGGATGCGGTTTTTTCCTTTTTCTATTCTGCCGAGTTTGTCCCAGCGAGTATGACCGCCAATGATGATAGCTGCTTTACCATCATTTGCCATTGTATCTAAAGCACGTAAAGCCATTAAATGGTCTAGGACACGAATGGGAAACGTATTATAATCAATTGCTTTATTTAATACACCAAAAGGAGGATTAGTTAATACAGCTTGAAAGGTTGCCTTTAAATCTATGTAAGAAAATGGAGTAGTAGCATCACGATTAAATACATTGGCATAACCCTGAGTTTGTAAATTACGATTACGAACAACATCAATTTCATTCACATACACTCGTTCTGGTTTAGCTGCTATGGTCAATAAGCCGTTTCCAGCACTTGGTTCAAATGCGTAACCTCCTGTTTGATGTAAGTGGTTTAAGCCACAATACACACCCATTAAATATCCGATTGGAGCTGGTGTAGAATATTGTTGTAATAAAATACTTTGTGATGTTCGATGAGATAAAATCATTTGGTTATTGTACAACTCAACAATACGTTCGTATTTTTCTCTGGTCGTTCCCTTACCTTGTGCAATTTCTCTGGCAACATTTACGATAGCAAGTTCTGTTAGTTCTTTAATTTCTGTTTTGTCATCAATCTTTAACGAATAAGCGAGAGCTTCAACGCTACGTTTGTTATGCTTGTAACTTATACGCAAACTTCTTTCCATATAGGTTACAAACTCCAAAAGGTTTGGGGCTAGTATTTTTTGCCCCAAACCTAAAAGAGAATTTATATTTCGATTAACGTCCATTATACACTCAATAACTTTAAGGTTAATGTTGCTGCACGAACTGAAACAAATTTTGTAGAACTTCCAGACACTCTGCGAAGTGCTATTGCATAAGCTTTACCAGCTTCCAGTTCAATTGAATTATTACTGGCAATACAACTGTATGCTGAATTTTTAAATTGAGTAGCTGAATTAGCAACCATGCTGTTCGTGGCAATATCTACGATACACAATTCGCCAACTAAACCTGCATCTACAATAGCATAAGCAAATAACTGTGTTTTGATTTTTTGTTTTCTGTTGAGGAAATAATAACCATTGGTAGGTATGACAAACACATGGCTGTTTTGCACAAACAAAGCACTTTTAGTTTTAAAAACCGAAGGTAACACCAGCGGTATGCTGGTGTTACTAAACTGGTCGCTATCCACTAAGGATTTTGGTGTAACAATTAACCTATCGGATATTCCTGTATTAATATCAGAGCCTTTAGCGTTTCTGAAATTAAATAGCTTTCCTGTTAAGAGGTCTAAAAAATATCCCATGTTATGCGTATAATAATTCAATGCGGTTATTCCAGATGTTATCAAAATCTTTGTTTCCGTCTGCCCACTGATAAGAACAGACATCCCCTGTATTGCTAATTCTTTGAATTGCCCATACTGCCTCTTGCGGATTCGCTGCTGGGCTGGCGAAGCCTTTGTAAATAATGTTCGGATTGCTTTCATCAATTAAAACTGGTTCAAAGAAAATTTTACTATCTAAGGTGCTTACCGCATATCTAATGTTCGTTACTTGCTCGTTCAGTTCATTGAGTTTAGAGATTTCTTCAATCTGTTTTTCTTCCGTTGCACTTCCTGAAATGTTTGTTGCAGCCAACATATCGTTAATCGCATCTTTTAATATTTCTGGCGATGCCGTTGCAGGAACGGTTACATCTGCATAAGGAATGAAGACGTTGTATAAAGCCCCTTTACCAATATCAATTTTGATGATGTTTGTTTTTACAACTACTATCTCAATGATTTGAGATTTCATAATGTTGCGTATCAACGTTCCGTTTTTAATTCTAAGGCTTACGCCATTATTTGTTATTGCTATTGCTGTGGATTCCATAATTTTAATGTTTATGAGTTTGTATTATTTTCCGTCTTCTTTGTTTTTTCTTACGGTCACTTGTGCGATAATTTCTCCAACCCAAGCCCCCACAAAGCCGCCTATCATGACATAAGGCACGGCATCTTTAACATGTGTTTTGGCATAGTAGTAAGAAGCCAGAGAACCGATTAATGTGAACGTGGACACTAACGTTTTTTCTTTCATTGTTTATTTTAGAGTTTGGTTAATTAATAAAGCACTTGTAAATCCAGATATTAAAATCAATGTTCCTGTGAGAATCCTACTTTTTAAAACATCTTTCTTTTGTTGTTTGTAGGCTGTATTTAATTGTTGGGTTAGGTAGATTTCTTTTTGTTCCTGTTCTTTCAGAAGGGCTTTCAAATTATCCTTTTCTAAATTCTGAAACACAATCACGCTATCCTGTTTGAATCCGACAATCTCTAATGCCCTGATGCTCTCGTTACATGCTGAATCCCTTTGCATTTGAATAGCAAAATAGGCTTCTGCTAATGGACTTATACTATCGTTTAATACCTTTGAACTATCCACTTTTGCGAGTACTACTCGTAATTGATTTTCCAGTTCATTGGATTTGTAACGATAGATAGACAAAGATTTTTTCTTTTCAGAAACAAGAAGTGTCAAACTATCCTTTTCTCTTTTCAGAATCAGAACATGTTTTTGGTAAGCACTATCCAACTCTGTTTGTCTTGCTTTTAACACCTTGATATAGCTGTTATCGGGCTGGACGACTACTGGAGTTTCCTTATGGTTGCAGATACATGTTCCCATTAAAACAATGAGTGCAAAAATGCCGAAGCCAATTCCTAAATTTTTAAATACGTTTCTCATAAATGATTTTTTAATTTTATTATTACTCGTTTGATTTTGGTTTTTCGATGCTATAACCGAAGCATCCAGCGGCTATTAAACTCACTATCGAATAAAACATGTACTCTGGAGTTTGAACTTTAAACAGTAGTTGGGCAAACCAACTAGAAACAATCAGTATCACACAAATGGCAATCACAAATTCTCTCAAGCTGTAATTATTGGTTTTGTCCTTTAGTAGTTCCTTTAGATACTTAATGATGTTCATGGCTTTTTAAGTTTTAATATTTCTTTTATCTCTTTTTTAAAGGCAAAGGCAGTAGCCGTTAAAACCACAGCACTTCCTAATACATACCAAATGGTAAAATCATCATGTGCTTGTTTCTTATCTAGTTCTTTTAATCCATAAGCCGATATTAATCCTCTGAGTGCTTTGCTGTAATTTGGGCTTTCTGAATATCCAGCCCTTTGTAAAGCTTCTGTTTGCATTTCAGGAGTTTTGGATGTAAATACACCATTGGCTTTGTATCGTGAATTAGCTAGTAAAAAAATCGTGTGGTCTTTCATGCTATCAAGTGCAGTTGGATATACTCGGAAATAACTTATTGGCTTTCCATCTCTAGGGGTTGATAGTGCAATCTTTTTTCCTTTCCATCTCCTATCTGCTTTGATACCGAAATAATTTTTTGCTTTTCTAACCGCTAATCCTTTACCTATTCCAAATTTTCCATGTTCATCTTTGCCACTACTTTCTATAATCATTTGAGCCATTTTTACAGAAGGAAAGAGGCTTGTTTTTTGCACGCTACGAATCACATCGGCTGCATTTCTTTTAATAAATTCCTCTACTTCTTTGCTCATTTGATTTGTTACTTTTTACTGTTTAGATATTAGGTTCAATGTCTGGTGTGTAATTGGCTAACCATGTCTTCACATCAAAGCAAGGACAAGCTTTGGCTACGTTCGGGAAATCTCTGTGTCCAAGAACCTTTGCTCCTTTGTAGGTTTCAGTTAGTTTCACAATCAAATCGAACATGGCATGTTGTTGTGATTTGGTGCGAGTATCTTTTGGTTTACCAGCTTTATCAACTCCACCGATGTAAGCGATATTGATACACTCGCTGTTGTGAGCATAAACCCCATTACTGTTTTTATTCTCAGCTAACAGTTGTGTAATATCTCCATCGGCTTCAATGATGTAGTGGTAGCCTACATGGTTGCCCCATTTACGTACCTCTTTCCAGTACCGTTTAATGCTTTCAATAGTTGTGTTAATTGGTGTAGCGGTACAATGCACTACAATGTATTTGATGTTACGTTTATTATTGGTTGTTGTCATAATGCGTTCTTAGTTGTGTTCTTTGATGTGTTGGGTTTGAACCAAAAAATATTGGTTTTCATTTTCAAAAAGTGTGTAAGCTCCACGAGTGGTAATGGCTTTACCCAATACCATGTTTCTTGGCACTCGAACCGATGCTCTGGGATTTTTCCAAACTTGTGTATCCTGAATCGTGATTAATAATTTTGCATCATCAATCCCACTTAACGACCATTTGTTACCATCGTATTTTAAACCCATGTTAGAAAAGGCTAAACGGATGGCATCTTTTTGTTTGGCATCTGTAAAGCTGTTCAACATACCATTGACTAATGTTTGTCTTACGCTTCCGATGCGGTAATTGACAAAGGTGTCGCTGACTGCTTTATAGTCCTCTGTGTTGCGAAGCGTTTTTAATAAACTCATTGCTTTATTAAAATTCTTTGTCAATGCTGCTGCATACAAATCTTTGGCAACCGTTGCATGGTCTGGACTACTGCCTTTTACCAAAAGATTAAAGGTTGTTTCGTTCACACTTTCTGGTAAGCCAACTTTTTTTAAAGCAGTTACCATTTCAGAGCCGAAGTCACTATCTGCGCCGTACTTAGGCAAAATAGCTTTTCCGTACTTGGCTATTAATGCTTCCTGTAAGGCTTTGACGTTTGCTCCTTTACTTCCTTTGCTTAATGGAAACGCATCTTTTGGTATAGCGTTGGTTTGTGTTTTCGGCTTTGGCGGAACATAAGTTGATTGAGTTTCTTCGTTTGTATCTGGCATGTTATTGTTGCCCTCATCTTCTCCTTGTTTATGTTTTTTCCAATACTGAAAACCGAAATAACTCAACGCCCCTGTTGCAGCCACACTCAACCCTAATAACAACCATTTTTTACCGCTGCCTTTTTTGGCTTCGGCTGGTTTCGTTTGTTTATCTTTCGTTTTATTGTTCATCGTTTTATGATTTATGCTTTTCGTTTAGCTGTAATGATTTTCATATAGTCCCCGTATTCCCATACTTCTAATTCGCCTTTTAATACTGTAATTAAATTCTCTCCAAACTCTTTGTAGTATGCTTTGCCTACTTGTATAAAAGCCGTTTGAGTGGGGATTTCATTAAATACAGCTTTAATAGCTTTCTCATCCGTACCAGATATAAAGCCGTATGTTTTATCAAAAGCAGCTTTCAAACGTTTTGCCCATGCGGTGTATTGGTTGGTTGTCGATGCTTGTCCCTCTTTGTCGGGCTTGGCAGCAATGATTTGCAGCATTTCGTTATATTCACTCGTTTGCAATTCATCACTCATGTCCTTGTATAGGTTTTTTTGGTATTCTTTTGTGTAAGCATCAAATATTTTTTTTAGTTGTGCTTTACTTTTTATTTCTGTTAATACCTTTCTCAACGTTACTATATCTGTTCCCCAATAACCATCATTCTCAAAAGCCATTTTGATTTGCTTGGCAATGGTTTGTGGTGTGCCGTCTTCAAAACTTTTTTCGTGTGCTTTATCTTCAATTTTATTAATGACAAACTTTTTAACCACTATCGCTAAACCAGTCAAACCAGCAGCACCAAGAACCGACCAGAGTAATTTTTCTCTTAGGCTCATCTCGTCATTTTTATCTGACTTGCTGTGTTTATATGGAATGGGTTTTTGCATGTTTGTTACCACCTGATTGATTTTTTAAACGCCTAATGCCTGTTTTGCCATTGCTGTTTTTACTGGGTCGTTCTTTACGATGTGTGCGAGTTTTTCTAATTCTTTCGCACTCAGTTTGGAAGCCAAAACCGTTAAGGCTTTTATTTTGGTTTCTGCTTCACTTTCTTTACTGGCTGCTATCTCCAGTTCGTAGCTAAATTTTGTCATGTGATTATCAATTTTAAATGGTTAAACTTTTAAGCTTCGTTTTGTTCTTCGTTGTCTTTTAGTAATTCCAACACCGTTTGTAACTGTGATTTGTCTTTACTTAATTCATCCAGCACTTCCATCACTAAGCCCATTTCATCTTCTGTAAATTGTTTTTCTAACTCTTTGAACAGATTGATAAAGGCTTGTTCTTGTTCATTCAATACTGGTTGATTAGTAGTGGCTTCTTTCTTTTTAAAACTTACCTCTGTTTCTGGCGTGGTTTTTTGAGTGTCAATTTCTAAACGTTGATTATCCTGTTCAATGATTCCAGCTAATCCCGATACGGCTGGTATTTTAGAAATCAAATGTGTATTTCTTCTTACCAATCCTTCAAACGCAACCGATAACACATCTCCTAAATGAACGCCACCGATTTTATTCCCGTTCTTCTTTGCTTTCTCAATTAGGTCTTCTAATTGTTCGATGTATTCTTCTTTGTCCTCCAGTTCTCTGCGTTGCTCTGCCAATTCACGTTTTAATCGAGAAATTTCATGGTGCTGTTCGCCTTTGAACTTTTGTTCCTCTCTCCATTCGTTCACATTATTTCGAGAGAATTTTTTAATCGGCATACCGCTTAGACCTAAGTTTGTGGCTTCTTCTCGGTTACGTGCTTTTAATAGAAAAACAAATTGGTCGTTACGTGGAGATTGTGCAGAATTGTAAATGATGATTTTGATTTGCTCGGTATCAGCATTCATGTAATCTTCGTAGCTATCGAAGTCGCTTACTTCATCGGTTTTGATAACAGCTTTTAAAGTGTCCACAAAAATTTCGTAAAACTTTGCTTTTCCTTTTTCTGCCATTGCAGTTAAGTGATTTTTTAAACGGTCGATTTTGTTCTGGTCGAAATTGTCAAATTGAATAGGCATAATATTTATTCTTTTGTAGATGGTATTGGTTTATGTTTTGGAATGACTTGTATGAATCGGATATGGTTAATTCTGTTAGCGTAGTTGTTGATTTTGATTTCTCCCTGATGCTCGTAGGTTTGTTCATTAGTCTTATCTTCTGCTATATCAAATAATCCAAAGTCTGACATCACACTCGCATCGTTGATTTCTTCTACCAGAATATAGAATTGGTTATAGGCATCAATTTCTATTTTCTCGCTTGGCTGTAACACAAAGTGTCGGAAGCGTATGTAGTAGTCTGAGCCGTAACCGAGTTCTTTCATTCGGCGTGGGATATATTCTAAGGCTAATGCTATGTTCATGTTTTGTTGTCTTTAGATTTTGTTATCGTTGATACCACAGATAAACATTTAAGAGGTAATTGACATTTGTTTCCTGTTGCTCCCCTAATCGGTCTTTATAAACTCCCTGCACAATGGTACTTTCTGCATCTACCATCACCACTTCTTCAAATGCCATTGCTTGATGTGTAAATAGATTTACTTTCCAAAATCTATTTTGAGAAAAATCTCCATAGCCCATATTGTTATCCGATTGCAAATGACCAGAGTAAAAAATGTTAGCTTCTTCACAGCTTTGTAATTTTAGTTCTCCAATTACAGTACTTCGTTTAAAGTAGTTTTCTCTATTTTGCTCTACGGCACTTACTGCATGTATTTCAGTTTGAAATTCAGAAGTAGCAGCAGCTTTTTGCATTACTTCTTTTTCTTTCGTAGTAACTAATAGTCTTCCTCCTAATTCTACACCGATAATACGTTTAGCCGTCTTTGGTAGTTTAATCTGGAAATGTTTTACCTGACCAGCTTTGGTAATGAGGATGGGTGTGATTATAACTTGCTCTTGTATCATAACGCATCCTCCATTTCACAATCCACATATAACGACACTCGGTATGGTTCAAAACGAGTACGCCCATCTTCATTGTCAGTATAGCTTAGTTTAATGATTCCATTGCCCGGACTAACACTTCCAATATCATAGTAGCGTTGCTTTGGCGAAACATTGATGCCAGACATCAATAATTTACTTTCGTAATTATCAGGAAAAAACTCAGCGTTGTTGATTTCAATTTTTTGTGTTCCTCTGTAATACAGTAAATCATCTTTATCTGATGTCACTAATACACCTTTAATCGCTTCGATGTTTTTATCCAACTCAAATGATTTGTTGACAGCTTCTCTAGCAGTGGTAATTTGTATATCGAATCTTTTTTTTACTGGCTTTAACATGGTGTTTTATTTATTTTGTTTTTAATAAGTCCGCTGCTGATTGCAGCGGACTTTATTTTCTGGGTGTGTTACCTACTATGGAGTAGTAATGGTTCCGTGTAAACCCACAAACAAATGGGTCTTTTGGTCTAAGCCATCCATCGTTCCTAACTCAACGGTAAATTCCATTAAGATGTCATCGTGGATTAAACGTGGGTTTGCTAACTTGTAATAGCCCAATGGCACGTTGTGCATATTACTTGTTTTGAACACGTTGTTGCTGGTTTCTGGAACGATTTGTTTTTTGTTGCTCTTTAATGAGAACTCTCCATTGGTAATGGGTGCAAAATCTTCTAATGCTCCGAACTTTGTTGCCATCACTTTGTCTTTTGACATTTCGGCAGCAACACCAGCTAATAACACAATACCACTTACTAAGAATGCTTGGTTCTTTGGTAATTTTGCATTGGACACATTACGTAATCCGATTTCTTTATCGTCCTGCGTTTCAAACATTTTAATCGTTTTGGAACTCACAGGCTTAATGCTGTAAATCACGGTGTCGGCTAAACGCAAATCGCCTTTTGCTAAACCTTCTTTGATGTGTGCTGGTAACTCGGCAAAGTGTTTTTCCATTTCAGCTCGTGACCCTCTGCTAACTGCTCCCGAACTGGCTAACTTGTTAATGGTGCGTAAGCGTTTAATCGGATTCATTCTGCGTAATGCGCCAAGTAACTCATCGTTACCTTCTAAGCCATCTAATCCTAATAAGGCTCCAACGTTGTTGTATTCTTCTACTCCTTCTAATACGTCTAACATAATTTTCTGTTTTTTTGGTTTTACTTTGGTTTATTTTTTTGTTTAAAAAAGGGCGTAGCTTTCCTGTACCACTAATTATCTGAAATAGGGTTTACATAAACTGTATTGATTTTATTAGGAACGTTAAGGCTTACAGCCCCTTTTGTTTTTTTGAGGATTAATAAATTTTCCCATCCTCAATGCCTGACATATCATCGTATGCTCCAGACATTTGTTTGCGTTCATACTGCTCACCGAGATAAGCAATTTCTTTCTCGATGTTTTCCAGCGAACCCATATCGAGTTCTTGCGTTTCGGATTTGGGGTATTTAAAATACTGAACGTTTCCCATTCCGTTTGTGCCATCATCTGCGGATTTTGCTTTCGGCTTGATGATTTTATCGAGGTATAAACGTTGTTTGATATTTGTACCAAATGATTTGATACGTTCTTTCACTTCGTCCATGCCTGATAGCCCATTGACACCTGAACTGATTTGATAACCTCCCGAAGCCATCATACCAAGTCCAAAGCTTGTTGCCATTGGCATTCCGCTATAATGCCCAATGAGCGATGTTCCCAGCCCAACCAAAAGTGAGGGTTTACCAATGGCTGCTCCCGCAACCCCTCCACCGATAACACCTACTGCTAAATCTTTCAACGCTTCAATGGCACTATTTTTAGCGTCGCCTTTAGTATCTAGTTTTTTGGTTAATGCCAGTACATGCGCTTGTTTCGCTTTACTGGATTTTTTACTTTTCTTTTTGCTCATGTTTCTTTTTTTTAAAGGGTTAATTTTTCTGTTTTACATTAAAGCGACATTTGATTTTTTCCCATGTTGTCCTCTGTGCTTTCCCTTTGTTTGTCTTCTGCGTTTTCTTCTGATTCCATTCAATGCGGCTTGTGGTTTTTTAGTGCTTCCAGTTTCTTTGTTTCCTTTAACCATTCGATAACCAATGTATATGACCGTTGCAGCACCTAATCCAATTCCTAAAGGCTTCATCCATTTTTTGTTGTTCTCCCAAAAATCTTTGAAGCCCTTTTTCTGTTCTCCACCACCACCAGCATCCCCATTTTTATTGGCATTTCCGTTTGTGCTATTCTCCTCTGCGTTGCTATTATCCTGAGAAGAATTACTCGAATCATTACGTTGCATGTTGGTATTACCGCTGTTATTAGTTGCAGGAGGTGAACTACTTTCAGAACTGTCATTACCACCGCCAGATGAACTGTTGTTGCTTGACCCTCCACTGTTTGAACTGTTATTGATTCTTGCGGTCGGTGCATCTTCTCCACCACCACCACCACCACCACCACCGCTATCTGATGTATCGGCTGATGTTTCGCCACCACCACCTTCATCTTTAAAATCGGCATTGTTCTTTTTATTCGGGAATAAATTTCCAACGCCTTTTAAGAGTGCTGCAATAGCAGTCATTACGGTTGTGGCTGATGCGATAGCTGCGCCAGATGCAACGGCTGAGCCTAATCCATCAGTACCTTCTAAGCCATTTACAAATTCATCTTGGTAAACCGTTGCGCCTAAAAGTGTTGGTAGGCTGGAGTTCTCATTAATACCCGACATATCAATTTCATAGCCTTCCACTAATCCTAATCCGTTGACTTCTTTGTTTCGGTTTCCTCTGCCTGTTAGAATGGCTTTTTTGAGGTTCTCTGGTTTACCGCCAGCCGTGAAAAAAATCTGTTCCATTTTGTAAAGGATTTTTTTCAGCTTGTCGAATTTGCTCATGTCAGCTCCTTTTTGTCTGGCTTCTGCTTCGCTTAGATACGCCCACTTTAATTTTTGTGGCACTTTCATAATGTTGAGTTTCATGGAGGCAAGGATGCCAGCACGAAGTAAAGCAGTTGCGGGATTAGCTTTATTGACAACATTAAGAGCTTTCTTAGCGAACGTTTTGAACTTTTGGAATCCTTTTTTCTTGCTTTTTCCGCCCTGATTCCCTTCGGGCATTGCAGAAGTGCTTTGGCGACGTTTAAAGAGTTTCCCTAAATCTCCCATTTCGTCATTCCAACCAAACAGAACCTGTGCGTCCACATTGCCGTTTAGTTTGTTGTCATCTTCTGTTCCGTTTAGATATTCTAAATCCATAATAAAATCTTTTTTTTCGGTGTATGGTTCTTCGTAATTAAATTCATTCACTACACAATCTATGGTAATGTATTTCCCATTCCCTATTGGTACAATCGGGTAGATGTGTTGAAAATGATTTTGTTTGTACTTGGTTATTCGCATCACGCCTTTGATGTTGTGGTGTTGCAAAAGGCTTAGTACAGTTGTTGTAAAACAATCACAATCCACTCCCCGAAAGCGGTCATGCCATAACCTCGCTGGGGAACGTACTTGCTCTTTTCCATCTTCATCTTTTTTATACTTCACATGCTCATACAAAAAGTGCCAGATGTTGCTGCATGTTTCGTAAAGGGTTGCTCCTTTTAATTGTGGGGCGATGCGTTCTGTTTGCCATAAGGTTTCCCTAACTACCTTTGGAATAAACTTAACGGTATCGCTTACCGTTGCGCCTTTCTTTTTTGTGATGACTTCCAATGTTGCTTTCGGGAACAAATGGTCGTACTCTTCTCCGCTTCTTATACTCTTTAGTGTTTTGCTCTCCATGTTCTTATGCTTTTGGGTGTAAAGTCATGTCATCCGATTTTTCATAAGGCAGCTTCTTCCAGCCTAAATCAATGGTGCTGATGGTTTTTACTGAAATTACTACGGCTACTTTTTGTAATAGCAATTTGACAAGCCCTGCACCAATCGAAAAAATGCTTGTTACTGGAATCTTAATCATAATGCTTTCGATGTTCGCTTCTCCGTATGCTGGTATCTTAATGTTTTTATCAATGACTTGTGATGTGCCTACCACTTTGTCTTTGTAAACAAGTTTTACAAACGGAAATTTGATATTGAAAGAACTACGACTTGGATTTTTTAATTGTACATCTACTCTGATAGTTAAGCCGTCTAATTTGAGTGAATGTATTTTGGCGGTGGTAACGGATTCTAATTGTGTCTGCGCTCGGTTCAATCTGGATACATAGGTTACTAAACCAACTACACCTGCACCGATGCCTGATATGATTCCTATTTTTTTCCAGTTAGCCATTTTCTTTTTTTGTTTTGTGTTTTTACTTTTTTTTCATTTTGTTGGAGAAATAATCTCCTGTTAGTTTAAATGCCATCCAGATTGCTCCGCCTACGACTGCCTTTACTGCATAATCCGCTAAGCCCGAATAATCCAAATTGGCAAAGAGGATTGCTCCTGTTAAAAAGGTATGCGAGGTGCTATCTGCTACTGCTTCTGTTGTTTTCATGTGTCCTCCTTTTTTTTATTGTTGTTATTGTTATCGGGTACAAAGATTAGCAAGGCTTTTAGCGTGCTGACCGTATTTTAGTGTCTTATTCGTTTTGTGTGAATTTGTTTTTGTTATGCTGCGTTTTGTAGGTTATTATTGACTACTTGTGCTGGTAAACCATATTTTTCTATAATGGATTTTACCTGAATCGTGCTGTACATGCCTGCTACTGGATTACCAATACTTGGTTCAATTTTTTCAGCCCATTTTTTTAAGATGTATTCTGAGATTTGCATAATGCCTGCTAACTCTTTACGGCTGTATGGTTTAAGGTTGAATGGTTTTTCTAATACGATTACTTTTGTTGACATAGTTTCTTTTTTTTATAGATGAATTATTTTTTGATTTAGAAATTGAAATACTGAATGTGCATGATAGTGTTCATGTAGGTTTGCACTAAATCATGTTGTTTTAATTGGATGAGTTCTTTACGGAATTGCAGAACTTCAATCACATTTTTTTTATCGCAGTATTTGTAAACGGCTTTTGCCAGTAAGCTAATACCCTCGTTATAGTGTGGTACTGTTTTTCGTTGTTCTTCAACTACGGCATACCAACCAGCCGTTCCAGCTAATCCGTTTTTGTAATTGATATTTAACCAATCAATCGGTTTTGAAATGTAACGTCCTTTTCTACGTGCTAGGTAACGTTTAGCCAAGCAAACACGCTCCACTAATTGCTTAAATGTTTTTTCGTTGTTCTTACTTCCTTTAAAGTGTTCTGATAATAATGTTTTAAATTCTGCTGTTTCATCTTCGGAAAATAGTTGCGTATTCCATAAAGAGGCTTGGCAAAACAACCATAAATTTTCGATGAGAATTTCTCTTTTTGAGTAAGGATATAAACCACCTTTTACTACTCTTAAATTTGCTTTTAATTTGCTTCCGTTTGCTGAATTTGTTTTTTTAACTGCGCTCATTTTATTTATTTTTTATCGTTTATACTCTTTGTTGGTAAGGCTTATGCCGTTTGACGATACAAAGGTGCAACACTAAAAAAGGTCAATGACCGCATTTGTCCGCATACTAAATTCTGTTGATTTTTTGACCGTAATTGACCGTATTTGTCCTAACTTGTCCTGATATTTTTTGTGAAACTTTTATCAGAAAATGACAAAAAATGGATTTATTATATTTATCGACTTAAAAAAATGAATGATGAAACAAAACTTATACATATTCAATGGCTATCCGAGTAAAAAATCTTTCTTTGTTGGTGTTGCTAAAGCAATAATTCTTTGTGATACTTTGAAACTGAGGAATATTAAAATGATTGTTCCCAGCTATGAGAACATGGTATATGACCAATTAGCGGAAGCTATTTGTGAAATGTGTAATAGTCCATTAGAGGAAGTGTTGAAGCAAGTTAAAGGAAACGCTTTCCCATTTGAGAATTGTGGCTTACAGATAAAATCTGTTGGTAATTTTAGTGCTTTTTATCCTTATGAAAGTATTATTCTGATGATGTATCCCATAGTTGACACTTACTCTAAATTGAAAAAAGAAATTACTAATTATCCAAATGTAATTATGTGTGTCAATCCTGCTAATTACGATGAGTTACAAGATGTATTTTCGGAATTCAATATAATTGAGGATAATAAATTAGGATAATAAAAAAGCCGATTGCTATTTCTAACAATCGGCTAAAACTTAAAATATGAAAGTTTAAAATTACAACTATTTTTTTCGTTTAGTACTTTTTCCTTTCCCTTTTTGGTCGTTCCATTCTAAGTCTTTGTGAAAATGATTAATCAATTCTTCTTCATAATACTTTCTTAGTCCCTCTGGCTGAACTCCTAAAAATTTCACTCCAATATCTTTACCTTCTTTAATAGCAGCATTTATTTGTTTTAATTTTGAACCTGTTTTTTCATGGTGTTTTGAAAAATGTTCTCGCATTCTATTTTTAAATTCCTTAGAGCTTCTTTGACCAATGTATTTTAAATGCCAAGCTTTTGATTTGTTTTCTTTGATATAAAAAGCGTAAATGTTTGGTGTAAATTTTAATTCAGAAATTAATTTTTTTAGATTATCGTAGTCTATTTTACCTGATTTATCTGAGGGTAAATGAACTACATCAATGATATTATCGAAAAAATCAATCACTTTGTCAAGGTGCAATAGTTCTGGCTTAATTTTTATTTCTTTTGCTTTCATGGTTTCTATTTTTAATAAAGATAATAAAATAAAAATGCCAGTCTATTTCAAACTGGCAGCACTAATTTTTCAATAAATAAGCTGAATACTATTTCTCAATAATCTCATAAGGTCTTCCTAGAAGCTCCATAATTTTCTCTACTTGGTTCACACTCCAACGGTGTCCGTTTCTTTCTCCTAAATGGTGTCTAATCTTTGCCATATCTCGTCTAAAAGTTCTGTCACTGGCATTGAAAAATACCGATAGTTCCTTGTTTGTGTATGGCTTAATTACCAATCTGATTACTGTACTCATCTTCTCTCTCTATTTAATGTATTTAAACGCTTATATGTACTTTTAATTGCTATATCTACTCAAAAAATCTTCTTGTTCAAGATGAAGAAACGAAGCCATTTTAGCGATACTTATTTTTTGTTTAGTACGGTAATGAGTTAGTAAATCCCTTACCAGTTTGTATTGCTCTGCTTGAATATCTAATTCTTTAGGCTCTCTTCTGCGTATATTTTGTTGATTGAATTGTTGTATTAAATAGCGTTTTTGATTATCGGTTAAAATTTCTAAATCTGATGCTCTATAAACCAGTGATTGCATGGATACTTTCCACTTGCGTTTTAACTCGCCTAATTTTGGTAAACTTAAATCTTCGAGGTCTTTATAAATTTCTTTTTCTGGCATTAATAATTCAGCTGCAAATAAATTAGCTTCGTGCGATAAATCCCTGTCGTATGCTGGAGAGGTATATAGGTGCATAACCAAATGACCTAACTCGTATGCTAGTGTAAATCGTTGTCTATCTCCCAACAAACTTTTATTGGTTACGATGATGGGGAATTTATCTAATGCCATTGTGCATCTGCCATCCACACGCTCTGTATTAAAATCCAAACTCACTAAAAGTATGTGGTGCTTTTCTAATACTTCACTCAGGTTATTAATAGCTCCTTTATCCAGCTTCCACAATTTGCGTAATTGCTTAGCGCATTCTTGTGGCGTACCGTATTTATTTACATCCAGTATAGGTAGTTTTATATCCTCGTATCTTATAGCATCTAATAACTGTTCGATATTTAATCGTGAGATATTGATATTAGCTTCAATTTGCGATATTAGTTTTGCTGCAACTACGTTACGCTTACGGTAACTTAACGATAGGGGCAATACTTCTCCTTTTTGATAGAAAAAGCTCTCTGGATAATGTAGGGTCTTGGCTAATTTCTCTATCACATCTTCGCTAATACCAAACACATCATTTTCCCAACGCCAAGCAGTTGGTTTTGTTACATTCAATTTCTCTGCTAAATCCAAATGTACCATTCCACGAGATTCTCTGGCAATGGTTATCATGTGCGGATTTACTTTTTTTACTGTTTCCATTTTTAATCCTGTTCTAAAAATTCTACCTCACAAAGATAAATAACTATTTTGTAATATTTCGTAATAAGTTACATTAAAAGTTTAATTAAATAACGTAACTAATTGATATACAGATGAATTGTTTTTTAAGGTTCGGAGTTAATTGTATAGTAAATTTAATAAACCCTGTAATTGCTTTTACAAGATTTGAAAAATTATTGGACGTTGATTTTCAAAATGTTACGTTTTATAGCAATATTTAGCTACAAAATATAGCAAATCATTAGGTCAAAAACAGGATTAAATTTTCACTTTATAGGTTAAATCCGCAAGTGAGATATTTAGCACACGAACAATTTTTAGATACGTTACTATTCCGCTGTTTACCTCTCCTAATTCAATACGGCTAAGGTGTTTTTCGGATGAGCCAATTTCATAAGCCAGTTGCGCTCTGGAAATGCTCTTTTCGGTTCTAATACGTCTAATATTAATGCCTATTTGTTGTAAATCGGATATTTTTGGTTTTACTGCCACATGTCAAATCTGACATATTTATAACATTTAATCATGTCATATTTGACATGAAATGTTTTAATTTTACCTTTGATTAATAAAACAAAAATCTTCTATTTACCAAAGATATGGAAGCGAGTAAAAGGATAAGTATTTTAAAAGCCATTATAAGCAAAGGAGGATTAATGGGCAGTTGTGCAAAGATTTATTTGGATGATGAAATGATGGGGCATCGGTTTATAATTGAATGCGCTGACCAATGCCATACTGCATTGATTGCCGAATACTTTGGTTCGGAGCTTGTATCAGATATTGTAAGGTATAGTAAGGGTTTTAGTAAAACATTAAACAATTAAAATGACTAAGATTAATTCAGTAGTAATTATTGATTTTTCTGAAATTGATAATTTCATCAATCAAAAAACTTTGGAATACTATGGAGCAAAAAACATTCACACTTTTCAAAAGCCAAATGAAGCTTTATGTTTTCTGGAAGAAACGGACTTGAATTTTCAATTAATTATAGTGGGGAATAACATGCCTTTATTAAACGGTTTTGATTTTATTTCTAAATTCAATACACTGGGATTACATTCCAAACACGGTAAAGTGATTTTACTTTCTGCTTTCTTCACTCCTGATGAAATTGAAGAAGCAATGCAAAAAGAAATACACTACCTATCAAAACCTCTCATTATTGAGCAAGTGATACAATACTTGTAGTTTCCAAAGTAACTAATTTAAAATTATTCCGTACAACAATTAAACTTAAAATTATTTGTTATGGAACAGTATAAAATCATTTATGAGATTGTAGCAACTGGATTTATCTCAGCACTTGTTTACTATTTTGTTTATCAGCCAAAATACGAAAAAGAAAAGGATATGAAATCAATTGAAATAATCTGCAATAAAGCTTATAAGTCTTTATTTGCAACGTGTATTATACTTGCATTTATCACGTTAATTTTTGGATTAACTGGATATTTAGAAAAAATGGAAACGATAAATGCTGTTGCTACGTTTTTAGTTGAATCATTAATCTTCTTAGTGTTTAGTTATTCTTTTTCTCCTCCTAAAATAACAAGTAAACTTTTTTCAAAATAAGTTTACGTTTTTGTATATTTACATAAATGCCAAATACCAGAAAGACATAATCTTTGAGCATTTTTAAAGGTAAATCATTAATGAATGAGAGTGATTTTTTGCATATTGATTTTGAGTTTTAATCTTGAAGCTCAAGTAATAAAAAAGGACACTTTTCTTATTAAAATTGAGTATAAAAAAATATGTCAAACTAAGTATAGCTTAACTTGCTCTGGTGGGAAATATTATTTTAATGGGAGTGTTATTTCTAAAGAGCGATATTTAGAAATGGATAGATTTGCCGAAAGTATTTGCGATAGTCTGTTGGATAAAGCCAGTAGTAATTATTGTAAATTTTACAATAAGGATTCTATTATTGTTGAAGAGGGAATTTGGCATCGTGAATATTTTGAAGGGATATACAAGGAATATTATGACAACGGCGTATTAAAAACAAAAGGATATTTTTCACAAGATGGAGATAGAAAAGAGAAATGGTTTTTCTATGATAAGAGAGGTAAACTAAATAAAACCATCGACTACAAATAATAATTTATTTTTAGATTAGTTTATGAAAGTTATAGCAATTTATATGATGTGTTTAATAGCAACAAATGTTTACTCTCAAGAGATTAAAGTCAGACTTGCTGGAGCTGAATATGATGTTTGTACATCATTCGCTTACGCAGAACAATTTAACCCCGATAGTGTTAAAGGCTTTTGTTTGCAAAGTAAAGGCTATAAAGACTTTCCTAAAGAAGTCCTTAAGTATAAAAATATTATTGTACTTGATTTAAGTTCCAAACATTTAGATGAAATGGTAGAGTATCTTAATAGTTCTGAACGTAAGGCTTACGAAAAAAGATTGCGAAATGGAGGCAAGCAATTTGGTTATCCTCTTTTCAGAGCAAACTCTGTTGTAACAATTCCTGATGAGATAATTAATTTAAAAAAACTGAAAGTAATTCATTTAATGGATATGTATGTTTCTATAGAAGCTATTAAGAAAATTGAGCGACTGTTACCTAATGTATTGGTTATACCTAGTTCTGAAAATTTAGAAGCTGAATTAAAAAATAAATAAAAAATGCGTGTAGTTAACTTTTTTATTTATGATAATTAAACTCAAATTTTATAATCTATTTTATTTTATTAAATTTACTTTAGATGCTAAATGCCAGTAAAATAAACCGTTTCAGGATTGTGAAAGTCAACTGCAATTTTTTTGCAATACAAAAAACACCTACGTGGCAAGGTAAAGAATATTGCTTATTTGGTGCGCCTATGCCGGGTAGAAATTTTAATGCTGGAGATTACCGCTATGGATTTTCGGGAATGGAAAATGATAATGAGGTTAAAGGAACTGGAAACAGTATCGCTTTTGAATCCCGCATCTATGACCCACGTTTAGGTAGATGGTTAAGTATAGACCCTTTATTTAAAGATAGACCGTTCGCTACACCTTATCAATTTTGTAGTAACAATCCTATTTTTTATGTTGACCCAGATGGTAATTCAGAGAAACCTGCAATTGGCGTTAACAACAATACAGGTAATTTAGTAATCTTAATTAGAAAAGATGGAGACCCTCCTTTAAGTATTGAAGCTGCAAAGGATTATGCTACTGGATGGGACATTGTGCAAGTAGACAACTTCTCACAAGCAGAACAATGGATTAAAGACAATTACAAAGTAGGAGAACAACGTACTGAAATAGTAAAATTAGTAATTGCAACTCATTCACAACCATTATCAGGTGGTGCAAATAACAAGGATAATGCAGTTGTTATGGGTACTAAGAAAAATGGATTTTTACCTTCAGCTGATGCAAATACGCTGGGTTCAAGAGGAACAATGGAAGTTGAAGATAATGTGAAATCTAAAGTTTCAAATTTTGCTAAATCTCAGCTTAACTCATTGGATAATATTATTAGTAATTACACAAGTAAAACTTCTTCAATTTATTTTTTACCATGCTTCTTAGCTAAAGATAACAATGCTGACCAATGGGCTGGGTTCTTAAATCAAGGGGGTGATAGAACAATTTACCTGAATGGCGATCCATCAAGTAATATAGTTGGTAGAGCTAAAGTTGGTGGAAGTTCAGATTACTCTACTATTGTAAAATCTGGAAATATGACAAGTATGGATGAATTTGAAACAAATATGGCGAGTGGTTGGACTAAATATAAATATAGCACAAGCTCTGGTGGTGGAGTTTCTAAGACAGGTAGTAATGTGTTGTTATTTGATGGTAAAAATGGTAAAATTGAAGAGAAAAAAACCTATCAGGGTAAAACAAGATAAAATTTAATATGATGAATTATTTTAAACTACAATTATGCTTTGTATTTATATCAGTTACATTTTATGCTAACTCACAGAATACTTTGACAAAAAACTCTCTGCTAAAAGAACTGTTTTCTTTTGTTGACTCTTATAATACAAATTTTAGTATTGGTAAATTCAATTTTGATACCATTAAAACTACTGCGCTTACTGATATTAATTTATATAATTTAAAAGGTGTCGATGTTCAAAAAAACACTTCAAGCTATTTGTATAAAATTCAGAAAATAGTCAATAATCAGAGTATCATTTATTTTAAGTATGATTCCCTTATAGGTGCGATTAATAGAATCGAAATTGATTCAACATTATGGGTAGGGAAGGTTTACTGCAATTCAAGAAAAAGCAACCAAACTATATTGTCTTCTGAAAACAATATTCTAATTGGTTTTAAAGAGGGTATATTGTTATTTACTAATAATGCAGCAATTAATGGGGAAAGAGTTTCTATACAAAGTGTTGAGGATATTTACAGAGTGTTAATTTTGGATAATAATTTAAAATTTAAAGAGCTTTTGTTTTTAAATTCAAATTTCAAGGAACCTACAACTTCTATTATGCTTAATTATAACAATTCTTTTAAAAGTGATTTTATAAATACTTTTGTTGTAAACAAGGACTTTATTGGCTCATTGTCAGATAAATCTTTGGGTGGTGTTGCTAAAATGTATAAGGATTATTTAGATAGTTATTTGTACGCTTATCAATACCCTGTTTCTTCTTTTAAAGCTATTGGTTACGAAAAAAATAAACATAAATTTGATAGAAGAAGAATTTGGTTGTACGATGAAAGTTTTTATTTATTCCCTTATAAAATTAAAACCTGTTGTAATTGATGTTGTGCCATAAAAGGAATAGTAATGCCTTTTATGGCATTTTTTTAAATAACAAGAAACATCAAAAACTTATTTTGTTTACATCTTGGATGAATAAACTATTTAGCAAATACCTTTTTGTTGCGTCTTTTTATTCTTAAAAGCTGAACATAATTTTTATGTTTTACTTTATTTTATTAAATTTACTTTAGATGCTAAATGCCAATAAAATAGACTGTTTCGGGATTGCGAAAGGCAACTGTAAATTTTTCAGCGTCACAAATACCTACGAGGCAGGGTAAAGAATATTGCTTATTTGGTGCGCCTATGCCGGGTAGAAATTATCAGTCTTCTACATCCTATCCGTATGGTATGAATGGGCAAATCAAAGATGATGAAATTGCTGGCAATGGAAGTATTTATTCTGCGGAATATTGGGAATACGATAGTAGAACTGGCAGGAGATGGAATACAGACCCTTTGGCTGAAATAGACGAATCTCCCTATGCTTGTTTTTATAACAGTCCTATTATGATAGCTGACCCGTCTGGTGCAAAAGGAGAAGACGTTATTACAAAGACTTATGATGGAAACAAAGGTGAGTATGTTGAAACTGGTAGAATCAAAGAAGATAATGGAACAGACACTTATAACTTTAGAGGTGGAGTTTTAGATGGACAAAAACAAGTCTTTAATAAATCCACCTATCAAAGTACTTGGACAAAAGGCCCATCAACAGGAGCAGGAGGGTTTAGTGATTGGTATTCAAGTCATTCCAAAGGTTATGATAGTCAAGTTGAAGCATATAGAGCTTGGCAAGGTTATACTGGTTATCACTTAGGCGAAGATTGGTTTGATAGGGCAATGAGAACTGCTGCGTATGGTAGTATGGAGGCAAGGAGAGAATATGCAAGTGGTGGGTACAATATGTTTGGTGGTTATGGTAAAGTAGCCAGTCTTGAATCACAAGTTGTTAATTTAGAAGAAAGGGCAGCGGAAATACATGGTGTATTAAACAAAATAACACAAACAAAAACAACGGTTGCCGCAGCAGAAGTATTGACAGCGGAAGGACAAACACAAGTATGGATAGCTTCAAGCGAGAAATTGCTCAGACCCGCACAAAGGGCGATGTTGAAATCAGGTGAGGTAGGAGTTAAAGGAACTGGGCATGCAGAAGCAACAATTGTAAATGCAGCGAAAAACTCGGGAGCAACAGTCTTAAGGGTTGCTGCAAGTCGCCCAATTTGCCCATCTTGTGCGGCATCAATAAGTAATGCTGGAGCAACTCCTGCAAGCGCATTAAAAGCTGTAAATACATTTGGTGGAGCAAGGTAAACATAATTAAGTTTTCTGATTTTTAAATTATAATCTACCTTTGTTCATCATTAACTAATTATATGACCGAAATTGATTATAAAAAGAATCTCCTTATTGGATACTTGACAAGTCTTAGGCTATATCCAAACTATGTGTTTTTTGAAAAAAAATATAAGTTTGGGAAAGCTGAGATATTAAGAAAATATTTAAGCACTATTAGAGAACAAATCATTAATGTAAAATCGGAAATTAAATTTGATAACTACGAAAGTATTATTGAAAAAATAACTCCCGTGCCACACGAATATGATTCTGTATTAGCATCGTCTGCACTAGATGCTTGTGCAAGTGTAGTTGAACTTATAAGTTATATAGAAGATAGAGATTATTCTCACATTCAATCAATATTAACCCTTGCTACTGATTCCGTAGATATGTACATTCAGGAAAATGAAAATTTGGACATGAATAATGAAGATTTTGAAATGCGAATTGCTACACATCCATTGATGGTTAAAGAACATAATATTCAAAAAGGTATCATAGGATATCTAAATAAAATACAGAAAATTGATGAGAAGGATTTGTTAACTCTTGAAATTTTACAAGAAAATAATGGATTAGGGAATTTGAATTTATAAGGTCGTCGGATTATCTACTTATGATAAGTGTGAATATCCTTAACAATACTCTTCATTTTTTCTTTAGCAACAACTAAATCAATCATTTGTATTGCTATTGCTTTATCATCGCCTTTTAAAGAATCTAATACCTTTAAACGGTCAAAGAAAATAGAATTAGTAAAAGGGCTGTTCTCTTGATTTTTTATAGCATCACCATAAACGATTTTGTTTATATCAACCCCGAGAGCTTTAGCAGCTTTCAATAACGTTGGTAGGCTTGGTATAACTTCTCCACGCTCAACTTTACCATATTGTGTTTGAGCCATCTCCATTGATTCCGCAAGTTCCTTTTGGGAAATACGCTTCTCTTCCCGCAATTTAAGCAGGTTTTTACCTATACCTTTTAATAATTTATCCTCGCTACTCATCAAAAAAGTTTCATTCCGTCATTAAAATAACGAAAAAGTATTTAAAAATCACACAAATAGTATCTATAAATACTTTATATAGTATTTATGTGCTTTTAAATAGTATTTTTACACGCCATAAAAATACATTAAAAGAATACATGATTTATGACCATTGAAGAAATAAAATCACGTCTAACCATCGTAGAAGTCATTATGCACTACGGATTATTGCCAGATACGCATGGTAGGTTGTGTTGTCCTTTTCACGAAGATAAAACACCCAGCTTCCAGCTCTACACCAAAACAAATACATGGACATGCTTCAGTAGCAATTGCGAAGCAGGGAGTGGCGATGTGATAGATTTTATAATGAAAAAAGATAATAGCAACAAGTACCAAGCTATTATGAAATCAAAAGAACTCATTAGCCATTTACACCCACAAGCCCTGCAACCCATACAACATCAGGTAAACAGCCCAGTAATAGACAAACAAGATAAGATTGCATTTTTAGAAAGAATATTTGCCTACTTCCAAAACGGCTTACACATGAGCAAAATAGGCAACGAGTATTTACAACAACGTAGCTTAGATAAAGGCAAACTAGCAGCCGTAGGATGTGCCGTTGGTTACAATAGTGGGCAATACCACCACCGTACCAATAGCAATTTAATTGAAGGCTCTGTAAAATATGGTTTATTGATACCAAGCGATAAAAACAATACAGGCGGTGCGGGTTATAACATCTGGGGAAAGATGAGTATGGTGTTCCAGCTTAAAAACAAACAAGGGCAAGTTATTAGTTTTTACGCACGAAGCATTTACGATACCAAACATAGTAGGCATTACTACATGCGAGATAGTGAGGGCTTGTTCCCAGCATACCCCATGTTTAACACCAAACATTTATTAATAACCGAAAGTATTATTGATGCAGCCACACTCATACAACATACAGAAATCAACTCGCAGTTTACCATACTTGCCGCTTATGGCACAAACCGCCTGACCGATGAACACCTGATTGCTATTAAGGAATTAAAAGAACTCGAAGAAATTATTTTTTATTTTGATGGCGATGATGCAGGAAAAAAAGCAGTCGTAAAATACACCGAGCAATTAAAAGAACTGATACCACACGCAAACATCAGTAGTGTACTTACACTAGAAAACGAAGATGTAAACAGTATCTATGGCAAGTACGGATTAGATGTATTAGTCAAACAAATCAATGAACGAGTGTCGGTTTATGAAGCAGGGACTTATATAACACCTACACAAGAGCCAGTAGCACAAACAGAAAAAATAACACCACAAAAAACAGAACCAAAAAAACAAACAGCACCAACTACAAATGAACCACTAGAAACAAAAACATTTAGTGTAGATAATCCCGAAGCCCTTGTTTGGCAGAACAAACAACTACACATCATGGTTTTAGGAGGCATTAAACTCAGCGGATTAGACCGATTAAAAACCACACTTAAAATAAAAGCAAAACATAACCATTACACACCACTCAGGCACAGCTTGGATTTATACAACACCGAACACTTGTTGCGCTTAAAACAAAACGTGTCCGAACAACTGGAAGTGTCTATGACTATTACCGATGTGAGTTTTAACGAACTCATAGAAGACTTGGAAAACTATCGACTACAACGCATAGGCTCATTACAACCATTAAAATCAATCAGTCTTCCGCTTACTAACATTGAAACAGAAACATCACTCAATTATTTAAAGCATCCAGAATTAATGCTTAATACCATGAATGATATTGGTAAAACAGGAATAGTAGGCGAACACTTAAACCGCTTCACAATGTTTTTAGTGTTTATGACACGCATTACCAATGACCCATTACACATCATTAGCTTTGGCGCAAGTGGTACAGGCAAAACCTATTTACAGGAAAATGTAGCTAAGCTCATACCCGATGAAGATAAGCTGGAAATAACCACGCTGAGTGGCAATGCACTCTACTACTTTAAAAACGATGACTTAAAACACAAGCTACTTTTAATCGAAGATTATGATGGCGTACAGGATGGATTATATCCGTTAAGAGAACTCAGCACCAAACAAAAGATAACAAAAACAGTATCGCTAAAAGATAGCAAAGGAGCTATTAAAACTTACACATTTACCGTAGAAGGCCCCGTGAGTATTGCTGGATGCACCACCAAAGAAAGCGTGTATGAAGACAATGCCAACCGTTGCATTTTATTATACTTAGATACAAGTGCTGAACAAGACGAACGCATTATGGAGTACCAGCGTTCCGTATCAGCAGGGTTGATTAATTACAAACAAGAAGAAGAATACAGAACCTTGTTACGGAACGTGCAACGCATGATAAAACCCATTAAGGTCATTAACCCTTATGCGCCCTGTTTAAAGATACCCAAGACTATTTTAAAGCCACGCAGAAGCCATCGCTTGTATTTACGTTTCATTGAAATTGTAACCCTTTACAATCAATACCAGCGAGAAATAAAAATAAATCCACAAGACAATGAACCATTTATAGAAACCACCTTTGACGACATTGCATGGGCAAATAAGCTTTTAAAGCACATTTTAATCCGTAAGGCAGATGAACTCACTACTGCTTGCCGAACGTTCTTAGAACGCCTTAAAACACATTTAAAAGCCAAAAAAGAAACCACCTTTAAAGCAAAAGATGTGCGAAGCGATTTACGCATACACGCATCTTCCTTAAAAAAATATTTACTCGAACTCTACACTAACGGTTACATCAAAGTAAGCGGAGGCAACAAAGCCAGAGGCTACGTGTATGAAATAGCTTCTTATGAAGAATACGAGCAATTAAAAAGCAGCATCAATAATGCGCTGGATGATTTACTGGAAACCATTAAACAAAACGGCTGCAAAGGTTCAGATGAAAAAAAAGAAGATGAAATCAATGCCGAGTAGTTCAGTAGTTCGTGAGTGGTTCGCTTATAACAAATAACCACTCTATGATAATCACACCAACACTTTACAGAGGTAGTTACATTAAAACAGAAAAGCATTGTAAGAGAAATAATTATGAAACATTTAATCCTAAACAATCCCAGTTACATCAAACTAGAAGAAGGCTTTAGAGAATGGTTAGAAATACTGGGCTATGCGCCAGTAAGTGTTGTAAGCCATCCACGCATTATGCGAGAGTTTTTTAATCACTTGGAAAGTATTGGTATTAATCACATTGAACAAGTGGAAAATGAAACGGTGTACGGTTACTTTGATTATTTAAAAGGCAGAAAAAAATTAAGAGATAACGGAGCCTTAACCAATAGTTATTTAAACAAACACTTGCAAACCATTAAACGCTTTAGCGATTACTTGCGTGATGCACATAAGCAAAGCTTTACAACAGATATAATCGGCTTCCCTGTTAATACACCACCACAAGTTGTACTACACCAAAAAGAAATAGAACTATTATACAATGCCGTTCCCAATGATGAATACGGTATAAGAGATAGTGTGATGCTTGATATTTATTACGGTTGTGGCTTACGCAAAAATGAGGGGGTGCAATTAGATATGGAAGACGTATTGTATGATAGAGGCTTGTTGTATGTAAGAGCTGGAAAAAACTATACAGAACGCTATGTACCCGTGAATGATAAAATATTAAAGAACATCCGTAATTATGCTAACGATGCACGGATTAGTTTATTAGTCAAAGACAAAAACGAACCATCCTTGTTTGTATCACAACGAGGAGAACGACCAACTGGAGATAGTTTATTGTTAAGATTAAAAGGGTTGAAAGAACTAACAGGAAATACAGTTTTACAAAGTAAAAAAATAGGCTTGCATACTTTACGACATAGCATAGCAACACACTTGTTGATGGGAGGAATGAAATTAGAAAACGTTGCTAAATTCTTAGGACATAAATCAATCGAATCAACACAAATCTATACACACTTAGCACATGAACTTCAATCAATACCTTGAAAGCAGAAACTACTCCATTAAAACCATAGAGAGTTATGAAAAGCTACTTGCTAAATTTTTAAAGTGGTTAAAAGAAGAAAACTTAGAAGCTGAAAGAGCCACTTACAACGACATCATGGCTTACATACGCTATGCAACAGAACGAGGTGGAAACAAACGTTATCTTCAAATGCAAGTAACCATCATCAGGCATTACTACAATTACTTAGTAAGAATCAAAAAAGTAAAAGATAACGTTACCACAAACATTAACATAAAAGGCACAAGACGACGTTTACCACATGATATACTTAACCCTGATGAGTTGGAACAGATCTACCAGAACTATCCTGTAAATGGCATTATTGGCAAGCGCAATAAAGCCATGTTAGGATTAATGATTTATCAAGGCTTGGGAACAGAAGATTTAGGCAGATTAGAAGAAGCACATTTAAAACTGAATGAAAGTAAAATTTATATCCCAGCAAGAAGACGAAGCAATAACCGAACACTAGACTTAATACCAGAACAAGTAAAATATTTACAGGAGTATATTACAAAAGTCCGTCCCTTATTATTAGAATTAACAGATAAGGAAACGCATTTACTTTTTACCAGTTGGGGAAGCAGCGAACGCTTTAGCAATATGCAGTCGGTCATGTTACGAAACATTAAACGCTATATGCCACAGGTAAAATCAACGGAGCAAATACGCATGAGTGTAATAGCAGAATGGGTAAAGAAAACAAACTTGCGTGAAGCGCAATACTTGGCTGGACATCGGTACGTTAGCAGCACAGAACTTTACCAGCAAACCAATATGGAAGACTTAAAAAAAGACGTTCAAGCCTTCCATCCCTTTAAAACAAAGTAAAACTTAACTTTTTTCTTTCAACTGAAAATGCCCTCGTTTATTTAATTGAATGAGGGCATTTTGTTTATATAAAATCTTCAAAAAACTTGATAACCTATATCATAAATACGAGCAATTTACTATATTAGTACAATCAAATGGGAGCATTAAAACTATCATATAACGAAAATAATATATCTGTAAATGATAGTGATTACTCGTTTTTGAGAGTAGTAGCAAAAGATGGTAAATCTATAACGCCAAGCTTAAACTCTTATGTCTTCGGCTCGCCTATGCCGGGTAGGAACTTCAATGCTAGTAATTACCGATATGGTTATAATGGTAAAGAGAATGATAATGAGGTGAAAGGAACTGGAAATAGTTTAGACTTTGGAGCAAGAGTACACGACCCTAGGCTAGGAAGATTTCTTTCTACTGACCCACTTTCTACAACTTACCCAAGTATAAGTCCTTATTGCTTTGCTGCAAATGACCCAATTCGATTTATTGACGTAGATGGTAAAGGGCCAGGCGATAGAGTTATTATATTTACGGGTAACATATTAATACCTTTTATTCAACAAAGAACGCCAACCATGGACCAGTTATATAAAGGAGTTGGTAAAAATGGCGCAGATGTTACAATGTATAATACTTATCGGCAGGTTACTGATGCAGCTTTTATAAAGAGTGCAGTAAACGAAGTTTTACAATCAAGAAAAGCGAACCCAAATAACACAATTATTATTTTTGGTTATAGTTATGGTGGTGTTGTAGCGCAAAAGGTAGCAGCTGAATTGAAAAAACAGAATGTTGAAGTTAAATTGTTAGTTACGCTTGATGCCGCAAACGGTACCGCAAGTGATGAAATTAACAGAGTGATTCCGAGTAATGTTAAGACTAATAAAAATTATTACGAAACAAATAAACCCAATAGTGGAGTTATAGAAAAAGTTCTTGATTCTAATGGAGCAGCTAATTGTGCAGAAGACTGTGATAAAACAGATGTTCAAAATTTTGACATGTCTAAAACACAGCAGGACGGCAAACCTGTTGATCATTACAATATTGACGATAAGATGATAAATACCATTATCAACGATATAAATGATGCAGAACCCAAAGCAGAACCAAAGAAATAAATACTAAAAACTCGTGAAGTTGAAAACAGATAGAATAAAAATATATAGCAAATATGCTTTTTTAATATTAACAGCCCACGTTTTATTAATAACTATTTTTGATATTGTGGATAGAGTGTTTGATATTAAAATTAACTATCCATCTGTATCAAATTTATTTATTTTGGCAATTTTTATTCTTCCTTTGATAGGTATTATTATGTTCTTTTCATTTAAGAGTACTTATGCTAAAATATTTGGAATTATTACTGTCCTAATAAGTAGCATTGATATTTATTTATTTTTAAAACAAACTTCAGGTGCGCTTTGAATTTTACACCGCTCCTCATTAGAGTAGCCACACTTAATAATTTTAAAGTAAAAAGCCCGCAATTGCGGGCTTTTTACTTTACAACGTTTTAAACTTAGCAGCTTTTAGTAAATTATCTACTGTGTATAAAACACAATGCTTGTCTTCTTCTGTTAGGTTCTCAATATCCTGTAAACGTTTAAGCATAGCAGGGTCTTTTAAAAGCGAAGATTGTTTATTTTCTCCGAGCAAATAACCTACTGTAGTATCAAGGAGTTTAGCCAGTTTAACGGCAGCCTCAATACTTGGTGTCATCTCTTCACGCTCATACTTACCAATTACCGAATGCGAAGTTTTTAAAAGATGTGCCAGTTCTTTTTGCGAAAGCCCTTTAGCCTTGCGGCACTCGGCTAGTTTATTACCAAAATCTAACTTCATAAAATATACCTTATTAGGGCTTTAAACACCCTGTTTTAGCTATTGTTAGCAAATATATACATATTATAAGGTAAATTAAAATCGGAAAGACTTGTTTTGTTACACTCTAAAATATACCTTTACACCCAATAAGGTACATTAAAATATTTTTTAGTTAAAACATATGGAAGCAAACAAGATAAACACCGCTAACCCCGAAGCCATCACTTACACCACCGAAGAATTAGGCTTTACCGTATTGGGCGGCATACGATTAGACGGACTGGACAGACTAAGAGTAACCGTAAAAATAGAAGTGATAAACCGCCAGTTAACGCACTACCTCAATAACCCAGAGTTAGCAGCCCTTGCCATGAGGCACAATGTAGATTTATACAACGATACACAAGTAGAAAAACTTTTGCGTAAAACAGCCGAGCGATTAGAAGTAGGTATAAGCAGTATAGCCAAAGCAATAGCAGAACTTACCAGCCAGTTAGAAATTTACCGCCTTGAAAAAATAAAAGAACAAGAAACAAAAACCGAAATAAGAAAACAGCTTACAGAAACAGAGCGCACAGCAGCAAAAGAATTTTTAGAACAAGAAAATTTACTACAAAAAACAAATGAAGCGATTGGTAGAAGTGGCGTAATAGGCGAAGAACTCAACAGATTACTAATGTATTTAATATTTACAAGCCGAAAAAGAGAACACCCTTTACACATTATAAGCCTTGGCAGTAGCGGCACAGGAAAAACATACTTACAAGAAAAAGTAGGCGAACTTATACCCGAAGAAGATAAATTAGAAATAACCGTACTAAGTGAAAACGCATTTTACTACTTCGGACAAAGAGAACTAAAAAATAAACTCATACTCATAGAAGATTTAGACGGAGCAGAAAACGTACTATACCCATTACGAGAACTACAAAGCAAAAAAAGAATAAGTAAAACCGTTGCCCACAAAGACACACGAGGCAATACAAAAACCGTGAGCCTAACCGTAGAAGGCCCTGTAAGCGTGGCAGGATGCACCACCAAAGAAAGCATTTATGAAGATAACGCAAACAGAAGTTTTTTAATTTACTTGGATGAAAGCCCCGAACAAGACGAAAAAATAATGAACTATCAACGCAAAGCCTCCGCAGGTATGATAAACAGGGACGAAGAACAAGAACTAAAACAACTCTTAAAAAACACACAACGCATACTACACCCCATCAGCATAAGAAACCCTTATGCAGAGCAATTAAAACTACCACAAGAAGTATTTAAACCAAGAAGAACAAATAGCCACTATTTACAGTTCATTGAAGCAATCACCTTTTACCACCAATACCAACGAGAACAGAAAGCAGATGAAAGCACAGGAGAAATTTATATAGAAACAACTTTACAAGACATAGAAGCAGCCAACCGCTTAATAAAAGAAATCTTACTAAGGAAATCAGATGAACTAAACACCGCAACCCGCCGCTACTTTGAATACCTGAAAGCCTATTTAAGAGCAGAAAATAAAACAGCCTTTACCACCAAAGAAGTACGACAAGCCCTAAGAACCAATCACAGCAACCAAAAACGCTATATGCTGCAATTACTATTAAACAACTACATCAAAAAAGGCACAGGCACAAAAGCAAAAGGCTACCGCTACGAAATAGTAAGCTATGAAGAATACGAACAACTAAAAAACAGCATCAGCAGCGTATTAGACAACATCGTAACAGGGTTACAGTCCATAAGTTCAGTAAAAGTTCAAACACAAAATGAACCACTAAAAGCCACGCCAGTAAAGGTAATACAGAAAAAGTTCAAAAGTTCACTAACACAAGAGCAAGGCAAAAGAAAACGCATAGAAGAAGCCGAAAGCTACACCTTAGAAATACTAGAAAAACTGTTAGAGCAAGAACCCACAAAACTATTTAGCGCATTAGATATAGCCATGCAAAGCAATCGCAGCCCAATAACAGAAGGACGTTACCTAAAAGAATTATGCAATAACGGAAAACTGGAACGGACATGGGAGAACAGACAATACCTATATAAAATAAAAATATGAGAAAATTACCACTATCATCACCGCACTATCAATACATAGAAAAAAGTTTTAAAAAATGGTTAGACGTGTTAGGCTATGCCTCGCAAACCGTTTACAGTATGCCCCTTTGCATCAGAGAACTACTAAACCACTTAGAACAAAAAGGAAAAACACAAATAACCGAAATAACAAAAGAACACATCAAAGAATACTATTATAAGCATCTTAAAAACCGTCCGAATTATAGATTTGGCGGGGCATTAAGCAGTAACCATTTAAACAAACACTTACAGGCATTGTATAAGTTCTGCGATTATCTGCGACAGTCAGGGCGTTTAATTATCCCCGACCTTGGCATACGATGGGAAGAACGCACAAGAGATATACCAGCAGTATTAACCGAAGAAGAAATAAAACAACTCTATAAAGCCTGCGACCTATACCCAACAGACAGAGGCAGAAAACCCGAATGGTTTTATCCCGCTATGGCACTAAGAGATAAAGCCATGCTAACCGTTTATTATGGCTGCGGATTAAGACGAAACGAGGGCGTACACCTTGAATTAAACGACATCCTTTGGGATAAACAATTACTGTATGTAAGAAAAGGCAAGAACTATAAAGAACGCTTTGTACCCATTAGTAATAGCGGAATAAAGCACCTTGAAAATTATTTATACGAAGCACGGCCACACCTGATAAAACACGACAAAGCCGAACACTTTTTTATTAATGAAAGAGCCAAGCCCATGAAAGGCGATATGATGTTATTACGCTTAAACCAATTACTAACACGAACAGAAAACCAAGTATTACAAGATAAAGAACCAGGGCTGCACACCCTGCGCCACAGCATAGCCACGCACCTGTTAGGTAATGGAATGAAACTTGAAAAAATAAAAACCTTTTTAGGACATGACAGCTTAGAAAGCACACAGATATACACACACTTAATTGAAAAAGAAAATGAAAGCTAAACCAATCAACTTAAAAAACAAAAACATCTTTAACGAGTACCTTATATTAAGAGGACTTAGCGAAAGAACAAGAGATACCATTATACGAACCGTTAACTACTTTGCAGAGTGGGTAAAATCCGAAAACATGGAACTGGAAGCCATCAGCTATAACGATATTGTGGCTTATGTAAACTATTGCAGAAAAAGAGGCAACAAACAACGCACCATATTAGTAACCGTAAACTGCATTAAGCACTATTACAGCTTACTTTTAAGCGAAAACGAAATAACTGACAACCCATGCACAAACGTGGATATAAAAGGCATAAAACGCAAAATACTTTATGAAACCTTTAGCCCTCCCGAACTCGAAAAAATTTATAAAAATTACAAAAGCAATAATCACTTAGTACATAAAAGAAATAAAATAATAGTAGGATTAATCATTTACCAAGGAATAAGAACCGAAGAACTGGCAAAGCTCACCGTAAGCGATATAAAAGCAAGAGAAGGAAAAATATTTATAGCAGGGGCAAGAAGGCACAACGAAAGAGAATTAACCTTAGAAGCCCACCAACTATATGACCTGATGGATTATATTAATGAAACAAGGAAATTATTTATAGCATTAAGAGGACAAGACAGCCGAAATTTATTTTTAAGCATGGGAACAAGTGAACGCTTCGACAACATCATGCAAAAACTAAGCAACCAATTAACCAAACAAGACAAGCGCGTAAAAGAAGTAAAACAACTAAGAGCAAGCGTAATAAGCAACTGGTTAAAATTACACGATATACGAAAAGTACAATACATGGCAGGGCATCGCTATGTAAGCAGTACAGAGGCTTACCAAGCCAATAACTTAGACGACCTGAAAGAAGACGTTTACCGCTACCACCCCGATTTATAAAACAATACAAAAAAAATAAAACAAAATATTAACTTTAAAAATCAATACCTATGCAAGTGAAATTAACAGAAACAGAAAAAATAAGGATATTAAACTCCGAAGACATTTACAGCGTGATGCAACGTATATTATTACGTGAAAACAAAATAGAGCGCAACAAAGAACATTTTTGGATTATAGGACTGGCGCAGAACAGTAGAATACTTTACATAGAATTAATAAGCGTAGGAACAATAAACAAAACCATTGTTGAACCGATGGAAGTATTTAGCATTGCTTTACAAAAAAGAACCGTTAAAGTTATCTTAGTACACAATCACCCAAGCGGAAACGTTAGACCAAGCGAAGAAGATAAAGACATTACAGATAGATTAATACAAGTAGGAAACATCATAAACATAGAAGTATTAGACCATTTAATTATTACCGATAAATCCTATAACAGCTTTAGCGATACAGGAATAATGAACGAACTGGAACGCAGTACAAAATATTTACCACCTTATAAACTACAAGAGAGAATAAAAAAAGAAGCAGAAAAAATAGGAGAAGACAGAGGCGAAAAAAGAAAAGCATTAAAAATAGCACAAGAACTAAAAAACAAAACCTTCCCAAATCATTTAATCGTACAATTAACAGGCATTACAGAAGCAGAAGCAAAAAAATTAAAAGCGCAGAAGGATAAATCAACTAAAAAGTAAACCAACTAAAATTATTTTTACAATAGAAAATACCGAAACATAATAGCAAAATGGCGAAGAAAGAAACAATATTAGTAGTACCTGATGAAATAATAATGCAAAAAATTTACTACATCAGAAATCAAAAAGTAATGTTAGACACTGATTTAGCGGAGCTTTACGGAGTAGAAACAAAACGTTTAAAAGAACAGGTAAAACGCAATAAAGAACGCTTCCCTGAACGCTATATGTTTGAATTAACTAAGGAAGAAGCCGAAGCTTCAAGGTCGCAAAATGCGACCTTGAAAAGAGGCGAAAACATTAAATACTTACCATACGCATTTACAGAACATGGCGTAATGATGTTATCAAACGTATTGAAAAGTAAACGAGCAATAGAAGTAAGCATGAGAATAATAGATGTATTTGTCATGCTTCGTGAGACCCTTGCCAATCATACAGAATTACGTTTAGAAATAGAACAAATAAAAAAGAAGCTCCATAATTACGGAAAGAATATTGAATTAGTGTTCCAATACTTAGATGAATTATTAGAGAAAAAAGAAAACCCGAAACCACGAAAAGAAATCGGTTACAAAATCCCGAAAAAGAAATAACTCTCCCAAGCCCACGCACAGAAGCGGGGCTTTTTTAGTTCCTGCCCACAGGCAAACGCACACTAAAAATAAGGTGTTGCAGCCCGTTTTTGCTGTCATGGTTTTTGTAGCCACGCACACGCAGCACATTGCAATCCTCGCTCCATAAATTACGCTGTGGCTGCAATAAGCTGCACCACACACGAAACAAAAACCCACGCCAAAAAAAACGGTCAGAAGCTATGTTAACATAATGTGGTATTATAAATTTTTTGCTATCGCTTGTTGACACGCCAACCCTAAAAAAATATTATAATGAACATTATGTGTAAATAGCCAACACCTTACAGCACAAGTAAAGTAAGCTATCCCTTATGCAAGCATCCCAACGCATTTACTTTACTTGTGCAGCCCCGAAAGAACGCCACGCACGCAGAACACAGCGTAACCCAATCCCACGCACAAGCCAAGGGGTCTTCCACCCCTTCAACCCCGGATGCTCATTTTTATAAAAGGATAAAACGCACAAGCTAACGCACGACCTATTTTTATCCTTTTATAAAAAGCGAGCTATGTTGCTTCCCACAAAAAGCAAGAATATTTTTTAGCAAACACAGGAACAACGTTCCAATAAAATGTGAAGCCTTTTTAGAAAAGGAATAAGAGCGTAGGAAAAAAGGATTTACATTTTATTGGAATGAGCCAACCGTAGGGCGGCAGGGCGGGTAAGCTCGTGCGACTAACACACTAACCCGTGGGTGAGCCAAACAGCCAGTGCCACCAGCGCAGCGGATAGCTTTGCTATTTTACATAATGGGCAATTATAGACGGCGGAACAGAGGCTATAATTAGCGATTATGTTAAAGTCTGCGGTTGGTGGCTGCGGCTTGTTGTGGGCGGAGAATTAAATAAAAACTTCCTTTAGTAAAAACTATTTTTTGTATCTTGGCATTGTATAAAAATCACTTGTTTACTCAAACCACCACATATAAAGAAAGTCCAATTAATTTTTTGGGGAGCTATACAAAAAAAGGTGTCGCAAGAAAAATGCGTATTAATTATTCCACA
>JADBXZ010000100.1 GCA_020403265.1 Bacteroidota bacterium
CAATGAGAAACGCACAGGCTTGCACTCGTCCGAATTTCTCATTATTTAAAAGAGTTGTGTTGTTGATTCTTAAAAACTTGTTAATAATTATTGCTGCTTTACATAGGAGGTGCTGTTATGTGCTGCCCTTCTTGTCTTGCCGTTGCAAATAGTCCATTTTACTGGTGTCTTGATGTGTTGGCTTGGTGGCTCTTTTGCTTTTTTTATTGTTGGTCTGTGAGGTTGGCAAAAAAGCAAATGTGCCACCAAAAGCGTTGGCTAATGATGGTACACATTGAATTTGTCGGTGGACTATTTGGATTTCTTTTTTAAATCCTTTTTATACTTTTTGATGTATTTATTTTTTTCTTTGGCTGTCATTTTATCAAATTTGTCTGCGTTACCATCAATGTTTAGGAAATCGTTTGGCTTACGAACGGGAGGCTTTGTCTTTACATTAAACCCACCAACAAAAACGGAATAAAAAAACAAAGAACCTCCCCCTATTTGAGTCATTGTTCCAAGTAAGTCGGTTGTTTGCCATTCCTGCATCACTTTACCATCTTTGATTTTCCGCATAAATATCCCGTTGACTTCCAAATGCTTTTTATTTGCAGGAGCACCCATAAATTTTCCTGTGTTTACTGCTCTGCTTATGAACTTTATTGAAACTAAATCATTTTCAACAACTGCTTTGTCTAAAGTCATTTCAAAATCGGAAAATGCCGACCGCATATCTTGCATAAAACCAATATACTGGTCTTTTGTAAAAACGTAACCATCGCCTGTGTAAGTGAAATTTACGTCTAACAAGTCATCTAATTTTTTCCAATCAGCTTCTAATATTGCTCTAGATACTGCAATTGCCGTGTTCTTGTTGTCAGTGTAGGATGAAGAGCTGTTGTTTTGCACTGGGGTTTCATTAACCACCAATGTTGCTAACTTTTGTCCATAGGTATTTACGCTAAGCAAAAATACAATGGCAATTGATAAAATTGATTTCATTTTCATAATTTTCTTTTTATAAATTGTTTTTTATTTTTTTCTAACTGGTCTTGCTTGTTTAACATTGAATAACCCGACAAAAAGGGAGTAGCCGAATAATGCTCCGAAACCAATTTGTTTCATCACCCCTAACAAGTCGGTTGTTTGCCATTCCTGCATCACTTTACCGTCTTTCACTTTTCTAATAAATATTCCATTTATTACAAGATTCTTTTTGTTTGCAGGAGCACCCATAAATTTACCCGTGTTTGTTGCTGTTGAAATAAACCGAATAGAAGCGGTATCGCCATCCACAACAATATGCGGAAACTCCATTTTTAAGTTTGAAAAGGCAGCTTTCATATCTTGCATAAAACCGATGTATTCATCTTTAGTGAAAACAAAACCATCACCTGTGTAGGTAAAGTTTTTATCTAAAAGATTATCTAAATCATTCCATCTTCCTTCTAAGATGGCTTTGGAAACTGCCAATGCAGTTTCCTTTACTTGTTCTTTATCCATTTCTATTTTTTTAATTGATTAATGATGCAAAGGTGCGATAAGCACTTTACACAAACAATATACTACCCAAAAAGAAAGCACTATGCTTTTGGTAAGTATGGACAAAGTATTTTACCTTTGTTGCTTAAATATTTGATTTATGAAACGATACAAAATTGATGGTACATTTTATTACTGCCCTGTAGATTTAACATTGTCTGTGATTGGTGGCAGATGGAAAAGTTTAGTGTTTTGGAATTTGAGAGATGGAACGAAACGCTTTGGAGAATTGAAAAAAATATTGGTTGGTGTCAATGATAAAATGCTTACACAGGTGTTGAGAGAACTTGAACAAAGTGGAATTGTGAGCCGAAAGGTTCATCAGGTTGTTCCGCCAAAAGTTGAATATGCTCTTACCAAAGAAGGAAAAAAATTATTGCCGGTTATGAAACTGATGGAGAGTTGGGGAGAGAAGTTTGAAGTGTAGTTTACTCTTTTGTCGTCAGCCGTTGTGAGGTTGGGCAAAATTAAATGTGGTGTTTTTGGGGTCGGCTGTGCGATAGCAAAACACCTCTTTTAATTTTGCGAAGCGTTTGCTTTAATTCCTTTTTTCTGTCGGCTAATAGTTGAACTGTCGGTCGTCACAGGGTTGCACATAACGGTTTCGCGCTTTATTTCAGTTTGGGTTTTGAAACACTGTCTACCGAAATGCTACTAACAAAGCTAAATGTTTTTTAGCCATTTGCAAAGCATAAATAAATGTCTTTCGCTTGCGACTGCTTTTGCAAATGCCGAAGCCGAATGCCCAAATTGAATAAAGCGTGTGTTATGTGATCGGCGCTTTTTTTACAGTGCGTAGTTTATAACGTCCTTTTGGTTTCCTGTATATTTTTCTTAAGTTAAGTTCTGTCCCAATGGTAAATATTCCGTCATAACCGATGTCTGCAAATGGTGATAACATACCAAGATTAAGTTGTAAAATTAAACCTGCATTTAAATACCATATACCTTTACTTGAACCTTCTACAAATGGACGCTTTATTGCAAAGTCAGAGCCTCTAACAAAAAAGAATTTTATTCCACCATATCCTTCTAAGCTTACAATTTTGTATCTCAGTAGTCTATATTGGACATTTACACCCATACATAAGTTGTTTATTGGAGGAGTATAAATCATCTCAAACATTATTCGATGTTTGTTGTATTTTTCAGGTTGCTTTTCTTGTTCTTCAGTTAAATCATCATCAGACCATCTAAATTTTGGCGAAATGTATCTCAAATTAATTGCAGAAGATTTGCTGAATTTACTAATTGTACTTGCTCCGTATTCACCTGTCCATTTGCCTTCAATAACAGCTTGACTGTATGTAAGAATTGGTATATAGAATATTATGACTAATAAGTTTGATTTCATCAATTGTAATGCGAAGCTCGTATGAATACGTGTAGCTATCACATAACGATATTTATTTGATTTTATTGCAATTCGATTTACACATAGGTCTACAAGTTTAGTTTGATACACATAGGTCTATGCGTTTAGTGAGGTCGAAACGATGTTTATTAATTTTAAATGGGAATTGTCACTACTGAATTTGAAAGTAAATTTGTCTGCGGTTAGTTTGTCGGTACTCGTCTAGCGCTGACACATAACGGTTTCAAGCTAAATTCCCGTTTGGAGTTTGAAACTTTGTCTACCGAAATGTTAGTTTAAAGATAAATGTTTATTGGACTTTTGCAAAGCGAAAATTAACTAATTGTCTACCGCTTTTGCAAAAGCCGAAGCCGAATGCCCAAATGGGATTTAGGTTGTGTTAGCAGTAGTTTTTATTCTTTCTCTTTTTCAGCTATTGCATCAATTTTGTCTAGTTTTGCCCTAGAACCTATTACATAGAATTCGGCAAGTGCATCTTCGTATGCTGATTTCGGCTCATATATGTTAAACCTGTCATAAAAGTCTTTACTACAGAATACTTGAAAAACATACTCTTCATAGCAGTCATTTTTTTTACTTGAGCCACAGTTGCGGTAACGACTAATTTGTTCGATTTTATACTTGTCGTTCGGATATGCTTTTTTAATATTATCATAGATTTTATCTAAATCTACGTCTTCTCCAACTAGTGAAATTTTAAATTTAAAATCTCCATCATAAAGCATCCATTCTTTAGATACTCTATTACTTGTAACAATTGGTAAATCATTTTTCAGAGTGTAATCATAAATAATTCTCGCTTTTTTTAAATCAGATGTGAAATATTCATTAAAACTGATTGTATTCATGTGAGTTAAAAAAGAGGACCACTTTTTCTTATTTACTAAATATGAAAATTGAAAACTAACTTCGTAAATAATTACTGTATCTCTATATTCTAAAGTGTCGACAAAATAATTTTCGTAATTATTTGTTTTATCATAAAATGCAATTGTGAAATTAGGTCTAGGGCAACAACAATAACCAGTTTTAAAAGAGTCATTTAACATTTTGTCAAATTGGTTTAAAATTGTGGTATCCGAAGTTTCGTAAATTATGTCTGTTGAAAATGGACTGTAGTTTAAAGTAGATTTGCTGTCAGGAACATAATTGTCATAATGAGTAATTATAATTTTGTTACGTTTAATGGGTATTTCTGCTTTTACATTTTCCTTTTCGTTAACTACTTTTGGTTGGACTTTAATCTCTTCAGTCTTTTGATTACAGCCAAAAAGTGTCGAAATAAGAATTAATATTATGTATGCTTGTCTTGTCATAAAATTACTGCTAACGGATGGCAGCTAGAACTTGTGCGGATTTGAAACACTGTCTACCGAAACGTTTAAATAAAGATACTATGTTTCTATGCATTTGCAAAATGAAAATGTGTTTCGCAGAGCGACCTTGAAATTTGCAAATGCTTGTGCTTCTGCCCGCATAAGTTTTAGCATATATGTAAAAGCAGTAGATTGCAAACCAATTATCACCTGTAGTACATAAATTTATGTCTACCAAAAAAATGTAATATCATGATAACACAACCTACCGCTTCAATACCAAAATTATACATTGGTATCGATGTTCAC
>JADBXZ010000101.1 GCA_020403265.1 Bacteroidota bacterium
AAATTAGTACAACCATGACTATCTTTAGTCAAGTGATTGAGAACATGAAGAGCCGTGTGAGGCGAGAGTCTCACGCACGGTTCTGTGGGAAGGTGAGGGTGAAATTCCCTTGCCTGACCCGATTATGGGCAATTCTAACGACACACTCAAACAATGCAACATTATATTGACAAAATAAAAAAACTCATTGAAAACTTTGACGATGCAACACTAAAAGCATTGACCGAAATAAGCTATACAAAGACGTTCTCAAAAGGCGACTACCTGCTTAAAGCGGACAGTATTTGTAACAAAAGTTTTTGGGTTGAAACTGGAATTTTACGAAAATATTATGTTTACAACGACAAAGAAATAACTACTGAGTTTTATTTCAAGGACGACCTTGCTATGTCATTTGAAAGTTATTCACAACAAAAGCCGAGCAGGGAATGCATACAAGCTTTAACAGAAGTAACAGTAAATATAACAGAGTACAGTAGTTTTCAAATTGAAAAGCTAAAACACAAACAATTACAAGAACTTGATTTTTTAATGACAGAATATTATGCTTTATGGCTTGAAGAAAAAGTATTTGAACTTCATACCCAAAATGCAACAGAACGCTATCAAACGATATTGACAAAATCACCTCATATAATTCAACAAGTTCAACTGACCCAAATTGCTTCATATCTGAATATATCCCTTGAAACACTGAGTAGAATTAGAGCCAAGAAATGATTATTTGACTTTACCTCAAATGTTTTAAAAAACATTACATTGACCTTTACGAATAAAATTTAATAAAGGTAAAATGAAACAACGGATAATTGGATTTGATTTGGCAAGAGCTTATGCCATTTTTGGAATGTTTATAGTAAACTTCAATATGGTATTTGGTTCTTACAAAGACCAAACTATAATTGGGAAGTTTTTATCACTTTTTAGTGGTAACTCGAGTACTGTTTTTGTGATGCTGGCAGGGATGGGCATTGCACTAATGACTAATAGAAGCGAATATTCAAACGAAGAAAAAATTAAGCTTCGTAATACCATTCTAAAACGAGCTTTGTTTTTATTTCTTGCTGGACTTTTGCTTAACATAATTTGGCCTGCCGATATACTGCATTTCTACGGTTGCTATTTGTTTATAATTGCTTTTACAATTTTCTATGATAAGAGCTATTTTCTAAAGCTTGCAACGCTTTCCATTTTAATCTTTCATTTTCTGATTTTCATTATTCCTTACGAAACTGGCTGGTATCTTGAAAAATTTCAGTACAAAGACTTCTATACTATAAATGGCTTTATTAGAAACACATTTTATAACGGTTGGAATTCTATTTTCCCTTGGATAGCCTATTTCTTTTTGGGAATGTTCTTAGGCAGGTTGAACTGGACAGAAACAAAAGTCCAGCTAAAAATGTTCTTGACAGGGTTGTCTTTATACCTTACTGTTAATATCATTCAATTAGTATCTCAACATATTTCTATTCCGCAAGAATTAAGCGAATTTATAAACGCTGATTACCTTCCACCATTTCTGCCTTTCTTACTTAGTACATTCGGATTTGGATTAATGCTAATTTCTGGATTTATGTATTTAGGCAACAAAATAGGAGAGAGTCAAATTGCTAAAAATTTTGCTTCAACTGGACAAATGACTTTAACACATTATGTTTCACACGTTACTATTGGAATGATGATATTTTCAATTCTTGCAGGCAAAGACTTATCAAAAGACTTGACACTTCAACAACCGACAGAGCCTTTATATGTTTTGCTATTTTCAATTGCTTACTTTGTATTTAGTTACTATTTTAGTAAAATATGGACAAAGAAATTTAAAAATGGACCGCTTGAAACACTTATGAGAAAAATATCAGGCTGACAGAAGAACTGCCCATAACATCGGTTTGGCAATATGGCGGCTGAAGTGCTTCTATTCAAGCGCAGTGCTGGTTGATCTGCCTTTGACAGATGCTCCCCCGCCTTACGGCAGGTAAACCCACACCAACGCCAGGCGTGGGAACGTTTACTGTAAGTAAAATATACACATAAAATGAATCAACAAATGAGTAAATATTGTTTAATTGTTTTTTATATTTTGATGGTAGGATGTCAAAATAATTTTACCCGCATTGCTTTAGAGAAGAACATTGAAAAATCTTCCCTTTTATTTCGTAAAGTAAATTCGGCTAATTATACTATTTACATAGAACAAAATCAACCATTTGTTGACAGCTTATATCAAAGTAAAGTTCAAAAAGCACTGGATCGAAGCAAGCAAATGTTGCGAATTGACTCATTAAATTTTTAATTTTCCTATGTCTTTGTGAATTCATCGAACTCAATGAAGTTAATTGCCAATAAGTACGACGGACAGGGTATTGCATTTGTTGAATCCAAAGTTGTAATAGAACAAGCTCAAGTCAAATCTAATGGATATGGGGCTCACGAACTTTTTCATTTAATTATTTATCACTATACCGGTGTACTTCCAAAAGATGGTTTTTCAAGTGAAGGGTTTGCTGTTTTTTCTGATGATAAATGGTGGGGTTATAATATACATTCTGTGGCAAATTATATTGTGAATAATAAGCAGATAAGAATTTTGGATGTTATACAAGATTTTAGAAAAAATGAAATTGTTTCCTATCCAATAAGTGGCAGTTTTATTAAATTTATATATGAGAAATATGGCTTAGAAACTGTCCTGTATTGCTATAAGTATGGCATTATTAATATAGAAAAAGTCATTCCCAAAAAAATTGATGAGTTGGAAAAAGAATGGAGAAATGAAATAAAAGAATGGGATTATTTAAAAATTGATTATCCATTGAACAGATAATACATGCCTACAGCAAACATGGGTTCCTATGTAACTTACTATTTTTTTCTACATTCACTGTTCAACAAGCCAATGACTTTCTTTTGAAGACGGAAAGCTTAATTGAAAGATTGTGCTTGGTTGTCAGTTTAGTGCTCCCTTGCCTACCGGCAGGCAGGGAAACCCGCCCGAACACAAAGCCCGAAAACGCCGTGTGTGACTTGGATCAATTCCTCATGAAACAAGTAATTGAATGCTATTTGACTG
>JADBXZ010000102.1 GCA_020403265.1 Bacteroidota bacterium
AAAACTATTTTTTGTATCTTGGCATTGTATAAAAATCACTTGTTTACTCAAACCACCACATATAAAGAAAGTCCAATTAATTTTTTGGGGAGCTATACAAAAAAAGGTGTCGCAAGAAAAATGCGTATTAATTATTCCACATTTGGTATGGAAATGCCGGGGAGGAAATGGCAAGCAAGTAATTACCGCTACAGCCACAACGGCCAGGAAAAAGAAACCGAAATTTTTGCCGGAGCTAACTCAGCGGAGTTTTGGATGTACGATAGCAGAATTGGCAGAAGGTGGGAGTTAGATCCGATAATAAGAGACTACGAAAGCCCTTATGCTTGCTTTAGTAATAACCCTATTTATTTTAGCGATTTATTAGGACTTGCGCCTGGCGATCCTAAAGGCAAAGGCGGTGGCGGAGATAAAGGTAAAACTAGTGGCAAAAAGAGTGAAAGAGCTAGTAGTGGCGAAACAATTACTAAAAACCCTGATGGCTCAACATCAAGTACGGTTATATTTGATGATGGTGGTAAATGCACAGTTAATACTCCTGCTCCTAATACCCAACCGCAGTCTGTACCAACAAATGGACCTTTAAAAGGCAACCCTCCAGCTGATCCAAACGCTCCCGGAGGATGGACAGGTGATGGCTATAGAATTGTAGCCGAACCAAAATCAAGGGCTGATATTATGAGAAATCATAATTTTAACCCACAATTTTTTGCCACAATAGGTATTGTCTCTTTTGATCAAAGAAAAATGGATTACAATATTTTTCTTAGCAAGAGCTTAAAAGTCAAATCTAAAACTGTTACTCCTGGTATAGGATTTAATCAAGACGGTTTTTCAGGTATAGGAGTTAATGATTTCTCAGTTAATAAAGAAATGAACGAATGGGATATTTCTGGCTGGGCTGGTTATACTAAAACCATTAATCAATTTGCTTTCATTTCAAAGCAAAAAGTACAATTAACTGTTCCAAACCTAGGACACACTGGACTTGTTACCTTATCAGTTAACACTTCTACTACAATTATGTCTTATACACTAAAGCAATTTTATGTAGGATTTGCTTGTCACAATAACCTACGGGTAACTGCAACCACATGGTTTGATGCTTATCCTTATGGTAAGTGGGGATTCAATAATACCTCTATTTTTGCAGATACTAATTATTTTAATGAGAATGTTAGTGGGCAAATTAAATTTCCGGGAACAAGTGTGGGAGGTGGATTAGGTTGGAGATAATTTTAATTATGAAGAAATATATTCAATATTTATTACTTGGTTTTCTTATCGCTTGCGGAGATACTTCTGACAAAAAAGGCAATATTCAAACTACTAAAGATATCAAGTATCTTAAGCCATTTTTGCAACGCGCCTTCAACTACGATACGTCTAATATTCATAAGGATATAAGAAATAGTTTAGATAAAATGAGGTGTGATGATTCATTAATTCTTTTAGCAAATATTTTTTTAAGTAGTAAACTCAAACGACCAGATGTTACACGTTTAATACTTTTTTATTATGATTCTAAACAGTCAACTACCAAATCAATTTCCTTTTTAAGAGAATTTATGGAATACCTGGGCAAGTATGATAGTGCTACCTTTTATAGTTATAAAGCATTTAAGATTAAGAACGATTTAAGATACTTAGATTATGCTATTTACTACACATCCTATTATGATGTTAATGAGGCTTTGATACGTGTGAATGAAGCCATTAATTTATATCCAGACTTTGCTTTTTTCTATTTCAGAAAAGCTAATATTTTAGTACAGTTAAAAAAATATGAAGATGCAATTGAACTATACAATTATACGGAGAAGCGATTTAAATTAAAAGAAGTATATAGAAATAGAGCTCTAGCTTATTATTTACTTGGTAAATTTGAAGATTCTTTCAAAGACGCCAATATAGCTTTGAGTAAAGGCGATACAACTGGTGAATCCTATCTTATTAAAGCGGACGAGTTTTACTATTATTATAAATATGATTCTGCATTGTATTATGCTAATAAATCATTTAACTCAATAGATAATATTCAAGATGCTTACTATATAAGGTGTAAAATTTACAAAGAACTTGGAAAATATGATTTAGCAATGAATGACATTGAGACACTACATAAGCTAGATAGCACAGATATAAGGTATTATGGTTTAAAAGCTCGAATTTACCAACAGACCAATAAAATTAATGAAGCAAAAAAGTATTATAAAATAGCTTTTGCTAAAGGTGAATTAACAGGCAAAAAATTTTATGATGAAATGATTAAAAAGAAATAAGCTCCAAAGGTTTACAAAACCTTCGGAAATCATTTATGTGCATACTCTTTCCTTGTTTTAAAATCCCTAATCATCATATCAAGATGTTCAAAAATGTAAGTACGGGCATCATCAGGTAATTTAGAAATATCCTGTAAACGCTTTTGTGTGGCTTTATCGAGCTTTATATTAGTAGAACCTACTAAGTAATCAATAGACACTTCTAACACGTCAGCAATCTTTATAATCACTTCAATAGATGGGGACATAATATCACGTTCATAACGTCCGATAATATCGCCCGAAGTACCAATTTTTTTACCAAGCTCCGCTTGCGAAAGTTCCTTTTTCTTCCGCAATAACATTATGTTTTCTCCTATTGTCATACTAAAAGGTATTGAATTAGACCCATTTTAACAGGTATGTGCAAAAATAATCTACTTAAAGGTATTAAACAAAACCTATAAAACTTGTTTTGTAAAGATGAATAAATTACATTTGCGACCAATAGGTAGTAATAAAAATATTTTCAACAATGGAAGAAAAAACAAAAATAAACACTCAAAACCCCGAAAGCATCACATACACAACGGAAGAATTAAGCTTTACCATACTAGGAGGCATTAAACTAGAAGGATTAGACCGTTTACGAGTAACGCTAAAAATAGAAGTAGCCAACAGAAAATTTAAGCACTACTTAAATAATCCCGACATCGCAGATTTAGCACTCAGGCAGAACTTGGATTTATACAACGATATACAAGTAGAAAAATTAATACGCAGAACCGCAGAGCGTTTAGAAGTGGGCAGTACAGCCATTGCCAAGGCAATAGCAGATATAACCAATCAATTAGAAGTTTACCGCTTACAACAAATAGAGCGGTCAGCGACCGCAAGCAATAACAAAAAGATAATCTTAACAGAAGATGAAATAACCGAAGCAAAAGAATTTTTAAGTGAAACCAATTTAATACAACGTACTACTGTATACATAGGAAAATCAGGCGTAATAGGCGAAGAACTCAACAGAATATTAATGTACATCATCTTTACAAGTCGAAAATTAAGCCATCCCTTACACATTGTAAGCCTTGGCAGTAGCGGAACAGGCAAAACACACTTACAAGAAAAAGTAAGCGAACTAATACCCGATGAAGATAAATTAGAAATTACCACCCTAAGCGAAAATGCCTTTTATTACTTCGGACAACGAGAACTAAGCCACAAATTAATATTGATAGAAGATTTAGACGGAGCAATAAATGTACTGTTCCCATTAAGAGAATTACAAAGTAAAAAACGCATTAGCAAAACCGTAACCTTTAAAGATACAAGAGGCATTACAAAAACAATTACACTCACCGTTGAAGGCCCTGTAAGCGTTGCAGGATGCACCACTAAAGAGCGCATCTATGAAGATAACGCCAATAGAAGCTTTTTAATTTACCTAGATGAAAGCAGCGAACAGGATAATAAAATTATGCAGTATCAAAGGGAATTAGCAGCAGGATTAATAAACACAGACGAACAAGAAAAAATAAAACAACTCTTACAAAACACACAAAGAGTATTGCAGAATATAAAAATAGTAAACCCCTACGCAACGCAATTACAGCTACCAAAAGAAGTATTTAAACCACGTAGAACAAATAAACATTACTTAGATTTTATAGAAGCAATCACATTTTATCACCAGTACCAAAGAAGATGGATAGACATTAATACAGGAGAAATAATTTACGACCCACAGGTTGAGCGAAGCGAAATCCCGATTGGAGCGATAGCGAAACATCGGGAAGAAATTTATATAGAAACTACAATAGAAGATATAGAAGAAGCCAACAAACTGATGAAAGAAATACTACTACGCAAAGCCGATGAATTAAGCGGAGCATGTAGAAATTACTTTGAGCAATTAAAACAATGGTTGCAAACAGAAAGTAAAAGCAGCTTTACCAATTACGAGGCACGTATGGCACTAAGAGAAAACCACAGCAACCAAAAACGCTATATGCTGCAATTACAATTAGGACACTTTGTAAAGCAGATAAAACAAAAAGAAAAAAGCAAAACACATCATTACGAAATAGTAAGCGCAGAAGAATATAAACAGCTTAAAAACCGCATTGGTACAGTATTAGACGAGATTTTACAACAGCTAAAAACTCGATGTCCTGAGCCTGTCGAAGGGGTTCATCAGTCCAAACCGGTTCAAAATAAAAATGAACTCACAAATACCAGTAAAATCAAGCGAAACAAGAAAAGTTCAAAAAGTTCACAAAAGGATAACGAGGACTTAAAAAATAATGATACACAAGAAACCGAAGCAGCAGAATGAAGCACTTACCTATACAATCAGATAGCTATAAATACATTTTACAAAGCTTTAAAGAGTGGTTAGATGTGTTAGGCTATGCAGATACCACCGTTTACGGAATGCCACACTTAATAAGGGAATTTTTACACTACTTGGAAAATGGGCAATGCCCAGTGGGCATTGAGCCAGGTTGTGGGACGGGAAAACGCATTACAAATATCAAAGATATAACTAACAACCACATCAAAGCACATTACAGAGAATTAAAAACCCGAGCCAACACAAGACAGGGAGGCGGACTAAGCAATAGTTATTTAAACAAGCATTTACAGGCATTACAAAAGTTCAGCGATTATTTACGCCAAAGCGGAAGATTGCAATTACCAAAGCTTTACATACAAACCGAAGAAGATAACCACCAAATAAAATACGTTTTAACCCAAGAAGAAATACAGCAAATTTATAAAGCAACAGAGCTTTACCCAACCGATACCGAACGCATAGCACCATGGATGTATGAAGCCTTAGCGTTAAGAGATAAAGCCATGTTAACGGTATTATACGGATGTGGATTAAGAAGAAATGAGGCGGTACACTTAGATATTAGCGATGTAGTAGCAGATAAAAATTACATCTATGTACGAAAAGGAAAAAACTATAAAGAACGCATAGTGCCAATAAATACAACAGGTTTAACACATCTGCAAAATTATTTATATGAAAGCCGACCTAGATTTATAAAAGATAATAAACAAGAAATGTTTTTTGTAAGCCAAAGAGGATTAAGAATGAACGGACAAAGTATGTTATTGAGATTAAAAATACTGATACAAAGAGTTGATAATACAGAGCTACAAAGCAAAGACGTTGGTTTACATACGTTGCGCCACTCCATAGCAACACATCTTTTACAAAACGGAATGAAGTTAGAAGCCATTGCCAAATTTTTAGGACATAACAGTTTAGAAAGTACGCAGATATACACTCACTTAGTTGAACAAGAAAACGAAGAAAATGGAAAATACTTACTTAGAGAAATTTAGTGAATGGTTAACCATAAAAGGCTTTACCAGTAACACTGTACAAGGCTTAAACAAAACAGTAAAGCATTTTTTAAACTGGATAGAACCGCAAAACATAGAAGCAGAAAACGTAAGCTATAACGATGTACTGGCTTATATCAATTACAAAAGAAAACAAGGCAACAAACCAAGAACGCTCATGTTGATTGTAAACGCTTTAAATCACTTTTATAGGTTTTTGCAGTCAGAACATCAACTAAATGAAAATCCAGCTTCTAATGTTCAAATAAAGGGTATTAAACGAAAAGTATTGCAAGAAATATTAACGCCCGAAGAACTGGAAACCATTTATAAAACTTTTCCTACAGAAATTAAAATCGCAGCAGGCCGTGCCTGCCCACCACAAACAAATAACGAACTGGCAAGAAGAAGGAATAAAATAATATTAGGATTAATCATTTACCAGGGCATAAGAACCGAAGAACTGGCAAAGCTTGAATTACAAGACTTACAGCTAAGAGAAGGGAAAATAAATATACAAGGAGGCAAACGCACAGAAGGGAGATTACTAAAATTAGAAGCGCATCAGATTTATGATTTAATGGATTATGTACACACGATTAGAAAACAGATTTTAGAAGCCACAAAAAAAGAAAGTAATAAAGTTTTTATAAGTGTAGGAACATCTTTAAACTTCGCCAACATGATGCAAAAGCTAGTAAAATCAATACGTGAACAACACAAAAAAACTTGTGGTGAGCAAAGCCGAACCATAAAAGACATCAAACATATAAGAACATCGGTAATAACAAACTGGCTGAAAATACACAACCTTAGAAAAGTTCAATACATGGCAGGGCATAGATATGTAAGCAGTACAGAAGCTTACCAAATAAACAACATTGATGCCTTACACGAAGATATTACTCGCTTCCATCCACTGTAAAATCAAATTATCAATTTTAGAATTGTAAATAATTCTTAAATTTTTGTAAATCTTAAAAGATATGTATATTTGCAAAATTTTTTACTTATAAGTAAAATTATAAAAAACTGTAAATCAACAAAATAACATTTATTTTATAATAATTTATATTAAAAGTGTAATAAGATTTAAAAAATTACGTATACATTAGCAAACCACAAAGTGCAAGTTGAAATTGTCAAAATTCTACAAGGTGATTACACCAATTTTTACACAGCTAAAATTGTTGGAGAAGACCTTTCATTGTTTGAGAATTTTATAAGTGAAAATAAAAACAAACATCAAAAAGAATTAGAAAATATACGGAACAGAATTAAAGTAATGGCTCACAATACTGGCGCAAGAGAAACGTTCTTTAAAACTAAAGAAGGCGTGCCAGGAGATGGCGTTTGTGCATTATATGATGAGGAAGAAAAGAATTTAAGGTTGTATTGTGTTAGATATGGAAAATTAGTTGTGGTTTTAGGTGGTGGTGGAGAAAAGCCAAAAACAATAAGGGCTTTACAAGAAAATAAAAAACTTAAAGATGAAAATGATTTAGTGAAAAGAATATCAAAAGGAATTTCAAAAGCAATGAAAGATAAATATTTGCAATGGTCTGCTGATGGAATGGAATTAGAATGCGATGATGATGAAATAATTATTGAAATTTAATTATATGGAAACGAAAAAAAAACAAGCAAAAGTGTACAAAAGTAAAGTGTTAGAAAATTTCTTTACAATTAAAGACACAAAAGAGTACAAAAGAACTGAAAACAATATGTTGTTAGCATTGCGTATAGAAAAGGCAATGGAGGCGCGTGGATGGAATCGTACAAAGTTTGCAAAAGAGATGAATGTAGAGTCTTCTGTAATTACAAAATGGTTGAGTGGCACACATAATTTTACTTGTAGTACTTTATTTGATATTGAAGACGTGCTTAAAATTTGTTTAGTGAATACAAAAGAACCACAAAACACACAAACAATTTTAAATACGTTTGAAATAAAAATAGTAACTCCAAAACAATCTTTTCAACCGCATTCATATTATTTACATGGAGGAAATTTTATGAGTCTTTCAAATACAACAAAATTACATTATGGCGAAAGTTAATAAGCATAAAGACAAAGCGCTTAGGTTTCAAATTCGAGCAGTTGAATTATTGAAAAATAATTTTGCTATTCCATCTAAAGTAATAGGGAATGATAACGGTGTTAGTTTTAGTTTTGATATTAGTGTAGAACACAAATTAGATGTGAAAAATAAATACATTGTAGTTACTATACACGTTGATATCGTTCCGAATGTAGATACTACTATTAAATTTGCTTCAAGCTCGGTAGCATGTATTTATGCTATTGAAAATTTTGAAGAAATTATTAATATAAATAGTCCCGACAAGACAATTATAGATGCTACAGCCACAGAAATACTAAATTCAATTTCAATTTCAACTACAAGAGGTGTATTATCTCAACTTTATAGTGGTACATATTTACACAATGCAATACTTCCAGTAATTGATCCAAAATCATTAAAGCCCACAAATTAAATCCCACCGCACAGGCTGCCCCGATACGCGCAATCCAACACACAGGTAAAGCGGTCTTCGCAAAAGTAAAGCCAATACAAAAAGATACGCCAAAGCAAAGCAAAAGTTTTTTATAAGAGTTATTTTTTTAAGGTATAAAAAACATTTGCTTTGCCCTTCGGGTACTCCGTTACACTTCGTAGTTTGTCATACTTTTCATTGGCTTTAGTTTGCTCAGGGCAGGCTGCTTTGTCTGCTTTTGTATTGTTCGCTCATTACGTTCGTTCCTCACTCATTACGCTCGCAACACAACGCATCCACCGCCTGCCAACTTTTTGGCGCACCTGCTGGCGTCCATCGGCTACGGGCTTGATTGAATTATTTTTTAATGGCAAGCCCTTGTGTAGTGCGTATTTTTTTGCAACATAAATTAAGGCAGACAATTTATTTTATTTGTTGCAAAAAAATACTTCTACATAGGTCGGCTCCGTGTTCGTCCCTCACACTCCCAGCCTCCCACCGCTGTCCGCATGCGCAGGTAGGTGCGCCCCACATTGTCCGCAATCCGTTACGCTATCGCTTCACTCATTGCAGCCAATCTCCTAACGCACGGCTCAAGGCTGTTTTACTCCGACACACGCAGGAATTAAATCCCACGCACAGGCTAAGGGGTCTTCCACCCCTTCAACCCCGGATGCTCATTTTTATAGATAGATAAACGCACAAGCCACCGCACAACCTATTTTATCTATCTATAAAAATCGAGCCGTGTTGCTTCCCTCTAAACACAGCAACAACACGTTTTAAAAGATAATATGAAAAATAGAAAAGAAAAGAGCGAAAGCATTTTTTATATTATCTTTTAAAATGCTCCAACCGTAGGGCGGAAGGGTGTGTAAGCTCGTGCGACTAAGCGCACAGGTGGGAGGAAAACAAGCCTTTACAAACAGCGCAGCGTATAGCTTCGCTATTTATACATAATGTGATTATGTGTCAGCCCTGCCTACCGTCAGGCAGGTTCGCTGCACATAATAGCACGTTATGTTAAAGTCTGCGGTTGTTGGCAAAGGCTTGTTGTGCGTGGGTTCTGAACTTACGATTAAATAAAAAAACTTTCCTTCACTATGACAATGCCGACTAAATTTTTTGTATTTTTGATGAGTAAGCCCGAAAGAAAAAATGCGATTTTTTTCAAATACCACTCAGGAAAATCAGGTATGCCGACCAAAATCGGGCATAAACTTATACCCATTTGGTATGGAAATGCCGGGCAGGAAATGGACGGCCTCTAACTACCGATACAGCCACAATGGGCACGAAAAAGAGGAGGAAATTTTCTCCGGTGCGCAAAGTGCAGAATTTTGGATGTACGATAGCAGAATTGGTAGAAGGTGGGAAATAGATCCATTGAGTTACGAATGGCAAAGCCCTTATGCAGCATTTAATAATAATCCAATTTATTTTGCTGATCCGCTTGGATTAAAAGGTGATGACAAAAATAAAGCAGGAAAAACCACGAAGGACGTTGATAAAAATGCAAAAGTTGGAACAAAAACAACTGTTGATAGAGGCGATGGAACAACCGGAAACTATGAAAAGACTGAGGATGGTTGGAAAGCCACAGGTCTTTCTGGTGAAGTTGAATTAGACGCAATTGAGGTTGTTACAACAAGAAAAGAAACTCCTCGGGTAGATTTAAGTCGCGGTAAACCAGTCGATAGTGATATAAGTTGCCATGATAGTAGAAATACTATAAGTGGAAGTAATTTAGATTATTCAGAAATGTTCGTCGATTGGCTGCAGAGTCATACCGGCTTCGGTTATGGAACTGGTAGTGATGGAGGTAATTTTAACCGGTGGAGCAAAAGAATAAAAAGTCAAAGTACAGATATGGCTGAAATAGCAGAAATTTTTGGAGCCATAAAAGCAGGATCATTTGATAAATTGGTTAGAACCACAAAAATGAACAAAAGAGGTACTTATCCAAATAGTGATGGTAAGGGTATGGAAAAGGCAAATGAACATAGAGGAGAGCTATATAAAGCGCAAGAAGATATTACAGATAAAACTAAAAATAAACCTGTTATTGGATTAAGTAATTCAGATACTGTTTATCAATTAGTTTCAAAGCACGGGCAAGTATATTGGAGTTATGTCATTGAGACTGACACAGGTAATTCGCAAAGATATTATTATACTAAGACGCCATCTAAAAAGAATAAAATCACTAAAGGTATATTGAAATAGTTTATGTATAAATTGAAAGTAATCATATTAACAGTTTTTCTTTTATCGCTTTTATGTAATTGCAATTTTAGAACAAGTGATAAACCATCAATTAAAATTCTTATAGATTCATTAATTTTAGTTAATAATGAGACGTGCTTTAAAATAGTATCATCAAAATCAGAAGATAAAATTTTGACAGCCTATGTGAGATGTGAAAAGGCTCAGGGACACATTATAGATTTAGAAAAAAGGATACTAAATGATTGCGATCAACAACTAGAAATAGAGCATGACACGGTTAAAATATGGGTAACTTATACAAGCCTTGGCTTGAAAAATTTTGATAACGTAACTATTTTACTTGAGAATATTAAAACGAAAAAGTTATCGTTTATAGATACTTCATTCGCATTTATGGTCTCATACCCCAGATAAAAAAGCAATGAGAAAAATAGTTAAATGATATGGATAAAAAAAATATTTGGATTAATTGTTATCCTAATTTTCTTTAGTTGTTGTGGCTCGAAAAATGATGCCAGTCCAATTGAGATTATTCATAATAAAGTAACCATTACAAAACCTTTTAAAATTCACGTTGATAGTGAGGTTTGTTTCAAATTTTCAGTCAATGATAAAAAATATAAGATTATTGAAGGTTATATCAATTGTAAAGATTCTCCTTCTAATTTTGATTCAGAAAAAAAAACATTCTTAAAGTGTAACGAACTATTAGTAATCGAAAAAGACACAGTAACATTTTGGGCAACTTATACAAAAAGTGGCGAACATACTTTTCAAGACATAAGATTAATTTTAGTTAATCTTGAGAAAAGGAAATGTTTTTACCTAGATACTTGTTTTAAATTCATGGTAGAACAAAACGAAAACAAAAAATGACCCGCCGCACATTTTTAGCAAAACTGCAAAAGCTGTTTTGTTTTTTGTTATTTACGTGGCTAAAAGAGCATTTTATACTATATTTATATAATTAAAATAGCTTAACGCTTGCTACAAAAAAATCAT
>JADBXZ010000103.1 GCA_020403265.1 Bacteroidota bacterium
ACTGAAATTTACTTGTACTCCGTAAAATATATTGCGAGTTAAGTAATCTAATAAACCCGAATTAAAAAAATGGGGTTTATAACTTGGTTTTTTGAATAAATAATTATTGTTTGAAATTAATTATCTCTTAATTAAGTATTAAAAGAATTATTTGGTAAAAAGTTTTCTATTTAGTAGTAATTTAAAAAAAAACCTTTTTGTATTATTAGGAGGAACGGCTATAGCTCAAACGATACCTATCCTTATTTCACCTTTTATAACAAGATTATTTTCACCTGATGAGTTTGGTAATTTTGCATCATTTATAGCCTTATCTTCCTTTTTTACTGTAGTTATGTCGGGTAAATATGAGTTAGCAATTTTTCTTCCCAAAAGAGATGAAGAAGCCATAAACATACTTTCCTTGAGTTTCTTATTATCAATGGTGTTAACTGTTATATCGTGTTTTTTGTTATTTTTTTTTTCAAAGGATTTTGCAGATTTATTTTCAGTAAATAAAATTGTTTCAATTGTTTGGATGGTTCCACTTTTTTCATTTTTATCAACTCTATTCCTTTTATTTAATGAATGGTGTATAAGAAAAAATAAATTCATCGTTTTAAGTAAAAATAAAATTTCTAATTCAAGTGTTGTTTCCAGTCTTTCATTTTTATTTGGTATAAATAAAGTGTCTTTTGGATTAATTTTTGGTCAGTTAGTCGGACAGTTTGTAGCTGTCATCCTTTCAACATATCGAGTATTAAAGGATGATAGACTCCTTTTCAAATACATCAGCCTAAGAAAAATGAAATATTTTTCAGTGCGGTATATAAATTTTGCGAAATTTAATATTCCTGGTCAATTAATTAACACATTGGCAGGACAATTGCCAGTATTTTTTATGAGTTCTTTTTTTGGGATTGAAAATGTTGGTTTTTATGCATTGACAGACCGAGTTTTGGCAGTTCCACTCTCCTTTTTAGGGAATACATTTCGTGATGTTTTTAAGCAAAAAGCTGCTATTGATTATTTGGAACAAGGTAATTGTTTGAATATATATATCAAAACAACACTGGTTTTGGTTGGGCTATCAATTATCCCTTTCCTAGTTTTGTTTTTCTTTGCTCCGGAATTATTTTCTTACATATTTGGACAAGAATGGCATGTATCTGGTGAGTTTGCTAAGGTTTTATGTTTGATGTATTTGTTGAGCTTTATTAGCATGCCTACTAGTTGGATATTTGTTATTGCTGAAAAGCAAAAGTTAGATTTATTATGGCAAATATTATTTTTATTTTTTACTGCCATCTCATTATTTATCGGCTACTTGCTAAATGATATTTATTTTGCTTTGTGGTCGTTTTGTTTGGGGAGATGTATTACATATCTCATTCAAATAGCTATGACGTATCATTTAGCTAAAGGTGTTAAATCCATTTGATGTACAATTTTTTGATTTTATTATGGAAGTGGTATAAAAAAAAGATGAAAATCAGGTCATGGGAAATTTATAAGGCATACATGTTCAGGCGATTTGAATCTAAAATTTACAGACGTAAGTACACGGCTAGTGAATTGGTTGCGTTTATGGAGAAGCAAGGTTTGAAAAAAGGGTCGACTGTTTTGATACATTCTTCATGGGATGAATTTTATAATTTCAAAGAAACACCGAATCATTTTATTGATAAGCTACTAGAAGCTATCGGTCCAGACGGAACTTTAGTCATGCCAGCATATCCTTATTTGCGTAAGAAGGAAAGTATATTTGACATAAACAGAACCCCGACTTGTGCAGGATTGATACCAGAAGTATTTAGAAATTATCCTGGTGTTAAGCGAAGTGTAAATATTCATTCTGTATGCGCATTAGGAAAGCATGCAGATTTTTTGACTAGAGACCATATTTATTCTTTGACATGTTGGGATAAACAATCACCATACTATCGAATTTCTGAAGTAGATGGAATTGTTTTCGGAATAGGTTTGGGTAGGGCATTTGTTGGTACTATAATGCATTGTGTGGATAGCTTGCTAAGGGAAGAGATTCCTTATTTTTCTCAGTTTTTCACTAGGACTCAAAAAATTCGAGTGAAATTAAACGATGGTGTTGAAATAGAGCAACAATATTTAACATCTTCCGAAGACTTCAATTATTTTTTCACCGATAATCACCATAGCAAAATAGTTAATAGATATTTTGATAAAAAAAAATTTTCTCGAAAACGTTTTTCTAATTTAACAATTAATTTTTATGATGCTAAATATATGATTAATCGTGGTTTAGAATTAGCCCGAAAGGGGATTGTAGTATATATATCGCCTGATCCCAAAAAATTTAAATTTCCCGATCAATGAAAAAACATTGTTAAAACATGAATAATAATTTATTACAATACTTTGATCAAACAGTTACAAATAATGCAAATAAGGTTGCAGTCAATGAACGCAATAATGATACAACATTTCTAGAATTACAGTCAAAAGCAGTTGTTATTGCAAACGAAATTCTCAAATTGACTAAAGTCAGGAATAAGCCAATTGCAATCTTCATTCCAAAGTCTACAGAATTAATTATTGCAGATATCGGTGTAATGTATGCTTCAAATATTTTTATGGATTTAGATGTAAATACACCGATTGATAGGCTTAAGAACATATTTCAGTTAATTAATCCAGAGGTTTTAATATCTGACACAAAAAATTTAGACACTTTAATCAATCACTTTGATAGATCAAAGATTGTTTTGATAGATAAATTAAATTATGATTTACCTATTGATAGATCATTTATAGACACAAGGCTCTTAAAGCAAATTGATTTAGATCCGTGGTGTATAATTAATACTTCAGGATCAACAGGTACCCCGAAGGGAGTGACATTGTCTCATAGGAACTATTTAAATTATACAACTTGGTCTATTAATGAATTTAATTTTAATGGATCTGAGATACTTGGTGTATTATCGCCACCATATTTTGATCATTTTAACTTTGAAATGTGCCTTATGATGATAAAAGGCTCAACTCTAG
>JADBXZ010000104.1 GCA_020403265.1 Bacteroidota bacterium
GAAGTCTTCCGCCTTTGGCGGAGACTTTGCGGCTTGAACGGAGCTATTTTTTTAATGTCATACCTTGCAACAATCAAATTTCATTCTCACGCTATGTTGCTCTACGGGGAAGGAAAAAAGTAAGATATCAGAATCGATATTTTCTTTTAAAATCACAAATTACTTTTTTGAGTATCGATGAAAGTCTGACCAGCAAAACGAAGTGCAGGTATCCAAGACGACTTATGATACCGCAGTTTGCATTAAGTATTGTAACAAAAAGGGTTGCGACCGATGAAAAGTCCATTTGATGATCTATAATAATTTAGTTAAATTTGAATACTACGCAACAAATATGCGCATATCTACCTTTTTTGGATGGATATGCGCTATAGAGTAGCGGGTATAAGCAAGTTGAACTAAACCGATTTTCACAAATCGGTAATTCTCTGATTAATTTAAAGGTTTTCAAACCTTTAAACTTAATCACATGAAAAGAGAGTTGTCAAAATCCGTTCTTCAGTTAAAGCAGGAGTTGGCCTACCGAAATTACAGCTCAAGAACCATTACCAATTATTGTGAATGCATGATGGCATTGGAGACGAGGCTGAACAAACCACTGGATCAAATATCGGAATCTGAGCTAAAATCATTTTTACATTATTTGTTGGTTCATCAAAAAAAATCAACATCGTTTATCAACCAAAATATCAGTGCCTTTAAAATCTATATTCAGGATGTACTCAAAAGACCATGGGAGGATATAAAGATTAAAAGACCTCGCCGAGAAAAAAAATTGCCTGTTGTTCTTTCTGTAAAGGAAATAGAAAGTTTGATTTTCCATACATCAAATTTAAAGCATAGAGCAATGCTTATGTTGATGTATTCATCGGGAATAAGAAAAATGGAACTTCTTCAATTGAAACCCAAAGCAATTGATTCGGAAAGAATGGTTGTAAAGGTTGTACAAGGCAAAGGCAGAAAAGACCGTCAGACTATTCTTGCACCCAAGACCCTGGAAGTATTGAGAGAATATTATAAAAGAGAACGACCAAGTACCTATCTCTTTGAACCCCAGGGTCGGAAAGGAACCTGTATTTCTGAAAGAACACTGGATCAAATCGTAAAAAATAGTGCAAGTAAAGCGGGTATAACGAAAGAAGTCTCAACGCACACACTCAGACATTCATTTGCAACTCACTTATTAGAAACAGGAGTGAGTTTACGCCTTATACAGGAATTGCTGGGTCATACTTCACTTAAAACAACCTCCATTTATTTGCATCTCACCAATGTAAATCCCGGAAATGTTACTTCCCCTATTGAGACAATGAACATTTGACTATATGGGAAATAATCGAACACCCGTCGACCTGGCTAGCATTGTTTCCAGTCGGGCTGCTGATTTTATTGCATCAGAAAAATATTCTGCAATTCAAAAAAAAGCCATCTATGACATAACTGCATGCCGAACTTCACAATTGGGTGGGCATTTACAAGTATGTAATACATGTTCAAATACACGACAAGCTTACAATTCTTGCAGAAATAGGCACTGCCCCAAATGTCAGTTTATAAAAAAAGCCAAATGGATTGACAAGCTCTCCGGAAATCTTCCGCCGGTAAAATACTTTCATATAGTTTTTACTATTCCGGAATGCCTGAATGCGCTTTTTTATATGAATCAAAAACCTGCTTATGATTTATTATTTAGAGCAGCCGGAAAAACGCTTATACAATGTGCAAAAAATACCCGCTATCTGGGTGCTAATACTGGTGCAGTTGCTATTTTGCATACCTGGGGACAAACATTGGTGTACCACCCACATATTCATATGATAGTTCCTGCCGGAGGGTTTTCTGAAGATCAGCAGGAATGGATCCATTCTAATAAAAAATACTTTTTACCTGTTAAAGTACTTAGTGCTGTTTTTAGGGGTATTCTTTGTAATGCTTTACAGCAAGCTATTGACAAAGAATCTATCAGACTACCCCAGCAGATCAGCAGTTTTAAGGCGATAAAAGAAAAGTGCTACGCAACTAATTGGGTTGTATATAGTGAGAAGCCCTTTAATACCCCTCAAAACTTGATCAATTATCTGGGAAATTACACCCATAGAGTGGCAATCGCTAATGAACGGATAATTGACCATACAGGGGGGATGGTTTCTTTTTGGTACAAAGATTATAAATCGGCAGGCAGCAGGAAAAAAATGACATTGGACCAGGATGAATTTATTCGCCGTTTTTTACAACATGTGTTGCCGTTAAGATTTAGTAAAATACGATATTATGGGTTTATGTCGCTGCGAAAGTTGCAGGAGAATGTAATCCAATGTAGCACACTACTTAACCAGGAAAATATATTACCAAAATTAGAGGGGCTCAGTGCTTATGAAGTATTTAGGATGTTGACTAATAAAGACCCGCATATCTGTTCAACATGTAAAAAGGGTAGCTTTATTGCAATTCCGGTAAAAACAAGAGACCCCGACTAAAATATCATCAAAAAGCTCTTTGAATACCATACCGAAAAATAAACGAGTAATCGTATTGGAAAAGGTATGTATTTTCATGAATTAACAACCCTTGCAAAAATGCAAAATGGCCCGATTATAAGAAATTTTTACACCAAAATGTCGACCTACCTGCCGGTTTGCTGCCTTACAAAGTACCGTTCCGGTTTAAAATCCCCATAAATCGGCTTCGTTCAACTACATTTTATTTGCCATTTTTATATTAATTTTAATCATCATGAAAAAACTGCAAATAAAATGCTAAATAGTTATAGGGCATTTTAAAGACGACACCAAAAATAAAAATCGACAATATGAAACGACTAAAATTTATTACGACAATTATCATTTTGACAAGTTTGTTTGCTTGTGAGCCACCTGTGACTTTTAACGAACCACAGCCAACGGACACTGACAATTTATCAAAATTTCCAGACCGCTTGCAAGGACAATACTTAAGCCTTGCCGACAATTCAGTATTGGTAATTGGTGACAAAGTAATTCAGAGAATTTACGACTTTGACCAAAAAATTCATCCGTC
>JADBXZ010000105.1 GCA_020403265.1 Bacteroidota bacterium
GGTGCCGGAACAACTTGGAAAGGGGCAGTTGATTATTCTGATTTAGATCTTACTGATAAGATGGCACATACAAGGGGGGTTGGTAAAGATTTTACAACTAACCAGAAAGATAAAATAAAAAAATTGAACAAGGACAAGAATAATGGGTATCTTAGAAGTGATAAAGATGGAAGTTTTTTGGAGAAAGGAAAAGCGGGTGGAAACAACACTATACAAGCTGAGGTTGATCATAAGCAAGCAAAAAAACACAAAACAAATCCAGGAACAAATAAATTTAGTAACGCTCAGCTATTATCAAGAAAACAAAATGGTGCGAAAAGTAACAATTAATTATGCAAGAAAACTTTAAAGAATTTAAAAAAATATTAGAGGGTCGTAACGATAAGAAAGCTAAAAAGATATTGTTAGAATATCAACAAGAAAATAAAAAAGAAATTATCGATTTCATATTTTCCGAAATCAATTCTGATTTAATACAAGATGGACTTATTTTAAAATATTCTGTACACACTTACTTTAGGTTAAAAAGAACGTCTTTAAATGATGTCAATCCATTATTTGACTTTGTTACAGAAATTTCAAATATAAATGAAAGTTTATTGGAAGTTCTTGGATATGATAAAATGGTGCCACCAATCGAAGAGCAAGAAAAAATTATAAAAAAATATTTTCATTTCGGTGATGGTATTGACTACCGCTACTTTTCAGACCCACGTTATGGATTAGCGGCAGCTTGTGCAGGTTGGGATAAAGAGATAGTTAGAGATTTTTTAAATCATTGTATAGCAACTGGAGATGTACCACTAAAATATGTTTCTGAGAACTCCCTTAAAGGAAAATATGTAAAGTTGCGATAAAGTGAAGTAGTTAAGACTTAATCTGACAGTTACATCCCCACACTCAAACTCCACTCTCAAACTGCTTTTTCCTTCAGGAAAAAGTAGTAGCTTCGGTAAGCACCGATAGCAAACAGCGTGAAGTGGGCTATTGGGGCAAACAGATCTTTGAATTACTGAGCAGGCAATAGTGTTCACACTATGACTGCTGCGAAGTAATCACCGAGACCTACGCCTACAATAGATTTTACCGAGGTAACTATCCAATCACCTTGGTAACCAGCATGTCCCGACTCTGTCGGGAGTATTAGTTACCATTTCCGATAAAAAGCTGCAGGTAAGCACCAACAACAGCAGCACCAGCTACTTTGAAGCGGAAGTACAATCCGTACAGGATTATTATGCATTCGGTATGCAAATGCCGGGTAGAAAATTAAGTGGTGGGTATCGGTTTGGGTTTAACAGTATTGAAAAAGCAGATGAGATAAGCGGTACTGGAAACCATTACACAGCTTTGTTTGGAGAATATGACCCACGAATAGGTAGGCGTTGGAACAAAGACCCCAAACCCAATACTTCTTTAAGTGTTTATTCAATGTTCAGCAATAACCCTATTTGGTTTAGTGATATTGCATTAGACACACCGACAGTTAAGGAAGCAGCATTAATGTCTAAGTTGGTGTATGGTGATAAACTGACCAAAGAAAATCAAGCTGAATTTGATAGGTCTGGGTGGAAATTATCAAATGGTGTACAAGGCTTAGAGTATGAAAAAAAATCTGGTTTTAAGTCTGCTTTATTTGAAAGAGCAATTAATGGTAAAATAGAATATACACTTGCTTTTGCAGGAACTGAAGATATTGGTAAAGATGGAGTAGCAGATTTGAAGCAAATATTAGGTATGTCAAAGCAATATAATGAAGCACTAAAAAATGCAAAAGATATTTCTACTGCTTTAGGAGGCAAAGAACTTACATTTACAGGACATTCTTTAGGAGGAGGCTTAGCAAATGCGTCTGCACTATACACAGGCAAAGCTTCACTTACATTTAATCCTGCTTGGGTTTCTACTGCTACAATGGTTAGATATGGATTGTCCTTTAAGCCACAGTCAGGTTTAAGCAATTATGTAATTTTAGGAGAAATTTTAAATAGCGTTCAGCAAGCTGCTAATCCTAATCCCATACCACAAATGAACCTGTTACAAAATGTAGGGAAAACACATTATTTATATTCTGCCTTACCATTAGTACCTATTTATGGCACATTAAAAAGCCACTCAATTGATAAAGTAATTGATGAAATTGAGGATGTAAAAAAATATAATACCGTAAAGGATGGTCAATAAAATATTTGTTCTTCTTTTTGGTATTTTATTATTGCACTCCTGCAATACCACAAATTATTTACCCGGATTTGATTTTAAACTATTCAGCAATAGCCCAGTTAATAAGCTGGCAACGGCAGTAGAAAAAGAAGACGTAAAAAAAATAAATGAGCTATTAAAAGACAAGTCTATAAATGTGGATTATAAAGAACCAAAGTTTGGGCACACGTTATTAATGCTTGCAGTTGCTAATAATAAAACTCAATCTGTTGAAGCTCTGCTCAAGAATAACGCAAATCCAAATTTAACTTCAAAGGGAAATGAAGATAACTCTGTTACGATTGCAGCAGAAAACTATTCTGACGTATGTGATACCGCAATGTTAAACCTATTAATTAACTATGGTGGAAATATAAATTTCATTCAACACATTAACAGAGTCGAGAATAGCGGAATGGCTTCAATAGTAAATAGAACTACATTGATGATTGCGGTAAGGAATGATTGTTATTTGATAGCAAAATATTTAATTGACAAAGGAGCAAAAATTAATGAGTATACTTATTACGAAGGTTATGGTGCAATCACAGATGCAATTATTCAAAATAATTTAAAAATTGCGAAATATTTAATTATAGACAAACAAGCCATCATACCGCCGTACATTTTTAAACGGCAAGCAAATATTAGTTATAAAGGCGAACCTGAAGAATATTTAACCGTTACCGATTTACTGAATGAGCAACCGTATGAAAAAGGAACAGAAAACTATAAATTAAGAGAAGAAATTATTAGCTATCTAAAAAGTAGAAATTTAAAATAGAATTACTCTGCAAAAAAGGCGTTCGGATATTCAAAATAATCTGAAGTAGTTAATACTTAATCTTACAGTTCCTCTTTCACCCTCATTTCCCCCTGTAAGCAATAATCCTTTCCTGGGTCTTCGCAAAAAGGGGAGGATGCCCTCCAAGTCGCAAAGTGTCCACCTCCATCGGGCGTATTAGCCCTTTGCCATTTGAAGCGGTTATTTTCCAATAAAGGAATAAGGATCCCAAACCTGTAGGCCCTCAATTTTCTTAAAATCAGTTGTATTATGGGAAAGCAAAATGCAGTTTTTCACTATAGCTGTGGCTGCAATAATGGCATCAGGTAATTTTATTCGTTTCATTCTTCTAATCTCAATAGTTTTATCTGCAACGGCTTCATCTATATATTCGATTGAACTAAGCTGAATAAACGATTCGAGCTGCTCCAGCTCGTATTCTTGCGTGTTAAAACCTAACACTTCTATTTTAGATATGATTGAAACCGAGAAACAACTATTAAAATAAATATCTAATTGTTTAGCTGATTTTTCAGGAATTCGATTACTCACATAATCTATAATTACATTAGAATCCACAAGCATATTCATTTCCAACCTTCCCTACTTCGCTTAATTTGGTCCTGTATTTTTTTTCCTGATTCTTTGCTGATAGCACCCCTATAGTCGGAAGGCTTTTTTGTACCAGAACGACTAGGCATAACCTCGACCTTTTTTTCTGAGGGCATCTTAATCAATTGATTGGATGCTAATTCTTGAAGAACCTTCATTGCTTTTTTGCTTACAATATCAATAGTTATGCTTTGCATGCTCATTAGTTTAAAAATATTTTACCCTTCTTCACAAGTGTCCAGCTTTCAGAACCAAGCCCAATTATAAATGAGTATACAATTGCGCATAATCAAAATGATAGGTAATCAGCACCAAGCCTAATTCTGCATCCTTATTCAGTACAAAAGTATTTATTTTTTAAAATGCATGTGTAGTGCTTGTATCAGGTATTTATACTCTTTCTAATCCACCACCGGCTACTGTAAGTAGGTGATCGAGCCGACGGCTCTATACCCCTCTCCACTCTCATACCCGTCGTTACACTAACTCCAAAACTAAGCGTTAGAGCATACTCAAATAATACCCTAATTAGCTTCGAATTCAAAC
>JADBXZ010000106.1 GCA_020403265.1 Bacteroidota bacterium
ATCTTTATGGCTTCAGGTCGGGTTCCTATTACTATTAAAACTTTCATTTTTCAGATCAATCAGTCTTCCTTAAAAGATAAGCAAGTATTGAAAAAGTATATGTTCCACTAATTATAAGAATAACTAAAGCACTAAAAAAATCAGGATTAGGAAAATAAATATTCGCAAGTTGCATACCCACAATTAAAGGAATAGAAACAAGTAATACCAGTAGTATACGTGTTAATGGCCAAGTAATAGGCAATACTTTTTTGCTTAAAAATATTATAATTAATAAAACAACTACTGAGGCAATCATCAACCCAGCAATAGTTCCCAATAAAGGATCCCATTTCCCAAATATATACACCCCTAATGGTGCTAATATAGCCCCTGCCAAAACCGGAATGATTGTCATTCGATTATCGGCTTTTGCAATACCCAGGTGGAACATAAGTGACCCAGTAGCTCGCATAGTTTCAATAACAGCAGCCCATAAGGTTATTTTTATTGCCACTTCCCTATACAATTCATTACCCAATAAAACTCTAGCTAAAAATGGTGTTGCACATATAATAAATAACCCACATAGAATAAGACCCGGTAAATACAAACGTGCATAATTATTCCAAGCCTGTACTTGCCCATCCCGATTTTGCTTTTTTAAATCTCCAAAAAAAACAGGATCTAGATACTGAGAAATGATTGACTCATACATTACTATAGGTGCTGCGGCAAGACCATAAGCAGTAACAAAAAGCCCTACGTTTGAAGTACCTTGTATTTTATCAAGTATAAAACGATAACTATTTGATTGCATCCACCATAATGCAGAAGTTATAAAAATGGGCCATGTGAAAGTGAAAATAGCTTTGCTATTGAAATGAAATGTGTGTTCATCTATATTATTGGTGCAGGTTGATATTGTATTAATTCTTTTTATTAGATAGAAAAAAGCTGAAAAGCCTAATAAATAACTAATGACCTGGCCAAAGCTCCAGAAAAAAACACTGCCCCGCCATTTATAAAGAATTACAGAAAATACTAAAGTTGACCAAGCCACAAGATTGGAAAAAAAAACAAACTTACCTCTGTCACTAAATAAATTTAGTCCAGCTACTGCTAAATTAAATAATGACTGAAAAAGTGTAATAGAGCCTACCAATAAAACCACGGATAATATTGAAAAGCCTGATACAATTTTAAAATAGTACTGAAGTATGCCACTTATAAAAAGTGCAATAAAAGAAACTAAAAATAGATAAAAAATATATTTTCTTAAATTTTGATATAGAGTTCCACTATCGTTCCATTCTAAAAAACCCCTCGTAATAAAATGTGATAGCGGAGCTACAAACAATAAACTAAATAACGAAACAATACTATTTAATTCTGTAATGCTTCCAAGCTCGAATGGGGTTAAAATACTGGTAGATATTCGAACAGTTAGAATTGCTGCCACAGCAACACCAATTCGCCCTAGTACAATAATGATTAATGGTAATCTACCATACTTCATTACAGGAATTAATGATTTTAATAATGACTTATTCAATTGATTTGAGGTAAATCTATATTTGGATGTGTATAAAAAAACTAACGAAAAGTTTAAGGCTAGTTATCAATTAAGCAGCTGTAGATTTTGAGCAAATTAGATTGAATAAAATCTTTTCGGTTTTCCTTTAAACATTTCCCTTACAAAAAAAAAGATGTTTTTAAGAGATTTAATTAGAGGAATTAAAAATATATATCCAAAAGAAAAATAAAATGTACATAAAAAGATATACACCGATAAAAATAATTTTTCAATGAAAATAAATTGTGAAATATATACAATTCGAAATGCCACTACTGATACATTAATTTGATGTAAACATGTTTGCCAGTATGATGTAAATTTACTTTTACCTAGATTAAACTGACCTCGCTGAGCATATACCAAATCCCGATTACGTTCCCTATATAAAAAAAGAGGATCTATAATACCATGCACTTTAGTTAAAGTCAGAATTCTAAGCATATATAGATTATCATGATTCCAACCCCATGTATCAGGTCGAAAAAAAAAATTGAGTCCCTCACGATGAAGACCTGTTTTCATAATACCAAAACAAATCGGAATAGGATTGCGCTTAAAAAAATACTGAATAAAATTACTTATGGTTGAGGTGTCTTTTGTTAATCGCCATTTCCAAATAGATTCGCGAACAGATCCATCGGGTAAAATAGAATTACAACCCGAATATACTAAACCAACATCGGGGTTTTCAAATAAGATTTTCATTAGGGTAGTGATATAAGTTGGCTCGTAAACATCGTCGTCATTTCCAACCATAAAATAGTCTCCATTTACTAATGAAGCAATTTTAAGAAAAGCACTCGATACATCTCTGTGTTCACTATCTAAAATATATTGTACCCGCTTATCCTTTAAAGCAAATTTTCTGCAAATCTCAGGTGTTTTATCGGTAGATAAATTATCTAAAATAATGAGTTCAATATTTGCATAGTCCTGAGACAAAATCGACTCAATAGCCTGATATAAAAACAATTCTCCATTCCAAACAGGCATGCCAATACTTACTAATGGTAAATTGGAATCAGACATTACCAAATTGAGTATTTTTTATCATTACAAATCCTTTTATAAGTTCCTTAATTCCACTTTCGAGGGAAAACGAGGGCTTATATCCTATGCTTTCAATCTTTTTGTTTGAAACAATATAGTTTCGCTGATCGGGATCTTTTCCAACAGGTGCTTCCAGATAAACAAAGTCTGGAATCTGCTTTGCGATAATCTCACACAGCTCTTTCTTTGAAACATTCGCCTCAGAAAGTCCAACATTATAAATATTCTGTCGCATCGTTTCAAAATGTTTTATTCCGAAACGAAAAGCGCTAGAAACATCTCTTACATGTATATAATTTCTTTTAAAATAGCTTTCAAATAAAACTATAAACCGATCATTAACTGCACGATAAGTAAAGTCATTTACCAGCAAATCAATCCTCATTCTTGGAGACATCCCAAAAACTGTTGCCAGCCGAAAACTTACAGCACCCGGATGTTGAAGCAGCGCCTTTTCTATTTCAACTTTATCTATTGCATATTTCGATACTGGATTTAATGGTGATTCTTCTGTACAAAAATTATTTTCATTACCTGAACCATAAGCACTATTGGTGGTTGGCATTAAAACCATTTGATGATTGGACAGATTTTTAAGCATCATCAAGACTGCTGTACTATTAATAGTTGTTGCGCCAACGGGATCTTGTTTGCAGATTGGTGCACCAACCAAAGCAGCTAATGGTATAATAATATCTGCTTTAGCAAATAAAGGCTTCATGGTATCTTCAATCCGTATATCACCTTTGATTACTGAAAAATTCGGATGATAACAAATGTGATTGAGGCTAGCCTGCTTATACAAAAAATTATCAATGACCGTTACCTTATGCCCTTCATCAAGCAAATCAGGCACTAATATAGATCCCAAATAGCCTGCGCCACCAGTCACTAAGATATTGTAAGACATTATATGTATTTATTATTTATAGAAAATATTGATGGACTCTTAAAACCTAAATGTGGAAACAAATGAATACTATACATTATTCAATACAGAACATATTGAATCGATTTCATTGAAAGAAAGGTCTGGGAAATTGCCAATATAAAAACCATAAAAATGAATATGTTCCACTTCGGGAAAATCCAGATAATGATTGGATGGAACAATTCCAGTAAGATAGGGTTGACGTATTTGATTACCACCCCCTGCGCTTCCTCTTCTGAATTCAATACCTGCATTGCGCATTTTTTGCATTAGTCTTTCAACATATGAATTATCCGGTTTTCTTAAAACAAGATTAAATGCATAATTACTACAACCTTCTATTTTAAAATCTGTTCTGTAAATATTGGGATCTATA
>JADBXZ010000107.1 GCA_020403265.1 Bacteroidota bacterium
GATTAAGTTTTTGGGAGTATATGATATAAATGTAAAACATAAAATAAAAGTCCCGCTTTTGCGAGACTTATTTTGTGGAGAATACCGGAGTCGAACCGGTGACCTCTTGCATGCCATGCAAGCGCTCTAGCCAGCTGAGCTAATCCCCCATTCTGGGCGTCAAATGTAATAAATAATTTTTGATTACAAATTAAAAAGAAATCAGGTTTTTTGTTTTTTCTTTTTGGCAGCAGGGAACAAAATGTTATTTAAAATTAGCCGATAACCTGGCGAATTGGGATGTAATGCCAAATCAGTTGGTGGCTCCTCTACTCGATGCTGATAATCTTCCGGATCATGCCCGCCATAAAAAGTCCAGGTGCCTTTACCATAGTCGCCATGTATGTATTTTGCTTCATTAAAAGCTTTTGATTCGCCCATTACCAGTACATTCTTTTTAACGTAACTTTTCTCGAAAGCCACTGTTTGTCCCCAAAAGCCTTTAATTGTTGTAGTATGATTTTGGCAAAGCATAGTTGGTACAGGATCCCATTTGGCACTAAAATCGAATAATGTAAATAAATCTGTATTTTCATTCATGCCATATTGATTTCTGGTAAAATAGGTATCTATCGAACTGTATTCGTATTCGTAAGGGTTCATGCTTAACTTGTAGTTTTCAAATGCAAAGCCTTTTGTAAAATCTAACTTACTTTGAGCACTGCGATCCATCGGATCATGATCATAAATACTCTCACAGATATCCACTCCTTCTGCCGCCAGAGCAATATCATAACTATCAGTTGCGCTGCACATGGCAAACAAAAACCCTCCCGCAAAAACAAAATCACGTATCTTTTTTGCAGTGTTTAGTTTCATTTGTGACGTTTTAGAAAAACCTAATTTTTCGGCCATTTCTTCGTTTTCTTTCACCTCTTTTTGGTACCAAGCCGCACCATTAAACTGACTATAAAATTTACCATATTGCCCGGTAAAATCTTCGTGATGTAAATGCAACCAATCGTAATCTTTCAGTTTATCCAAAAAAACTTCCTGGTCATAAACCTCATCATAAGGAATTTCAGCATATTTCAATACGAGGGTAACTGCATCATCCCAAGGTTGTTTGCCCTTTGGGGTGTAAACTGCAATTCTAGGTGCCTTTTCAAGTTTTACAGCGTCTTGATTGACCTCAGGATTAGCAATTTCAGCCAACAAACTACTACTTTGTGCATCACTTATTGTTTCATAAGAAACACCTCTTATTACACATTCATTTGATACCTGCTTTGAGCTAGGTATCATAAAACTACCACCCTTGTAATTTAACAACCAATAAATTTCTAATTCTCCTTTTAATGCCCAATAAGCAATACCATATGCCTTTAAGTGGTTTTTTTGAGTTTCGTCCATTGGTATAACCAACCACGCGGCAGGCAACCTTAATGAAATAGCCACAAAAAACAAGAACAATGCAGTTCTTTTCATAATTAAATATTTTTTATATAACCTTATTCGAAGTTAAAACAAATAAAGTGTGATGTAACAGGTTTAGGTTTTTTTAACCGAAATGAAAATGTCCATTTTATTCTGCCAAGTCGCAAATTTTAAAAAACTCTGTTTCGGTCACTTTACTTACACTTAACCGCATCAAACGAACTAATTCCATTGATTTCAAAAAAGGATCATTTTTAATTGTCTCCAACTTAACAGGTTTTTTAAATTGTTTGTGCGGTGCAAAATCAACAGCCACCCAAGCCTCCTCTTTGGTTGTTGGATCTTGATAATGCTCTTTTACAACTTTGGCAATTCCCACAATTTCCAGTCCCTCGTTACTATGATAAAAAAAAGCTAAATCACCTTTTTTCATAGCTTTAAGATTATTTCTCGCTGCATAATTGCGAACGCCATCCCAATGTGTTCTTTTATCTTTTTTAAATTGCTCCCAACTGTACTTAAAAGGTTCTGATTTAATTAACCAATAATTCATATGATATATAAATTTAGAAACATAAATATAAGTATCTTTGTTGTATGCGTTTACTAATTTTATCGGTAATTTTTGGATTTAAACTAATTGCTCAGGATACAGTCAATATTATGGCATATAATCTATTGAATTATAATGCTGGTGGAGCTAATTTTGCCAGGTATTACGATTTAAGAACAATAATAAACTATAGAAAACCGGATGTTGTTTTAGCTTGTGAAATTGAAGACGTAACTGCTGCCCAACTACTTTTGGATAGTGCTTTTAATAAAGCCGGAGTTGGGACGTACATGCGGTCCGCATTAATATATAACAACAATGGAACTAACACCATTAATATGCTTTTTTATAAGCCGGGGAAAGTAAAATTAAAATCGCAGCTTTCTATCGCCACCACATTAAGAGATATTGCTCAATACCGTGTTTACAAAAGTTTTGCTCCCGGAGACACAGTTTATGCATATCTACACATGGCACATTTAAAGGCCGGCAACAGCCTCACTTCTACACCACCTGATGAAGTGCAACGTTTAAACGAAGTAACAGCATTTTGCAACTCAATTGGATCATTACCACAAAATTCTAATATTCTTTTTTGTGGCGACCTAAATTTAAAAAGTAATACCGAAGCAGCATACAGTAAATTAGTTAGTTCTTGTACGCATACCTTCAACGACCCAATTCAAAAAGAAGGTTTTTGGAATAACGATATCAACTTTAAAGATATTCACACACAATCAACGCGTTCCAGTTCAAATAATGGATGTTGCACCGGTGCAACAGGCGGTTTAGATGATCGTTTCGATTTTATACTAATGAATAACACTATTAAAAATAATGGAAACAAATTTGCTTATCTTGCCAATAGTTACATAGCAATTGGTAATGATGGCAACCATTTTAATTTAGACTTATTAAATGGTGTCAACACATCAGTACCTGCAAACGTGAATCAGGCATTGTTTAATATGAGTGATCATTTACCGGTTAGTGCCAAATTTGTGTTTTATCCAACACCACAAAGTATAAAAAAGAACGAACTAAATTCGAAATTAAAGTTAACTTGTGCATACTCCAATGGTTCTTATAATGCCAAAATAGATTCTGAGTTGGAAGGTTGGTTTGATCTAAAAATGACAGATGTTACCGGAAGGAACCTGGTTACAAAAAAAATATTCATTCAACAAGGAGTTAATAATATTCCAATAAGTACAAGCGAATTTTCTTCCGGATTTTACAACTTAAATATTAGTAATATCAGTGCAGCTGCTAACTGTATTTTGCTGAAAAATTAAACTATGGAATTTGAAAACACTTCGCGCACCGAATTATCAGAACTAGGTGAATTTGGATTAATAAAACATTTAACGCAACATGTTCAGCTTCACCAGCAAAGCACAATTAAAGGTGTTGGTGACGATGCTGCTGTGATAGAATACGATAATAAACAAACTGTTATTACCACTGATATGCTTGTAGAAGGCGTACATTTTGACTTAACATATGTTCCGCTTAAGCATTTAGGTTATAAAAGTGTGATGGTTAATCTTAGTGACTTGTTAGCCATGAATGCCAAACCCCAACAAATTTTAGTAAGTATTGCCATTAGTAATCGGTTTAGCTTAGAGGCTATAGAAGAATTATATGCGGGTATGCTTTTAGCTTGTAATAAACATGCCATCGACTTAATTGGAGGAGATACAACCAGCAGTCGGAGTGGATTAGTCATTAGCATTACGGCAATTGGAAGTGCTGAAAAAAATAAAATTGTATATAGAAATAAAGCAAAGGAAAATGATTTGCTTTGTATTTCCGGAGATTTAGGAGGTGCTTATATGGGACTTCAGATACTCGAAAGAGAAAAAGCAGTTTTTAAGGAAAATCCGAACTTACAACCAGATTTAACAGGAAAAGATTATATCTTAGAGCGACAACTTAAACCGGAGGCAAGATTTGATGTTATTGATTTATTTGAGAAAATAAACCTACAACCAACTGCAATGATTGACGTAAGCGATGGTTTATCTTCAGAAATTTTACATATCGTTACACAAAGTGAGGTTGGCGTGGATTTATACGAAGAGAAAATTCCGATAGACACCGAAACATATGAAACGGCAAGAGAATTTAATTTGGACCCAACTATGTGTGCTTTAAATGGCGGAGAGGATTATGAATTATTGTTCACCATAAGCATGGGTGATTATGAAAAAATAAAAAATAAAAATTTAGTAAGTGTAATAGGACATATTACCGCAAAAGAAAAAGGTTACAACATGATAGCTAAAGACGGCACCGTTCAACCGATTCAAGCGCAAGGATGGAATGCACTTAGCAGAAAAAAATAACTATGAGAAGGTTTATTATTAGTATTATTGTTTTTTGCAAAAGTTTCTTGCTTTTTTTAAGACCTCACGTCTTGTTTGGTTGGTTAATCAAACCACTAAAAACCTGGTCCAATATTTTATCAGTTTCAAAATGGATAAGTCAGCAGGATACAAGTCAATTATTTTTTAATGATTTTTACAGTCCAAAACGTGATCTTGCAAAGCGCTACTTGGTTTACGAAAGTGTAAAAAGCAACTTAAATTTAGCATCAGAAGGCATAAATTATTTAGAGTTTGGAGTTTGTGGAGCTAATTCGTTTAAATGGTGGCTCAGGCAAAACACACACGGAGACTCAAAATTTTACGGGTTTGATACATTTGAAGGATTGCCTGAAGACTGGGCAACTTTTAGCAAGGGAGAAATGAGTGCTAACATTCCTGATGTGAATGATGCGAGAGCAACATTTTTAAAAGGTCTATTTCAAGACACCCTACCCGGTTTTCTTAAAGAAAACAAACTAAGCGAGTCTAAACGCAACATTATACATTTAGATGCAGATTTGTTTTCATCAACATTATATGTATTAACGAGTCTTCATCCTTATTTAAAAAAAGGAGACATTATTCTATTTGATGAATTCAATGTCCCTAACCATGAGTTTTTGGCATTTAAAATGTATTGTGATTCTTATTACATCAAGCCAAAATTAATAGCTGCAGCTAATAATTATTTTGAAGTTGCTTTTATAATTACATAGTCTCCTTATTTTTTGCTTTGAGAATTGAGCTAATAACAAATTATTACTGAAAAAAAATAAAACAAAAAACCCCAAACTTCTCGGTTCGGGGTTTTTCAATTTATCTTAATAAACTTACTTTAATTTAAAAGCTGCTTTAACTTTGCTTACATAATCTAATTTTTCCCAAGTAAACAATTCAACTTTTTTCTTGATCGTTTTACCACCCGGAGCTTTGAATGTTTTTTCAACAATCTCATTCTTACGTCCCATGTGACCATAAGCTGCTGTTTCACTGTAAATTGGATTGCGCAATTTAAAACGTTGCTCAATCGCATAAGGTCGCATATCAAAAATTTTCTCTACAATCTTTGCGATTTCTCCATCAGTCATTTTTACTTTAGCAGTTCCGTAAGTATCAACAAATATACCCATTGGTTGAGCAACGCCGATGGCGTAACTTACCTGTACTAAAACTTGTTGACATAAACCGGCAGCAACTAAGTTTTTAGCAATGTGTCTGGTAGCATAAGCAGCACTTCTATCAACTTTACTTGGATCCTTTCCACTAAATGCACCACCACCATGAGCACCTTTTCCACCATAAGTATCAACAATAATTTTACGACCTGTTAAACCAGTATCTCCATGAGGACCTCCAATAACAAATTTACCGGTTGGGTTAATATGATACTTAATTTTATCATTAAATAATTTAGCATACTTAGGATACTTTGCTTTCACTCTTGGAATCAATATTTCAATGATATCTTTTTTTATTTTAGCTAACATTTTAGCATCAGAATCAAAATCATCATGTTGTGTAGAAACTACAATTGCATCGATGCGAACCGGTTCATGATTGTCGTTATACTCTAAAGTTACTTGAGATTTAGCATCAGGACGCAGGTATTTAATTGCTTTATTTTCTCTGCGCAATGCAGCCAATTCAATTAAAATCCCATGAGCTAAATCTAAAGCTAATGGCATGTAGTTTGGTGTTTCGTTAGTTGCAAAACCAAACATCATACCTTGATCACCTGCACCTTGCTCTTCCTTTTTAGTACGCTCTACACCTTGGTTTATATCTGAGGATTGTTCGTGAATAGCTGATAAAATACCGCATGAATTAGCTTCAAACATGTATTCAGACTTAGTGTATCCGATTTTACGAATTACTTCGCGTGCAATTTCTTGCACATCCAAATAAGCTTTAGATTTTACCTCACCTGCCAGTACTACCTGACCGGTGGTTACTAAAGTTTCGCAAGCAACTTTACTTTGTGGATCAAACGCTAAAAAATTATCAATTAATGCATCTGAAATTTGATCGGCCACCTTATCCGGATGTCCTTCTGATACTGATTCTGAGGTAAATAGATATCCCATGTTTTTTTGTTTTTTATAAGTTGTAAATTTAGTTTTTTTTTGAAAAATAAAAAATTGTTTTATGCTTATTTCTCTTTTACAAAGGTCTAAATATAAGCATTCTATTCTTACATCAAAATTGATTTTTGAGCTGAGTTATTAACTTAAACAAGAGAATTAATTTCCTCTACCTACCCTCTCGCTTCCAATTCTTATAACATTCCATCACCTTCATGTATACGTCGTAAACCTCATGATTAACGATGTAATAATCATTACAACTATAACAATATTTCCTGAATGCTTCATAATCTATGGTTTCATCGCCGGTAAGCTGCCTGAAAATTTCAGGATTCAACTTTTTTGAAGCTTGTTCTTCCAATAAAACTTGCTCAAAAATAGCGGCTAATTTACGTAATTGTTTTCCCTCCTTACTGAACTGCATATATAAGGCGGAAATTGGACTGGTAGCATAATCCAATTGACGTATTCTGCTTTTATCAATAATGCTGTTCATGTATTCACGCTCATAAGGCTTTATTTTAAAAGTACTTACAGTTACAGTATTCAAATTAATTGGCGAACTTTTTAAATAGACTTTAAGTTGATTATAATCTGATTCTTTCAATAAATCCGCTACTGCTAAATACTTTTTAATATACCCTACGCAATTAAAAACCAGTGTGTCATTTCTTGATGATGTTATTCTAAAGTTGCCATTTACATCGCTCATTGTACCGTTTCCATTACTTTTATTGATAACGTATACAAATGGTAATACTGTTGTGCTATCCTTATCCAATAATTTTCCACTTAAATTTAATTGCGAAAAAAGCGCATACCCATGAAAAAAAACAAATATTATGACTAAGTTAAGCTTCAACACTATAAATGTATATGTTTAAACGCAATGAACCCAAATTAATGGTGCCTTTGTATTATTTTAACTTTTTAAGATTCACATATCCAACATGCAATTCATCATCTTTTAATTCCTTATTGGTTTTCATAATGATCTTATACTTTTTCTTGAACCTTTCATCAAGAGCTTCTTCAATAGAAAAAACATCATCAATGTCTAAACCATACTTATCATCTATATGCGATTCGCCGCCTTTAAAATGATAATGCTTAAAAAATGATGTTTTTTTGGCTGCGGCAATTGCTTCAGTTTTTGAAGCTGCTACCTCTAACATCTTATAGTGAAACTCATCAAACTGATTAATTTTATATCCACCTAAATTGATAAAAAACAACTTTTTATCAGCTTTTTTTGATTTGGTTCTTTCCATAATTTCGATGGAAAAGTCGTTTACTTTAGTTACTTCTCTCCAAGCATCAATGTGGATAATCCCTTCGCTCTCAGGCCAAAAATCTTTAAAATAAGGTACTAGTTCCTTTAAATTTTTAGCAATTCCAAAATAGACATCATGTTGTTCGGTTAATCTGCCTTTTGGTTTGCAACCCAACATAACCATAAATAATTTCATCATGCAGCAATTGTTTTAAGTGCGTTAACAAATATATCCAGTTCATCGAAAGTAGAATAAATATTTGGTGTTACCCTCACTCCATTAACTGTATTAGTTTCGATGGCAACCGTAAATATTTTATATTTTTCTAGTAATTTTTTGGCTAAATCAGATGGTTTAATTCCCTTAACACCCACATTGGCAATAGCACATGAGCGTTCTAATTCCAAAGGAGAATTGATTATGATTTTTGGAAGATCTTTAACTTTATTAACCCAATAATTCCTTAACGTTAACAATCTGTCTAATTTGGTTTTCGCACCAATAGATTGATAATACTTAATAGCATCTAAGATTGTTAAATCAGTGTGAACAGGAATGGTACCTGTATGGTTCAAATTTGCAATTTCTGTGTTACTTACCGAATCATTTTCAGCAAATAAAGGCCAAACAGAATCGATTAGCTCTTTTCTAACAAATAAAAAACCTGCTCCCAATGGACAGCTTAACCATTTATGCAAACTTGTACCATAATAATCGCAGCCCAATTCTTTTAAATTAACCGGAATATGAGCAAAAGCATGTGCCCCGTCAACCATCACTTTAACATTCAATTGATGCGCCATATCAACAATTTTTTTAACCGGCAAAACTTGTCCGGTAATGTTAATGACATGGCAAACCATTAGTAATTTTGTTTTTGGTGTAATGGCTTTACGATAAATTTCAACTATTTCATCATCATTTTTTGGTTGATTCGGGATTGAAACCACTACATTTTTAATACCATATCGTTTAGCTACTTGCTTGAACATGTCTTGCATAGCGCCATAATCTTGTTCAGCAAAAACTGCTTCATCGTTTGCTTGCCATTTAAAGCCAGAAATGATTAAGTTTAAAGATTCTGTCGTATTTCTGGTAATAATTAACTCCTCTTTATCACAACCTGCCAGTTCTGAGAGTGCCAAAGCGCTTTTTTGTTTGTTCTGAAATTGAACAGTTCGCATGTAGTAAGCACCTTGTTGATTTACAGCATTTAGATGCTTTTGGTAGGCATTTAAAATAAAGGTTGGTTGCACACAATAATATCCATTTTCTAAGTTAATGAAGTCTTCAGATAAATCATAGCCTCTTCTTATTGTTTCCCAATCGTTAGTTGAATAACTTAAATTATTAATAGTTTGTGTATTTGCATTTAAAAAATTAGCTCCGCCTAATACACCTGCACCTGCTATTATGCTATTCTTAATAAAATCTCTTTTATTCATGAACTAAATTTAGGTGAATATTTTTAAAAATAAAACATTCATGAGAAAAGCTTATCTTTAACAATCAATTTAGTATGAAAAAAACAGGATTTATTCTCTTAATGTTAGTATGCAGTATTTTAAATGCCCAAGACTGGCAATTAAAAATAAGTAGTAATGTTTACCTTCGAAAATGGAAATTAACAACCAAGGCAGAGAAGGTAGAAGAAGTGATTGGCGGTGCTACTATCACTTTATACAAAGCAGGTGGGACTCAAGTCTCGCAAATTAAATCAGATGCAGATGGCTCATTTACAATGATGATACCTGCAAACGGTGAATTCTATATTATTGTTTCTTACCCTGGATGTAATGCCAAACGTATGAGTGTTAGTACTAAAAACGTGCCTGAAAAATACATAGACGCCGCTTTTAAACCATCATTTAAAATTACCGGAGGCTTCATCATGGTTAAACCTTATCCGGGTATTAATTACAGTGAACTAAGTCAGGATTTAATTAGGGTTGAATTTATTGAAGATAAAAAAGCATTTAAAGACACAGATGGCGGAACAGACCAAGGATTAAACATTGTTGGCAAAATATATGATGCTGAAGACGAATTATTTAAGAAGTTTTGTGGTTTAAACAAATCGGGAGATGCAGCTTTAGCTATGCCTGATTGCCCTTTAGCAAAAAAACTATACACAGAAGCCATTGCCCTTATTCCGGGCGAAGAATACCCGGTTGCACAATTAGCAAAAGTTGGAGATTGTTTAAAAGCCGCAGAGGAAGCTGCTGCTAAAGCTAAGGCCGATGCCGAGGCTAAAGCCAAAGCTGAAGCAGATGCTAAAGCCAAAGCCGATGCTGACGCGGCCGCAAAAGCTAAAGCAGATGAATTAGCTAAAACAAAAGCGGCTGAAGAAGCTGCTACAAAAGCAAAATTAGCCGAAGAAGCTAAAGCGAAGGCTGAAGCTGAGAAACTAGCAAAAGAACAAGCCGATAAAGAAAAAGCAGCAGCTGATGCAGCTGCAAAAGCAAAAGCAGCAGAAGACGCCAAAGCTAAAGCTGAAGCAGATAAGTTAGCGAAAGAAAAAGCAGCCGAAGACGCTAAAGCAAAAGCTGCTGCTGATAAAGCAGCGAAAGAACAAGCCGATAAAGAAAAAGCAGCAGCTGATGCAGCTGCAAAAGCAAAAGCAGCAGAAGACGCTAAAGCAAAAGCTGCTGCTGATAAAGCAGCAAAAGAACAAGCCGATAAAGAAAAAGCAGCAGCTGATGCAGCTGCAAAAGCAAAAGCAGCAGAAGACGCTAAAGCAAAAGCTGCCGCTGATAAAGCAGCGAAAGAACAAGCCGATAAAGAAAAAGCCGAAAAAAAGGCAAATGCAAAACTGGAGAAAGAAAAAGCTAAACAAGAGCACCTGCAAAAAGAAAAAGAAGCCTTAGCAAAAATTAAAAAGCAAGAGGAAGAAGAAGATGCCGCTCGCCGCAAAAAGAAAGCTGAAGAAGATGAGGCTAAACGTTTACAATACGAAACAGAAAACAAAGATAAAGATCCTCAACCAAAACAAGGTGATAGTAAGTATAGCATACCACAAGTGTTAGGCGGAAATAAATACAAAGAATTTATCACGAAAGGCGATGATGACTTTAGGTTTAAACGTTATGCTGAAGCGAAGAAGAATTATGAAGAGGCCTTAAAAGCGAAACCAAATGATCCTGTTGCAACCAAAAAAATTGCTGATTGTAATACTAAACTTCAACCAAAATAAAAATGACTCCTTTTGAACTCGGAACCTTAAGTCCCATTCATATTAGAGTATTAGGTACTTTAATTGAAAAAAGCTTAACAACGCCCGAATATTATCCTCTGAGTTTAAATGGTTTAACAACAGGTTGCAATCAAAAGAGTTCACGCAACCCGGTTACGGATTATTCAGAAGGAGAAGTTCTGGAGGCTTGCAATCAACTAAAAGTGATGAGCATGATAAGCCTTGCTATTGGCGGCAGCAGCAGAACTTCCAAATTCAAACACAATTTTACAAGTTTACTAAATCTCTCTGATGCTGAAATCACCATACTTGGATTGTTATTTTTAAGAGGGCCACTTACACCCGGTGAAATTAATTCAATGAGCGGCCGCATGCATCAATTCGCTGATTTGGAAAGTATTTTAAACACAATACATCAACTTATATCTAAGGAAGAGCCTTTAGTTAAGCTATTAGAAAAAAAGCCAGGACAAAAGGAAGCGCGTTACACACAATTATTTGGAACTTTTGTGGACGAAGATCAACCGGAAAAATCGAATGAAATAAGTGACCCAAACAATAGCTCATTAATGGAACGTATAGATAAGCTTGAAAAGGAAGTTGAGCAATTAAAGTCTATCGTGGAGCAGCTAAAAGCTTTACTTTAACTAAAATTCCCACCATTTAGCTTTAATCCCAATATAAACACCGTTTGGTTTAATTTCTATGGGATACGTTTTTAATGCATATCCTCCGGTTTTACCTTTACCATCCGACAAATTAAACTGGTAGCGATGTAAAGGGCAAACTATTAAGTTCTCAGGTGTACAAAATCCCTTTGCTAAACTGGCACCATTGTGTGGGCATTTTTCTTGAACTGCAAAAACACCTTGTCTTGTTCGTGTAAGGCAAATGCTTTCACCTTTTAGATGAAGGGTTAAGAAGGAATTAAACAAAGTACTTCCATTCATTTCCTCTTCAGTTTCAAATATTTTAATCCAATGATAACTCAAATAACATGACTCATGTCATAAATCCCTGTTTTACCTTTTAAGAATTCTGCGGCTATGACTGCACCTAATGCGAATCCCTGTCTGTTATGGGCTTTATGCATAATCTCAATATCGTCAATACTTGATTGGTATTTTATAATATGGGTGCCCGGCACTTCACCTTCTCTGATATCATTAATATATAATTTATCCGGCGCTCTTTCAGTAATGCTCCAACCGGTTTTTTGGTCTAGTTTTTCAATGATTTGATTAGCTAAAGTAATGGCAGTCCCGCTTGGTTTATCTAATTTATGAATGTGATGAATTTCTTCCATGCTTACTTCATAGTTTGGATAATTGTTCATCAGCTGTGCCAAATAAGCATTCACTTTCATGAAGAGATTAACACCAACACTATAATTGGTTGCATGAAACAAAGCTGCCTTTTTTTGATGACAATTCAATTCAATTTGCTTAAAATGTTGGTACCAGCCGGTTGTTCCAACAACCACGGGTGTACCGGCGTCAAAACAAATTCCAATGTTTTTCAAAACAGTTTCAGGTGTACTAAATTCAATTGCCACATCAATTGATTCTAAATCTTTCTTACTAAAAGTTTGGGCTGAAGTTTTGTTAATTTTTAATCCGATGGAATGGTTGCGTTGCAAAGCAATTTTTTCAATTTCTTTACCCATTTTACCATACCCAATTAATGCTATGTTCATCTATTTTTAAACTTAAATTTTATCCCTAGTCCAACTGCGGGTTCATTATAGGCCGCTAAAATCAATTTTGGTTTGAATTGCATACTTAAATTATCACTCACGTCAAACGTCTTTAAATGCGCGTCAACATTAGCGTCAATGATATTAAATACATAAACTAAACTACAGCCAATTATTCCGAAATCACGTAACTTTTTATATCTCAATTTTTCGGACTGCAAACCGGAAATATCATAACCAATAATTTCATTTGAAGTGTTTGGATCTGAATCTGTTTCAGCCAATAAATTTTTACGATAGTAAGTATACTCTTGGTGATTTGTGTAAAATAGATAAGCAAAACCACCTAAACCCGCATAAATAATAGGTATTTTCCAATACTTTTTATTGTAGCCTTGACCTAATCCCGGTAGAATGGCACTATAAATAGAAGCTTTACGAGCACTTGTATTTTTCATAGCCTTTGCATCTTTTTGTGTAGAATCTATTTGTATAGGTGTGGAGTTTGTTTGGGCAACAACTTTGTTACTCAAAATCCAAAACAAACCTATAAAAAACAGACTTTTAAACCACATCCTTTACGAGCACTTTACCTAGTTGTTTATCACTTTCCAATTCCAATCTCTGCATTAAATCAGTTATTTTATTCAAAGCCTGAGGATCTTCAATTTCCAAGCTATTTATGCCTTTTAAATCCAAAGCATCAAAAATATATTTCACGCTAAACTTACTTTCAGTAACTGCAGGTTGGTAAGAATATTCTTTTTCCTCTTCAGTTCTTACTTCCACAAAAACTTTGGTGTCAACAAATTCATTGACGATGTTACGTGTAAGTCGCATCGGTAAATCCAACTGATTGGCAATTTGTGTTACAGTTAATAATGGTTCACCTTCGTAAAATCTTTTAGCTACAGTGCTGGCAATTAACAAACCAATGGCCTTTTTGTAGCGGTCACTTAAATTCATTATTTCATGATCTAACTCATAATGGTCAACATTTTGATTGGCGAAGGCAATCTCAGCACCAAATAAAACCACATACCAACTATATTGTACCCAAATTAAAAACAAAGGCAAAGCTGCAAATCCACCATAAATTGCATTTAAGTTGGATGCGCCAATTTGAAATTTTATATATGCCCAGTTTAACAATTCAAATAACAAGGCAGCCACAATACCAGCAGAAGCAGCTGCTTTAAATTTAACTTTTGTGTTTGGCAGCACAAGGTACAACATACAAAACACGAGGGCTAACAATAAAAAAGCAAGTAATTGAATTAGTATTTTACTTAGAATTCCTAAAAAAACAATACTTCCGATTTTTGTTTGAATAGCAACTGTTAAACCACCTGCCACAATTAAAAATAAAGGACTAATTAACATAATTGTCAGGTAATCCGTTATTTTTCTTACCCACGATCTACCTTTTTTTATTTCCCAAATTTCATTAAAACTATCTTCAATACTCATTAAGAGTTTGATGATACTCCAAAGTAATAATACGATACCAAAACCTGCAATGATACCGCCTTTGGTTGTAGCCAACAAGGAATCGGCATAAATAAATGCATTACTTAATATGCTTCCGTATTCCGAATACTTTTCACTTAATTGAGCCTTTAAACTAGCATCGAAGCCAAAACCCTTGGCAATTGCAAAAACCAAAGCCAAAACAGGAACAATCGAAAACAGCGTATAATATGTTAAAGCAGAAGCTTTTGTTAAACATTTATCCTCATTGAAACCCTGAACCGATAAAGAAATTATTCGTAGTTGTTTAATTAAAAAACCTCTTCTCGGATCCAGTTTATTCAACCGAACACCCCACATACTTTTAGTGAGAAATACCCAAACTTTCTTTATTATGGTTATCAGATTTGGCACAGAAAACAAAGATAATAAAAACAACCGATTTATTTAGTCACATTTGAATCCAATAAAAAATCCGCTTATAATATAATTCCAAATATTTGTAATCGTCTAAAAAAGCCAACTTTAATCAAACAAATCAAGCACATTTTAAAATTCGTATTATCCAAGAGAAAGGAAATATACCGTACAATTTACTACCTTTAAAAGCGTTATTATTCAACTGAAATACTTAAAAATAATCATTCTTATTTTTTTCACCGTTCACAGTGTTCAATTAGTTTCACAAACCACCACTGTAAACGTTAAACGCCTATTTTACCCTAAAAATGATAGTCTCTTTTTGGATAGTTTAACGATCCTAAAAAACAGCCTCCAAATCAGTAATACCTTTGGCACCGACAGCTTAAAGATTATAAGCTACAATTCCGAGAAACATTTGCTAATTTTTAATATGCAGGTTGATAGTGTGATTATATCCTATCAACGATACGCGTTTAATTTTGAAAAAGTTTATTTCAACAAGGATCTTAATTCCATCGGCACAGATTTATCGCTTGCGCAAACGCCTTTTAATATTACTTTTAACAGTCAAAACGCTAATTCTAATTTTTTAAGCGACGATGCCTTATCAAAAAACGGAAACATTAGCCGAGGTATTAGTTTCGGAACAACGCAGGATGTGGTTGTTAACTCCAATTTAAATTTACAAGTAAGCGGAAAACTAAGCGAAGACATTAATTTACTAATGGCTGCTACAGATAACAATATTCCCTTTCAGGCAGACGGTACGACAGCACAATTACAAGAATTTGACAAGGTGTTTATTCAACTCAATAATAAAACAACTAAACTAGTTGTTGGCGATTTTCAATTGGCTAAACCAAAACAAAGTTACTTCCTAAACTATTATAAACGAGCGCAGGGATTGGTAATTGAAAACACCTTTAAAGATAGTATTAAAAAAAACAGCCTTCAATTTACAACACGCGTAAGTGGTGCAGTATCTCGAGGTAAATTTTCGAGAATGGTGTTTTTTGGTACCGAAAACAATCAGGGCCCATACCGACTAAGAGGAGCCGAAAATGAGCCTTTTATTATTATTTTAAGTGGTACCGAAAAAATATTCATTGACGGACGCTTGTTGTTAAGAGGTCAAGAAAACGACTACATCATTGATTATAATACTGGCGAAATTACATTCACCGCCAAACAAATCATTACCAAAGATAAACGCATTGTTTGTGAGTTTCAATATGCAGAACGAAATTACGGCCGATCGATGTTTGTGTTTGACGAAGAAGTAAGCTTTAAAAAAACCAAAATATTCTTTAGTGCCTTTAGTGAACAAGACAATGAAAACAGACCATTGCAACAAAACTTAACCCAGGCTCAAAAAAATGTATTAATTGGAATTGGCGATACTTTAACCAAAGCCTTTTCATCTGGTGTTGAAGAAGCAGCATTCAACACAACAGATGTATTTTATTTAAAAAAAGATTCAATTGTGAATACTGTTTTATATCAGGGGATTTATGTTTACAGCATTAATCCAGATAGTGCAAAATACAGGCTACGTTTTTCTAATGTAGGCGTCAATAAAGGAAATTATATACAAGTAAGTACAAGTGCCAATGGACGTGTTTATAAATGGGTTGCACCTGTTAACGGCATTCCGCAAGGAAGCTTTGAACCACTGATACCATTGGTTACACCAAAGCAAACTCAAATGTTGGTTGCAGGAATAACGCATTCTGCAAACTTAAATCATCAATTTGGAATTGAAGGTGTTTATACTAAAAACGACATCAACAGATTCTCAACCGCTGACAAAGGTAATGATGAAGCAGGAGGATTTAAATTGTTTACTAAAAACAATTTGGTACTTAATGAAGATTCACTGAAACGAAAAAAATTACTCTATTACAATATAAACCATGAGTATATTCAAAATAGATTTAATGCCATTGAACGATTCAGAAGCATTGAATTTGACCGTGACTGGAACAGACCACTGACGGGACAGATATTAAATGATCAAAACATCAGTAATGGCGAAATAGGATTAATTTTTAAAAACGGCGACAATATAGGATATGCTGCCAATTTATTTAATGAAGGAACAAACTATACAGGATTAAAAAATCTATTCAATTTTAAGTTAAACTCTAAAAAAAGTGCGAGCAACTTTAATGCAAGTTATTTAACAACTAAAGATGCAATTAACGCTTTGAATACAGAATTTTATCGGCACAAAAGCTTAAATTATTTTAAAATTAGAAGGGTTAAAATTGGATTCTCAGATGAGTTTGAGAGAAATTTATTTAAATCTAATGTCACGAATCAGCTCAGAAATAATGCCTACCAATTTTGGGAATGGGAAGCAAGCATTAGTAATGCAGATAGCTCTAAAACAAATTACAAATTATTTTACAAAGAACGAACAGATCAATTAGCATATACAAATCAACTTAAAGACAGTACCTACGCCCAAAATATTGGTTTAGTGCTAGACATTTACAGCATTAAAAACAATCCAATTAAGTTTTTGGTAACCTATCGTAATTTTGAAACACGAAATTTAATTGGCACCTTTTTAAAACCAGACAATACGCTACTCAATCGACTTGAATATAATCCACGTTATTTAAAAGGCTTGATTGTTTCAAACGTGTTTTATGAATCAGGTTATGGATTAGAGAACAAAAGAGAATTTTATTATCTTGAAGTTGCGCCAGGACAAGGTCAATATACTTGGATAGATTACAATGATAATAAAATTAAAGAACTCAATGAATTTGAAATTGCACAATTTTCCGATCAAGCCAGGTATATCCGAATTTTTACACCAACCAATGAGTATGTTAAAGTGCTGCAAAATCAATTTAGTTTTAACACAAGCATTCGGCCAAGCAGTTATATTAAAAAAATCACGAATGGATTTCATAAAGTAGTAACAAGATTTATTTTCCAATTAAATTACCGACTTGACAATAAAAGTACTAGTACAGGCGATTTTAACCAATATAACCCGCTTCTGCCAATTAAAGATACTTTGCTAATAACCAAAAATAATAACGTGAGGGGAAGTGTCTTTTTTAACCAAACATCATCAGTCATGGGCATGGATTATGTTTATATCAATAATCAATCCCAACAACTATTAGTAAATGGCATTGAAAACAGAAATTTGTTAAGTCATGAAACCAGACTTCGCCTAAACATTTTGAAGGCCTGGTCATTAAACTCAATTAATATGTATTCGCAAAAAGGAAATAAGTCACAGTTGTTTAATTCGAGAAATTACTTGATTGAAAGTTACAAAACGGAAAATAAACTTTCGTATCAACCATCTACTAATTTTCGAGTATCCTTAAATGCTAATTACGAGGAAAAAGTAAATCAAATAACCTTAGATCGCGAAAAGGCTTTGCTTAGCACCATCGGCTTAGAGGGTAAATACAATCAAACTGAAAAAGGGAGTTTAAATGCAAAGTTTGACTATATTCAAATTAAATTCAGTGGTAATCAAAATTCTGCGGTTGCCTATGAAATGCTAAATGCTTTAAGTAATGGAGATAACTATACATGGGAGTTAACCTACGAGAGAAACTTAAACAAAAATATACAAATTAGCATTAATTATAACGGCCGGAAAAATGGGAATTCTGACATTATTCATTTAGGCGGCGCGCAGGTTAGAGCCTTTTTTTAATTTAAATTTAATCCGCTTTGTTCTTCAATTGCATTAGTAATGAATAGGCACCTGTTTTTACTACCCGTACTGAGTTTATATTGATTTTTGCATCCAATTTGACGGCAGTAAACCCATCCTTGGTTTCACCCTTTTCTATTCCAGTAAGTTGAAAAGCGTTAAATTGTATTGCACAAAAAATATAATCCTTACCTTCATAAGTAACAATAGCCTCTGTAGGAACGACAGGTAAATTTGCAGCATCAATTTCTATTTCGGCATTCATATACATACCCGGTAGTAATGTTTTATCATAATCTAAAAAGTGGCAATGTACTTCGGCGCCATTCTGTTGAGACAAATCCTGACTAACCAAAATAATTTCACAAGGATGTTTACGATTGGGCTCATGATTATTATAGGCGATTAATTTTTGTCCTATGTAGAGTTTTTTTAAATCCTTATCAAAAGCCGTTAAATTTAAGTGAATATCTGATGGATTTATTAACTCAAATAACACATCTGATGGATTAACGTACTTTCCAATATTGACAAACACTTTCGATACAAAACCGTCTATTGATGAGTTAACATTAATAACTCTGGATAAATTCGCTTCTGTTAATTTATCAGGATTAATATTAATCAATCTTAATTTTTCTGCAAGCGCATTTAAAAGAATGTGTTGGGTTTGAAACTCCATTTCTGCTTGTTGATAAACTTTATCACTAACCGCTTTACTTTGGTTCAGTTCCTTTTGTCTATTATACTCACTTTGTGCAAAATTTAATTTAGATTTAGCCATTAGATAATCTTGTTGCAATTGAATAAATTGTTGATCTTCCATGGTTGCGATCACATCTCCTTTTTTGACATACATGCCCGGCAACAATTGAGTTGATTTTAAAAATCCGCCAAACGGTGTGCTAACAGAAACCAGATTTTGAGGCGGTACATCTATCTTCCCATTCAATCTGAGTATTGTTGAAATCGGCTTCATTTCAATTTTACCAAGTTCGATGTGAGCTAACTTTAGTTGTTCATCGGTTAATTTAACAAAATTAGAATTAGGTTCAACTGGAGTTTCTGACTCGTTGTTTTTTGGATTGCAACCTGACGCAATAAGAATACAGGTCATAATAAAGAGATTTATTTTCATATTAAAATTTGTTAGTTAAATAATTAAGTTGAATAATAGATTGATTTAATTTAAATAGTGCATCCAGGTAACCCGATTGAATAGTTATGGCTTGATTAGTTAACATCACTAAATCCAAAAAATCAATTTCTCCGTTTTTAAATTGATTAGTTGCAGTGTTTAAAAGCAGTTTTGCATTTAAAAGTGTTATGTTTTCATATTGATTAACGGCCAACTTTGCAGATTGAAACTGTAATAAACTAACTTGAAATTGATTCTGAAAATTTAATCGTTCAAATTCATAAGTAGACGAACTGATTTCCTGTTCAAGTTTAGCTGCCCGAACTTTAGCCAGCTGAGCACCATAAAATAAAGGTATACCGATTCCCAGTTGTACAGATTGAAACCGTGTTGAATAGCTATACGTTACATTATCAGAACCTGTTCCTTTCATCGACATGTTGCTGTAACCAAGCGTAAGGTCAGGCCATACTTTAAATTTTTCTAATTTCTTTGAAAGACCGGAAATAGTTTTCTGCTGCTCAACAATCCTTAAATACGGATGTTGAACAATGTCACTAAGTTCTGATTTCATTTCTGATACTGTGCTCAAATTAGAAGCGTCAGGGAAGTATTTACCCCTTGTATTTAACACTGACATAAATTGTAACTCTAAAGCCTCTTTATCAGCTATAATTTGTTTTAACTGAATATCAATTAAAGTACTTTGATTTTGAGCTGTAATTTTTTCTAAAATATTACTCTCACCTTGGTTAAAACGCAAGTTAGATTTATCCGTAAAAAGTTTGTAAAGGCTGTCATTTTCTCTCAGCAAAACTTCCTTTTGCTTTAGATAGAGGTAGCCGTAAAATAGTTCGCTTACAACTTTCTTTATTTCTGTTTCTTTTAAGCTAACAGACAACTGGCTAATTTTCCATGTTTCCGAAAATATTTTTTTCTGATAAACGTAAACCATAGGAAAATTAAAGCCCTGCGTTAAACTGATTCGGTTGTCGGCATAAAAACTATTAATTTGGCCGTACTCACCACTTAGGTTAGTTTGCTGAATATTTTTGGCCGTCTTGATAAGTTCTTTTTGTTGTTCAGATTTCAATTTCTCATTTTTAATAGACCGATTGTTCTTTAAAGCTGAATCAATAGAAGCTTTATAGCCTATAGGCGTTTGTGCCTTGATCATGAAGAATGAAAGCCCAAACAAAACACTTAATAGTCCTGTAGATAATTTTGTTGTTTTAATTTCTTTCGTTTTTTGTTCAAACAAACTATACAAAACAGGTAAAACGAAAAGTGTTAACAAAGTTGCTATCATTAAGCCACCTATCACTACCGTTGCAAGCGGACGTTGAACTTCCGCCCCTGCTCCATTGCTGATAGCCATTGGCAAAAAACCTAAAGAAGCAACAAAAGCGGTCATTAAAACAGGCCTTAATCTTACACTTGTGCCAAGAACAACCACTCTGCAAAGATTATTTAAACCTGTCTTTTTTAACCGGTTAAATTCGCTAAGGAGTACAATACCATTAAGTACAGCAACGCCAAATAAAGCAATAAAGCCGATTCCTGCACTGATGCTAAATGGCATGCCTCTTATTGCTAAAAAGTAAATACCGCCTATTGCAGATAAAGGAATCGCTGAATAAATCAGTAAACTTTGTTTGATGGAACTAAATGCAAAAAACAACAACAAGAAAATGATAATTAAAGAAATCGGTACTGCAATCATGAGTCGTTCTTTAGCCGCATTTAAATTTTCAAAAGCGCCACCATAATGAATATAATATCCGACAGGTAATTTTAAATGTTTCTTTACATTTAACTGTAACTCTGAAACAATGCTTTGTACGTCTCTTCCTCTTACATTAAATCCTACTACAATACGCCTTTTTGCATCCTCTCGTTGTATTTGGTTTGGTCCGTTTTTAATACTTACCTCAGCCAATAAATGTAATGGGATTTGATTACCTGAATGTGTCGGAATAAGCAAATTTTGCATATCACTTAGGTCGTTTCGTTTATCGGAATTTAACCTCACCAACAAATCAAAACGTTTTTCATCTTCAAACACAAGTCCTGCAGACTGACCGGCAAACGATGTATTAATAACTTTATTAACATCATCAATTGCCAACCCATATTGTATTAGCATAGCTCTTTTATACTTAACAATTATTTCCGGCATACCTGTTATGGGTTCAACATACAAATTCTTTACACCATCTATTTTTTCTATCTGCTGGCCCAAGCGTTCTGCATAAAGTGAAAGTGTATCTAAATTTTCACCTACAATTTTACAAACGACATCTTGTTTAGCACCCGTCATTAATTCGTTAAACCGCATTTGCACCGGATATTGAAAACTAAATGTGGTCCCTATAACCAATTCCAATTCTTTCCCCATTTTATCTGCAAGTTCTGAAAAAGAAACAGCCGATGTCCATTCCTTTTTATCTTTCAATATAACCATCATGTCTGCTGCATCAATAGGCATAGGATCAGTGGGCACATCGCCGCTGCCAATTTTAGCAACTACCTTTTCTACCTCAGGAAACTTTGCCTTTAAAATTGATGCCGCCTTAGTAACATTTTGAATACTGACTTGTAGATTACTACCCGGTAAAACACGCGTCTCAACTGCAAAATCACCTTCCTCCAAAACCGGAATAAATTCGCCACCGAGATTAGCCATAATCCATATGGATGACGCAAACATGATCATCACAATAGATAAAACTATCTTAGGAAAGCGAAGCACCTTTAATAAAATTTGACGATAATGCCTAGTTAAAAATTGAATAAAGCGATCCGAAATCGTTGGCCGATGTATAAGATTTTTACTTAAAAACAAAGCACTCATCATCGGTATGTAAGTAAGAGAAAGCACAAATGCCCCAAACAACGCAAATGCTACAGTTTGTGCCATGGGTTTAAACATTTTTCCTTCTATGCCTTGTAAAGTAAAAATAGGCAAGTAAACCACCAAAATAATTAATTGACCAAATACCGCACTGTTCATCATTTTGCCTGCCGTTAAAGTAACCTGCTCATCCATTTGATTTTGATTCAATTTTAATTGACTTTCAAGTTTAGAATCGTAAAAAGGTTTGTGCTGAGTTATTTGATGCATCACAGCTTCAACAATAATTACAGCTCCATCTACAATTAATCCAAAATCAAGCGCACCCAAACTCATTAAGTTTCCACTTACGCCAAAAACATTCATTAAACTTATGGCTATAAGCATAGCAAGAGGTATAACAGAAGCTACAATTAAACCAGCTCTGAAATTTCCTAGAAATAACACTAAAACAAAAACCACTATTAAAGCACCTTCTAATAAGTTTTGTTCAACGGTACCAATGGCATTGTTAACCATTTTTGTTCGGTCTAAAAACGGTTCAATTACAACACCTTTTGGTAAAGATGATTGTATTAATTTCACACGTTCTTTTACATTTTTAATTACTTCATTGCTATTAGCACCCTTTAACATCATTACCACCGCGCCAGCAACTTCACCTTTGTCATTATAACACATGGCTCCGTAACGTGTGGCATATCCCAGTTTTACATCTGCCACATCTCTAATTAATAAAGGAATCCCCTTGTCACTCATCTTAACTACAATGTTCTTGATATCATCTTCATTTGCTATGAGCCCTTCTGTTCTAATGAATAAAACTGTTGGACCTTTTTCTATATAAGAACCACCGGTATTTTGATTATTCTTGTCCAATGCCGTAAATACCTCATTAATTGTTAAATTATAAGATTGCAATTTATTTGGGTCAATGGCAATTTCATATTGCTTTTTTTTGCCGCCAAAACTACTTACCTCCGCAACTCCTTTTACGCCCATTAATTGACGACGTATCAGCCAATCCTGAATAGTTCGTAAAGACATTTCATCGTATTTATTTTCATAGCCCGGTGCTGCTTTTACGATGTACTGATAGATTTCACCCAAACCGGTTGATACTGGCCCTAGTTCCGGTGTTCCTATCCCGGCCGGAATTTGAGATTGAATTTTTTGTAAACGCTCTGCCACTTGCTGTCTGGCCCAATAAACATCAACATCGTCATTAAAAACAATGGTTACAATAGATAAACCAAAACGTGAAAAACTTCTGATTTCCTTTAATCCTGAAATATTACTGTTTGCTTGTTCAATCGGAAAAGTAACCAATCGTTCAATGTCAGTAGCACCAAACGATGGAGCCATGGTAATTACCTGAACCTGATTATTGGTAATATCAGGTACTGCGTCGATTGGTAATTGACTCACTTGATAACTTCCAAAAGCTATTAAAGCAATGATGGCAAGTCCAACAATGAGTTTATTTTTGATAGAAAATTGAATAATGGACGATATCATAATTAATGAATTTTAAAAATTGGCGATATAGGATAAGTGCTTAAAGTAATTAAGCAACATCTACCTACTAAACTTTAAAAAATAGAAATAAAAAATTAGCCTATTCGAGGCGGTTGCCAGATACTTGAAAGCACGTCTGACGAAAAAAGAAATTGATGAGAGATCTCCAATACCGGAGATGGTTTTTCAAAAACTATTTGTTGTATGGCTATTGCCTGATCATTTGGAGTAGAGCAAACATGCGCACTATTAATTTGAATTGCTTTGAAAGGCAATTTATGATGGTGTTGATGCTGATCATCAGGATGGTTTATTTTATCGCCATAATGCAATTGCAAAAATTCGATAAAATTAGTTTGGTCCTTTTCGTTATGCTCAATAAAATGATGAATGAGTTCAGGAAAACGCCAAATTTGACCAAATGCCGTGTTAGCAGAAATAAATACAAACAAGAATGAGATGACGAACAACTTTCTCATGCAACAAAGTTAAGAAAAAAGGGCAAGTAAATTACATGATAAATGCAATTAATAATTATTAAATCATGATTTTAATCACCTCATAAATAACCATAGCTATTCCCCCTCTTGCTCTACATGCAAAATGTGTAAAAGGCGATGAATTAACGGTGCAAAAAATACAGCCGTGATACTCAAAAAAGCAACGCCACTGTACAAAGCATAAAGTGACGAAAATAGTTTAGCTTGTTCCGTTTTCATTTCAACAACCGGCCCCATCCCTGTTAAAATCATACATGCCATGTGAAAACTATCCATCCATGACAAATTTCCAAAATGGTGATAGCCCAATAGACCAATTAAAACTGAAACTGCTATTAGTCCGAATGCAAATAAAGCATACCTCAATGTCCTTAAAAGGAAAGATTTTAAGGGTTTAACTTTACTTTTTTTATTTTCAAATCTCATTTCTTTTTTAATTCTTTCATTAAATCTTCCAAGTAATCAATCTGTACTTCCTGTATCTCAAGTAACTTTTTATTTTGATGTACAAGCAGGTGGTCAATTTTATCATTCAACAATTTGATTTCCAGCTCCGCTTTTAAATTTATTTTATAATCATGCTCGGCTCGGATTCTATCCTTTTGTTCTTGCCGGTTTTGGCTCATCATAATAATGGGTGCTTGAATTGCAGCTAAACAAGAAAGAATCAGATTTAACAAAATAAACGGATATGGATCGAAAGGCTTTGTTGTGAAAATAAAAATATTAACAATCATCCATAAGAGAATGAATGAAAAAAAGAAAATAATAAATGTCCAGCTCCCTCCAAATCCAGCTACTTTATCGGCAATTTTTTGACCAAAAGTTAACACATCCTCTGTGTCTTCCTCCAGGTTATCCGTTAAAATGGAATTATTTTTTATGGCTTCCATTACATCTTTATCAAGAATAGCTAGTTCGCCGTTTTCCTGAACAATTAAAGTTGTTAAGTAAAGACGTCTATATTGATTTAATTCCTGCAAGGATAGAAAGCCGTCTTTCGTGATTGCAGGATGATCCTGAGCAATTAAATTAAAGATTCCTTCTTTTACATCAGAAGCTCTCACCGCTTCCTCTTCCGCAATTGGTTTACCACTAATACAACTCGTTATCATTTTTAACTCCTTTCCAATTAAATTTCAAATTCAAAGTTATCTTCTTTTTATAACAATTAGATCTTTTATAAGAACTAATTACTTGTTTTTATTTTTTTAACCCGTTCTTTACCAGCTTTTGAAATCGCAATTGATTCGTTGCGTGTCATGGTTTTAATGTACTCGGTTTTTCTAAACCGCAAAGCGCTCCAATCTTCATCAATGGCTACTTGCCTCACAGGTTCAATGTTGTGTTTACCTAATGTTTCCCATCCGGTGTCTCTGTTAAAATTACAAGTATAATTTTTTGAAGTAGCTTTTGGGTAACTGTACCATAGCACAGCGTCACCGCTTAGTTTTGGATAAACCAACTTTATTGATGCTTCTATTTGTTCTTTAGAAGTAACAAAAATCAAAACAAAATTTATCTCTTTTAAATTCTTAGTCTCAATTTTAACACTTGTCAATTCAGAAAAAGACTCCAATTCTTTTTTAAGTGAAATAGGCGCATTTAACACTACTATTTCTTTATGCGCTTTAAAATTTAGTTTTTTTAATAATGGATTCATGGCCATTTGATATTGACTATAAAATTATTGCTTTTTTATACGTTCAGGTGCTCCTTCTTTATCAGGTAGTTTGCCAAACCAGACTGTTGCAATTCCTTTGTATATTCCAACGCCAATGGCATTCCATTTAACCTCTTTCCACACATCAAGGTTAATAATGACATTGTTGTGGTTTTTACTTTTTTTCCAGGATTCAAGTGCAAATTCAGGTGTTACTACAAAATCTTTAAACTCATCAGACGAACTGCCAACAGCAATTTCAAAACCATCGCCTTCATAATTAGTTAGTTCACGTGGTTTATCCCACATACAACCGGCTTTTGCGTGATCCGGTGTGTAACAACATGCGCTCCACCTGCCCTTATCGGACCAACTGTGTGCATTACAGCCTTGTCCCTGATCCGGTTTATTTAACACCAAATCTTTGCAATGCACCTGTGACACATAGGTTAAAGATTTAGACAAAGGGATTTTAGGTAATTTTTTGGATTGCCTGTAAGACATGATTAGCTGATATAATTGATATTCATCATCACTTATAACCGCACTGACTAACTTAGTTGATTTGTGTTTAAAACCAAAACCAAAAAAAAGCAACAAGAGCAAACAAATCGCAAAAAACTTTTTCATCCTTATTGCAAGGTACAAAATTATTATTTAAAACTATGGGATGTTAGTTTTAGCTAATTGTTGTCTTTTCCTTTTTCAAAATGAACCCAATTAAAAGGGCTGAAACAGCTGTTAAAAGGGAAAAAGTTTTCTCGAAATTTGTTTTGGCAAAGAGGTTACCAATGGTGTTAAGTACAAATAGGCTAAAGAAAATCCATAAAATAATTGTTAAGGTTTTAGTTGAAAACGAAAATTTAAGGTAAGCCCCTTTCATGAGCAACACCCAAATTAAAAACAAATTAATAAGTATGGACACACTTTCAAACACATACATTTCCGCATCATTGGTTAACCTGCCGCCCCAGGCTATGTTGTATGGTATTAGTTTGATGAGAACACATAGATGAAAAACCACCACCAATAACAACAAAGCTATAAATAGTTTAATGGCTGCTGAGGCGTTAATTAAACCGTTACCTTTATTTGAGTTAAGATTCATTACTAAATTAATTGCTAATACAAATATAAGACTTCAAGTTCTGTTATAGAAATTAACGTTTTGCAAATAGACGTAGGCTGGCTTTCGAAGCTTCCTATGTCTATACCCACAAAAGGTTATTTAAAGATAAATGTTTATTAGCGAGGTGCAAAATAAATTCGCGCTTCAGCGGACAACTATTTCTCACCGAGTGATGACCCGCCCGCTTACATTTATTTGCTGTTATGCGTTCGCCCAATTATGCTGCTTTTTTTTCTGGGAGTAATTTGTCTAATGTTCTTTCAAAAAAAGGAATTGTCCAAATAAAAATTAAAACTCCTAATACATTAAAAATCATGTGAGCATTTGCTACAGTTCGTTCTACTGTTGCCCCTGAACTTATAGTTTTTACGAATTCAACAAAAGGATAAAACAAAAAAAGGCCTAATATTATTGATAAAAGGTTAAAAGTTACATGAAATAAGCCGGTTTTGAGTGCCTGCCTATTTCCTTTAATTGTTGCCAAAAGAGTGTCACTGCATGTTCCTAATTCTGCCCCTAACATTACTGCTATGCCGCCGGTTAAAGTGATAAGACCTTTTTTAGATAAAATGATTGCCATCCCAACAGTTGCCGATGAAGACTGAATAATTAAAGTTACAACAGCTCCTATCATTGCGCCAAGTAAAGGGTTGTCTGTTTTTTTCATCCATTCGGTAAAAAAAGCCTTATCCTTTAGAGGTTCCACTGCATTTTCCATCGTAAAAAGTCCAAAAAATAATACACCGAAATATAAAACAGTCTTTCCGATGTTACTTAGTTTTTCCGTTTTTGCAACAAAAAGAAGTATAAAACCTATTAGAAGAAAAATAGGGGAATATTTGCCAACATCCATTGCAATGATTTGGCTGCTAACCGTAGTTCCAATATTTGCTCCTAAAACAATTCCCATAGCCTGTCTAAAAGTTAATACCTGTGAATTGACTAGTACAATTGTAATGATAATGACAGCGGAAGAAGAATCAAGTAAAGTGGTAACAACAATTCCAACCAACAAGCTACTAAAAGAATTAGAAGTATATTTTTTAATCCAAACATTTGCATTTTCACCAAGCGCAGACTTTAGTGTTTCTGATAAATTAGTTACTGCAAATAAGAATAAAACTAATCCTGCAATAATTGAAAGTACAATTTCTGTCATTTATTTTTTTATGAAGTGTGAAAGTTATACTATCACAAGAAATAACGAACTAAACTAACTTTATTTAATTGTTAAGTTTTGTAGTACTTTAGAAGCCAGGTAAAACTTGTCAAATACAATAGTCGTTGAGCAATGCCTTGATAATTTTTCAATAGTCCAAACGAGGCAGAAAAACCAACTACCAAAATCAAAAAAGTGAAGTGTACCCATTTTTCACTTTTGTCTACCGAGTAAAATAGTTGTAGTAAGATGCCAAGAGTAAAAGTTACTCCTGCAATTTGAGCCAAGGCAGAATGAATTGACGCTTGTGATGCAGAATAGTTCTCAAGATTGAAGAATGGTTTAGTGCAAAAAACTCCTGTCAAGCCAACACACAAGCCATAAACTAAAATGGGGGATGTCCGCCAAGTCAAACCGTTGGCTAAAATACCTGTCGATAAAATAAGTCCAAAAGCTAAAAAGCCAAATTGCATTATTAATTTTCTGTCATAGCCTTGTGAACCTAAGTCGCTAATCGTATTTTTTGTCCAGTCGTAATTGTTAGTTGAAAAAATATGAGCAACCACAATTGCCAACACAAAAAGTGCTGTCGAAATGATATTGTAATTGCTTTTTATGTAGTCCATTTTTTGTTGTTAGTCTTTATGTTGTCTTCTGTAATAGGGTGCCGCATAACGTTTTGCAGCTTTGCGTTCGGCGGGCTTTGGAACACTCAACTGTCTAAACCCACAAAACTAAATTAGTAGCCGAAATGCTGCCTCTTTTTTTGCTTGTATGAAAATACAACTTTCTGCGAAGCAGGCAAAATTACAAGCAAAAAACTTATACTTCCGCCCGCTGACGCAAAGGTGCTGTTATAGCCTAGGTGGTTTTAAGAAGTCTAAAGGGCATCATAAGTAAGTATAATAAACACAAAAAATATACAAAATTGTTAATTTAATTGCATGTTATTTGCCAAGATTCGAGATTTTAAATACAGCATTTTAGTCGAGTAATCTAATATGAAATTAAATTGGGTAATTACTTTAACCCCCATTATACCAATTGTTTGATTGGGTGACAATACATTTGTGTTTTTATCAGGTACACTAACGTCTATATCTTTTAATTGAAAGTTGCCCAAACTTAAAAGTTTTAATTTACCTTGTCCCAACCTCATTATTTGATTATTGATAGCCCTACCTGTATCAATTTTTGATGAAGGATTTAGTTTTTCCTTTAAATTACTTTCTTGTAAAAATGATTTATTAAATAATAAATTCAAATCTGCTCCTGTATCAAAAAGCACATCGCCTTTAAATTCCTCGTTGGAAAATGTTTTGATGGTAATTGGCACTTTTGGAATTGGAATGTAACTTAATAGTTCAAAATTAATTTTGTTATAGTCTGTCTCATTTTTTATAATTGAACCTAACGGCATAAATTCAATAGTTTTAGTGTCGTAATTTATACTCATACAGTATTTTTTAAGTAAATCGTGCCCAATAATTCCTTGAATCTTAAGTTTTTTGTATTTACTAAAATTTTCAACACTAAATTCGCCAGATTCTTTCAGGTAATTGTTCCCTTCAAGACGAATGCTATTTATTTTTATGCAATTTACTTTAATTGGTTTTCCTGTTGCACCAATAGCAAATGTCGTAACATTAATTAATTTGATATTATTTCTACTAACAAATTCAGAATCTATAACTCCACCAGTAGCTCCTGAATCAAATAAGAATCGAACCGTGTCTGTTTTAATATTATTTACAATTGCCTTTAGTATGATATAATTACCTTGTAGTTCAAAAGGAACAACCTTGCTTTTTTTGAATGGACTAAAAGTGCTGCCATTGACAGTAAAAATTAAAAATATCAGACTTAGAGAAATAGAATATTTCATCTGTTTTTTCGTTTTAAATGTATATTGTAATTAATTGAAATAATAACTGTCATATTTTTTTGAAGCATTTTTATGTTTTATAAAACAGTTGTAAATAATTATTATTTAATAAACTCTATATAATCTACTTCAAGAGAAAATGGGCCTTCTTTTTTTTCATAAGTCATTATTCCCATTCTGACTATATTATTTAAACTTTTTGATTTCATCATGTTTCCTGTTGGTTCGCCAATTACAATTTCTTGAAAATCTTTAAAATAAATAATCACCTCTTCCCAGGTATCATCTTTCTTTGCAGAAAATTCATGTTTATAATTTGGCTGTGTCCAGTTTTGATTATCTTCTAAGGTAAAAGCAAATTTTTGATTGGTAGATTTAAACTTAATTTTAATACCCTTGTATTTAGATAAATCAACCCTCTTATATTTGGTTTTAATGGATGAAAACCCACCGTAATTATCTAAAGAAATATTTCCAGATAATAAAACAGAATTAGTGGTGTATTCAATTTTAGATGTTGTAACACCGCCCATAATATTATCCGAAAGTAATACCCACTCTTGATTTTTTTCGGCCGAATTACCAAAGTCAATAATTGATGATTGTCCAAATGATTGTAGTGTTGAAATGGCTAGTAATAAGTAAATTAATTTTTTCATGTGTTCTTTTTTTTTAAGTTTAATTTGTTATTTGATTAATATGAAACTTACACTCCGCGGGTTAAGTCTTCACTATGCAAATTTAACGTATAACTAGGCTCTAAAAGGTTATCGAAAGCTAGTTAATGTTATCGAATGTTAACGGTTTAATTTCTTTTGGTTCTGAGAAATAATTAGTTTATAACCTACGCCTCTAATATTTTTTATAGCAATTGAGGAATCTTCACTAAAATTCTTACGAATTTTTGTCATGAACACGTCCAGACTTCTGCCATTATAATAAGTATCATCCCCCCATAAATCCATTAAAATTTCTTTACGGTTAACTATTTCATTCGCTTTTAAATAGAGACGTTTAATTATTTCATTTTCTCGGTGAGTCAAGCTTATTTTTTGATCATTGAACGTAATTTCCATTTTAGTATAATTAAAAATATACTTGCCAATTTGGTAAGTATTTAAAGGGTTTGAAATTTTATTTCTTTTAACCAGTTCTTTTATCCTAATTATTAACTCTTCTATACTAAATGGCTTTTTCATGTAATCGTTTCCACCAATTTCAAATCCTTTTATTACATCTTCTGTTAATACACGAGCTGTTAAAAATAATATTGGTAACATATTATTTTTCTTTCTTATTTCAATCACTAAATTAAAGCCGTCGAGTTTTGGCATCATGATATCTATAACGCCTATATCAATTTTAGTTTTTGAGAAGGTATCAAGTGCTTCCTTCCCATCCTTTACCCAAATAACATTAAAACCATTTTTTTTAAGTGTATCGCTAGTAATTTTCCCTAGAGAAAGTTCATCTTCCACATATAAAATTGTTATGCTTTCCATTTTAGAGGTAATTTAATTAAGAAACACGTTCCTTGATTTAAGTTTTCCATAAGTTCAATACTACCCCTATGGAGAGTAATAATTTCTTTTACATAGCTGAGACCTAAA
>JADBXZ010000108.1 GCA_020403265.1 Bacteroidota bacterium
GATACCAATGTATAATTTTGGTATTGAAGCGGTAGGTTGTGTTATCATGATATTACATTTTTTTGGTAGACATAAATTTATGTACTACAGGTGATAATTGGTTTGCAATCTACTGCTTTTACATATATGCTACAAGAAATTGGCGGTTCAGTGGTTAAATGAACATTTGTGCTTCGGCTCAAGTTTAGTGGTGGCAGACAGTTTTCGTCTCCGAAATCGCCAACTTCTTGTAGCTGCAAAACGTTACCAGCAAGCCGGCGGACAATTCCGTTCGACAAAAAACATAGTCCTGACAAATAAAATAATGACACGACAGACCTCGATATTGCTTTTACTTTTTTTCTGTTCATTGGCTTTCGGACAAGAGAAACTTCCAGTAGAATATTTTGACAATATTAAAAAAGCTGATGCTCATTATCAATCTAAAGACTATAAAAAAGCAGCATTCTCCTTTTCCTCCGCTTTCAAATCCAATGGATGGAAAGGGACGCCAAATGACAGATGGAATGCGGCTTGTTGCTGGTCTTTAGCAAAAATTCCCGACAGTGCTTTTTTCAATTTGTTCAGACTTGCAAATAAAATGCAGTTCACAGACATCAATCGCTTAATAACTGACACGGACTTAAATTCTTTACACGCAGACAAAAGATGGCAGACTTTACTTGAAGTCGTTCAAAAAAACAAAGACAGCTCGGAAGTAAATTTCAATAAGCCTGTCGTTCGACAATTAGACAGCATTTTCATTGACGATCAAAAATATCGAATGAAAATGGAAGAAATTGAAAAAAACACTTACTTGTCGGCAGAACAAAAATCAAAAGAGCAACAAGCTATTTGGCATATTATTTCGACAAAGGATGCGATAAACTTAGTAAAAGTAAAAGCAATCATTGACAAATACGGCTGGCTTGGCCCTGACGAAATTGGTTATCAAGGAAACTCGACTTTATTTCTCGTAATCCAACATTCTGACCAAGTGACTCAAGAAAAATACTTGCCTTTAATGCGTGAAGCAGTAAAAAACAAAAAAGCGAGCGGCGCCGACTTGGCTCTTCTTGAAGACAGAATTTTACTTGGTCAAGGCAAAAAACAAATTTACGGTAGTCAGCTCAGCATGGACAGCCGAACTGGACAATATTTTCTCTCCCCTATTGAAGACGAAATAAATGTAAATAAAAGGCGCGCTGAAGTTGGCTTAGAACCAATCGAGGAATATGTAAAACATTGGGGTATAAAATATAAAATGGCAGACTCATACGTATCAGAATCGAGTTCTCCAGTTCGCATTTCAATAATAATCGTATCAGTTATTTTTGTTTTCCTTTTATCTCTTTTACTATATTGGTTAATTAAAAAACGAAAAAATAAAAAGGCTGACCAAACCGCAGACACCGTATTAGACAACAATAATTAAGCTGTGTGCACCGGCCAGCTGGTAACAGCGGTCTTGCCTAATTTTTTGCGTGTTAACGCTCAAATGCGTAACTTGACATAGCAAAAAACTAGGCAAGGCCGCAAAAACGTTATGTTCAATGCGCCCGCGGACGAATTAACATTTCGGTTGACAAGAACAGTAGCATCTCGGTCGACAATTTTTAACTCATCTCGGCTCGACGAGAACAGTGGCATTCCGGCTGACAATTGACCTCGGTTTTGACGTTCTCAAACTAATTTTCGTTCAACAAAGAAGGACAGTTCCTCGGACTTTTGCATGGTAAAAATTCCGTGTGTTTATTTTTTTACTTGCCGACGCTTTTTTCGGTTCCTGCGGAAGCCGCTAGAACAGCCATCGCTAATTTAGCACATTTGTTTTTGCAAGAGACAGGCAAAAAGCAAATAAGCTAAATTCCTGCCGCACAAACAAAGTGGTGTGGCGGAAACCGCCACCATTTTGCGCATCTCGCTCCGCTCAGTCAAAAGCGCAGGCCTTCGGCAGCAAGCTATTTATTGTTTTTATAACATGCTATTATATGCCAGTTTTTCATAATTTTGTTGCACTTGTCAGATTTAAAAGAAATATCATTGCAAGCATCTCTGCTAGGGGAAATAGTCCCATTTCTCAATACTGCTGGTATGGCTTGTTTAGTCACTCAACAGGGCATGGTAGATTTAACTGAACAGTTGGTACATTATCAAGAGGAAGGGAAATCTTTATATCCGAAAATTTATATTTTGGATGATCTTGAATTAATAGGTAAAGTACTTACTCCATTCGAGTTCTATAAAATAGGTGAAGGGGATAAATCTTCAACTACAATGTTAAAAGCATTAAAAAAATGTGCGCCTTTAACAGGCGATGGATGGACAATTTATTTACTAAGAAAGCAATTGACATTTGAATACGGTGTATTTAACTCTTCTACTTCTATCCTCTCTGAAACAATCGAAGAAATTCTTATAGATAAAGGTAGTAGTGATTTGCGCTGCATATTAATTCATCAAATTTCCGATAAGATCATCGAGATAAAGAATTTTCTCGCAAAATCTCTAATAATTACATTTGGTGGTAAGTTTAATAGTTCTTCTCTAAGTCAATTCGATGATTTTATTTTCACGATAACAAAAAAAGTAGACCCAAAAATTAAGGATCAAATTATTAATTTTTATAAAAAGGTTTTTTATAATGTTGTGCAAAAAGGTCATGGCACACTAGCTTGTGTTATTGACAACAAAAAAAAGACGCTGCCCAAAAAATTAAAGGATGGTATTGTGTTAAGTAATAAAATTGACGTTTCAAGTCAAATACTCAGTAAGGATAGAAACATAGATTTACTTTCACACGTAAGATTATCAGCCAGTTTTTCGTTAATAACAGGGATGATGCTTTCTGATGGTATTACTGTTTTTACAAATGATGGTTGTGTATGTGCATACAATGTCTTCATAAAACATTCATCAAAGCTAAATAAAACAAGTACAAGTGGCGGCGCAAGAACTCGTACATATTTGGGTTTATGTGATTTAATTGGTAATGGGCTTGAGGCAGCCTTTATACAATCACAAGATGGTAAAATAGAATATAAAACAAATGGAAAATAATTTACCTGCTTTATGGCAAAATAATGATGCTCCTAATCTTCCTAAAAAGATTGTTCACATTAAAAGTTTAGTGAAATATGGATTATTGCTTTCTGCAAAAGACCAGACCCAAATAGTTTCCACATTTAATAATGAACATTATGAAATGGTTTCTTCTTTTGTTTGGACTAAAGCAATTAATACACTTCGTAGTCATTTAAGTAAAATGGGTATCAGTTTTATTGCCGAAATGCTTGATAGGCCAGATATTAATGAAAGTGCAAACTTACAACAAGCTATTTCCGAATATGAGGCTATTCAATTAGCAGAACAGCTAGGTATTATTAACGGTACTATTGCATTTCGGTTAAAAAAGGCAAGTGAAACAGTAGCTCATTTTAATAGTATTGAACTTGATGATGGCGGTCAAGATGAAATGTCCGAAGAAGAATGTAAATCAATAATTAGAGCATGTATAGAAGGTATTTTAGGTTATAATAAAATTGAAGCTGCAATTGATTTTAAAAATTTCAGGCAAGACTTGGAGGAAACAACATTACCTTTAGATAGCCCTTATATAATTAAAATTGTTCAAAGTCCTTACTTTTTTCATAAAACAACAATTAGGATTATTTTATCATTAATAAAATCTACAAATGGTGCTCAATTAGAAAACACATTAGCAAATGCTAATTTATTAATTCCTAGTTTATGGAATAGTTTAAAACAACCTGAAAAATGGCAAATTGGTAGATGTTATGCTGAGCTAAGTACTGATGGTAAAACCAAAGCGTCTAGTGGGTTAAAGCAGGTTTTATTGAAGGTTAGAGGTTTTGATTTTGTTCCTGAGGATTTACGTTCAACTTCTTTTATTAAGATTGGGAACGAAATTTTAGTTGCACATCAATCAAGAAATAATTATTACAATGAACCTGCGCCGGTAAATACACTTTATAAAATGGGCAGTGTTATTCCCATGCCAGCTTTTTCTATATGCATAACTGCAGTTATGTCAGTTAGATTAGGGAATTACTGGGGCGTTTGTAATGTTGCACAGGATAATGCAAAAAAAATTCTAAAGTCAATATCGCCCGATAGATGGAGGTATTTTTTTAATGAGTGCTTAATTAATAATGAAATCATGCTTGATAAATTAAGTAGTGACAGGCCACTATCTCGCTGGATGGAACTTTTTCCAGATGAACTCCTTGATGAATTAATTTCAGAATCAAAAGAAAAAGATATTACAAATATTTTAAAATACACTCGTGACAAAGATTTTCCAAGATTACAAAGACTTGCGTCAAACATCTATAATAGACTTGTTTCACGCTAAAGTCTCCGAATTAAATAACAAAAAATAGTAACTAAATTATTTTCTTAAACTTAATTAATTCCAACTTCAAGAACCACTTTTGTTTGTGCTACTGCGCTCTCTAGTAGCCAACGCTGAAAAAGGATTTACGCTACCATCCCTAACAGGCAAAACTCAAACGTTTAATTTCTTTGCAATCAAAACGTTATAAATTTCTAAAAATAAACCATCAATTGCCTCATAAGATTTCTTTAAATCAATATATAAGAGTAGTATAATTTTAATTCTTTACAGGAAAACTCTCGGATTAAGCAGGGTGTTTTTCCCTTATTTTTATTTCTTTTAACTACCTATATTTGCCATAGAAATATCTCGAAATTAAAATTCTAGAACAAAACAATTATTTTTACTAAAATTTAAAATTATGAAAACCTTCGTATTCTTTTTAATTCTATCTCCCGTCTTTCTTGTTTGTCAAAATGAAGCAAGGCATTTCCTTCACGAAGTAGAAAGCTTTAAATCTGCAGTGTCATTTACAAGCACAGATGTAGTTATTCAAAAGACATTTAATTCGTATTTGGAAAAGGCATTTAGAAAACAAGTGTTAGGTTTTAGCGGAGATGTTCCGCAAGGCTCCACATTTGGTTTAGAATTAAATGAAGATAAAACAAACGCTGTGGCGCAGATTTCATATAGATTTAAAGATGGGGAAAAACAATTATTTAAAAACTTGATTATTGGCTTAGGTTTTACTGCTTCAATCGAAAATAATTCTTTTGTGCTTTATTCTGGTAAAACAGGTTTTGGAACGGATTTTTCTATAAATCTTCCAATAACTAAAATATTCAAAAAGAACATATTCTATGATGGTTCAGATAGAGTAAGGTATATTAACAAAAGAAACTTATATGTTGCAAATCTAATTGATTCGGAATTAGATTTCTTTAGAAGACTTCAACGATATAAAACATCTGTTGAATACAGAAGTCAAACAGAATCATTTGATTTTATAATTGATTCTACGGATTTAAATGGAGCATGGAGACAAAATTCCGCCAACTTAGTGACTTTAAATGACAATACTGATACGCTATTTAATCATTATGAAAAAATCTTCGGAACAAACACGTTAACTCCAAGTGAGATAAACAAGGCAATTGATGCTTATGTCGAAAATAAAATTGTTGAATTTGAAACCACCAATGATATAATTACTGGATATAGTTTTTGGCAAACAACAATCAAGCCAACCTATACAAGTAAATCATATGTTGCATTTAATGATACTATATCTACAACTACTTTGTCTGAAAAATTTCAAGATGAACAATTAACATTTTTCGGAGGGAGTATTATTGTATCGAAATTTAAAAATACAAGACGCTTTTATAAGAACTTTAATCTTGATCTATCTTATGTAAAAGAATCATCATTCGATCAGGCTGAAAACATTAAATACAAAAGAAATTATGTTACCAACGTGACGCAATACGGAGACACCGCGCAAACCCTTTATTCCACAAAAACCAAGGAGGCTTTTGACTTGACGAAAGTTCAGTATAAATCAAACGATATTACATCCCTAACAATTAGTTATTCAATATTAGGTACAAAGTCTAAAAATTTTGGTTTTTATGGGTATGCTAAAACATCTTATTCTGTTCTATACACAAATAATAAAAAAATTGATTTTGGTATTGGCCCTATATTTGCTATCGTTGCGGACGACAGAAACTCTTCCAAAGCCAATTTTAGTTTTGTTTTCAGATGGGCTGATGTTACTAATAAAGAACTTACAAGAAAGGATATGTTTAGTGTCAATTTTCAAGTTAATATACCAGTAGCGTTTTTTACATCAAAATAAATATACATTTGAAAAATTTGATTTATAATATTACTATAAAATAGAAGTGTCAGTTGCTATGTTTAAAGTATACAATGTCGATTAAAACTCTCCATTTTATAAGCTTAAAAATAAAATACTCAATCAACTTTAATTTTTTTCTGTGATAACAAATCATTGTAAATCTCGACAGCTAGGTCATCAAGAGAATCATAAGATTGGGCGAAATTAATTCCCTCTACTTTTTGCCTCAGCTCAAGGTAATGCTCAAACAACTCTTCACCTTTTTCATCATCTTTAATTCCCATCAAAGCAAAAACAGTTTCGCTTATCCCAAGCAAATAAAGTTCGGGCTGCAAGCCCAAATTAATAAGACCAATGTTGAGTTTTGAATTGATTAAATCGTCTTTAATCAACGAAAGAATAAGTTTTTTGTTGGTTTTCATAGATTTTGACATTTAGAAAGTAAATAATATTATGTAGATATTCGGGACAATAGTATTTACATTCTACCTAAATTCCAAATTAAAATATAGAATTTCTCAACAAAAGGCTAATAAGTCGATATTTATATCCTGATAATCAGGATAATCATGACAAAACTCGGTTTATTTCTAGCTAAAAAATCAATTAATAAAGCGGAGGTTTCCCGGAGAACCGGTATCAGTACTTCCCGTTTAAGTCAGTTGACGTTAAATGAAACTACAAAATTACAGGCTGACGAATTATACCTGATTGCTAAAGCAATTCACATAGATCCATGTGAAGTTCTCAATGAAGTTTGCGGACATCTAAAACTTGCAAAATAATTCAACCGTTACCCATTGACCTGTGTGTATCGACCTAAACCCGTTCACCAATACTCGTTGACCTGTGTATAAGCCTTCACACATTTTGCAAGCACATTTGGCGTTTCTTTCAATGGAAAATAATTTTTTGTGCGCCAAATAAGCTTGCAAAATTTCCAACAACCTAAACGCCTATTAGAACGAGCGCTTTTTCAAAGCGCATTCCTATCGCACGCAAAAAAATAAACCAGTGCATTGTAACTTCGGGCTTTAGTTTTCCGTAAGACATCTAAACAAAATTTTCAGGACAAATTTCGGCAGGCTCAGGGACAAGCTCTGTGGGGCGCACTAAACATAACAGCGTGCAAGTGCCATTTTTTGCGTGTTACTGCTCAAATGTGTAAGTTTGACTTAGCAAAAAACGGACACCTGCACGCAGGCCGTTATAAGCAAATTGTGGACAGACCATTCCGAAAAATAAATTTCGCTTCGACAATCAGTTTTATATTACTGACAATTTTCTTTTCTTGCGGACCAAGGTCAGGTATTCATCATGACAACCAAGTTGACGACAAAAATAATGTTTCAACAATTGACACAAGTTCTCCTCAATACAAAAGTGAATTAAAACTATCCGAAAACTTCGACAAAGGACATAAACTATTTAGGCTATATTGTGCTGTATGTCATGCTGGTCGTTCAGACCAACGTATGGTTGGACCAGGGTTTAAAGGTATCGCTGACCGTCTTCCAAAACCAGCTGAAGAATGGTTTATAAAGTATACGCTAAATAATGACAGCGTTTATAAATCAGGCGATAAATATGCAAGAAAACTGAGAGCAGATTACGAAGGTGAGGAAATGACAATATTCTCTGGAGAATTAACACGTGAGCAAATTAAATCTATTTATAGTTATTTGACTTCTCCACCACGACAACGAGGATGTGTTATTGAATAAATAAAACTGTGTGCCACAATCTGCTTATAACACCAAGCAAGCGCAAGCGGCGGGACAGCAAGGGCTTCGGCTTAAATCAAAGTCCTCCTTGCTTCGCATCGTCGGGACGCTTTTTCGTTTTTGCCTCCGCTAAAAAACATGTATCTTCGTATGTAAGTTTGGTGCGGGTAGACACATGAGTTTTCATAATGCCGCCTGCGCCTGCTTGGAAAACGTTACCACTCATAGCGCAGACGACCCGACCTGAAGAAATCACGACATTTGGACATTTCGATTAATATACGTATATTTGTATCAAATACACGTGCAATGACAACCAAATTAACACTGACAGTTGAAAAGACAGTTATCGAAAAGGCAAAATCCTATGCAAAACGGACTGGCAGAAGTCTTTCCGAGCTCATCGAAAAATATCTTGAGAGCATAACTAACGACGAGAAAAATGACGCCCAAATTTCTCCTAAGCTTAGAAAAATAGTAGGCGCTGTTAAACTTCCTAAAAATTTCGACGAGGAAAAGGAATTGAGAACTTATCTTGAAAAGAAACACCTATGAAAAAGGTATTTGTTGACACTAATATTTTAGTTGACCTAATTGCAGACAGAAGACCTTTCAGTAAGTTCGCCATTCAAATATTTTCGAAAGCCGAAGAAGGAAAAATAAAACTTTACACATCTTCTCATTCAATTGCAACGACGCATTATCTGCTTAAAAAATATATTGACGAAAAAGAATTGCGAGATATTCTGCATAACATTTTAGACTATTTAAATATTGTTGCAATCGACCAAGACGTTATTAAAAAAGGACTAAGATCTAAGCATAAAGACTTTGAGGACGCAATTCAAATAATAAGTGCTTATTCGATTGAAAAATTGGACTGTATCGTGACAAGGAATATCAAAGACTTTAAAGGCTCTGAAATTCTTGTTCTTACTCCTGACGAATTAATAAAACATTTATAAAAACTTTGTGTGCGCTACAAGTGGTAACAGCAAATAAACCCAAGCGGGCGGACTCGGTCATCGTTCGCGCGCAAAATAGCGGCCACTTCGTGACATTTTATTTGCGGCTCACTAAAAAACATTTGTATCTTTAAATAACCTTTGGTCGGTTAAGACAGGTGATGCTTCGTAAGCCCGCCTGGGTCTATTCGCCAAACGTTATATGCCATTTTGCAAATGACAGTTAAAAATTTGTAACAATAAATGACTACACTAGAAATTGTGATATCGAAATGTGAAAATGCGAGTTACTATTCTCAATTAAACGAAAAAATTCAGGAATCAAAACTATTAACAGACCATGACAAAAATGATTTTGAAACAATTTGGAATATCGCGGCAGACTTTAACAACTGGAAAGACTCAGACCTGACATTAGGTTGTAAAATAACACAACAAAGACTAAAAAAGACTTTCAATCTGTCTGACGATACCATTGCCATTATTGTGCGATGTGCTGCATACGATTGGAAATAATATTTTCAAAAAACATGAGCAACAGTCAAGCCGAGATATTTAACGCATTTAGAAAAAATATTACTAATAAAATTAGTCCATACCTATCAAAATTCAATTTTAATATCGACAACGTAATAAAAGAGGAACAACAATGGATAAACGCAAATTTCACTAAGGACAAGACTGTTATTTCAATTGGGGTGAGTCTTCATCACTTAGACTATACAGACGGCATCACCGTTTTACTAAAATCAAAATTCGGAGACAAGTTTCTTAGAAATGAAGTCCTCAAAAATTCTAACAAAAACATACCAATTTACTCTTATAATAAAGAATTAATTGATTCAGAATTTGACAGAATAATAAGTGATATAAAGCAACATTTAGAAAATTACTTTGAGTACTAAAAACAGCATATAACAGCAAGCAAAAGTAAGCGGGGGGAAACGGTATATCGTTCGGGCAATTCAAGGTGCGCAGACGCGCGAATTAATTTTCATTTGCCCTCACTAAAAAACATTTGTATCTTCATATAAACATTTGTGCGTATAGACAGGTGATGTTTCAAAAGCCCGCCTACTTCTGCTCGCAAAACGTTAGCGGTAATTTTAAAACGACAGACAGACAATGAAATATTGTACAAAATGTGGTAAGACACTTACCAAAAAAGTAATCGACCAAAAAGAAAGACTTTGTTGCATTGACAATAGTTGTGGATTTATTTATTGGAATAACCCAATACCAGTTGTGGGAATAGTTGTTGAAACAGACAAAGGAATTGTTTTAGCTCACAATAAATTAGCACCAAAAGGAATTTTTTCAATTATAACAGGTTTTTTAGAGGCAGACGAAACACCAGAAATTGCTTCTCAACGAGAAACAAAAGAAGAACTTGGACTTGACACAATTAAAACAAATTTTCTTGGTGTATTCCCTTTTCCAAAAGCAAACCAAATTGTAATCGCTTATCATATTGTAGCGACAGGACAAATAGAACTGAATGAAGAACTTGACGAATACAAAATTGTTCAAAAAACAGAACTTCTTGACTATTCAAAAAACAATAAATTTGAAGTTCAAGAATGGTTAAACAAACTCAACGTATTAGCATAAATAAAGAAAAATGAATATAATAGGCAACAAATTTAAAATTGACTTGGGAATGGCAAAGGCTACTTTGGACATTCATAGTGACACTTCGCTAACGTTTACTATTATAGAACAAAATGGTAACGCTGTTAACATAAGTGAAACTGTTGAAACGAAAATGGTAGAACTAAGACCACAGCTATTTCAAGTAACTTGGAAAGAAGAAAATGGCAAGACAATTACCCAAGTTCAAGACTATGAAAATGAAATTGTGTATTCAAATGTTACATTGCCAAACGGACAATTTGTAAATTTGAAAGGAACGATAAAACAAGCTGACGAATAAAAACTACCGCTAACAGGGGTTTGGCAAAATGGGGGCAGAAGTGCTAAATTGAACATTGGTAATTCTATTTGGCATTTGTGCTAAACTGAACATTTGTGTTTCTATTCCCCCACTTCGCCAAGCCCCAAAACGTTA
>JADBXZ010000109.1 GCA_020403265.1 Bacteroidota bacterium
CGCCGCGCGCTATTAACAAGGTCGCTTCGCGAAATTTAATTTGCGGCGGCTAAAAACCTTTGGTATCTTTAAATAACCTTTTGTCGGTTAAGAAAGTTGAGTGTTCCAAAAGCCCAACGGCCATTAGTCGCAAAACGTTATAGGTAATTGCCGCGGACAACAGTGCCGAAAAAATTATCGGCTGACAAGACTAAGGGAATTTTCTATAAATATCTTTTCGGTGTTCGCAGACAACAAAATAGACAACATCTTTTTCAATCTTCAGACCAATTCTATAATCTCCGACTCTAATACGATAATAGATATCATAGCCAGTTAATTTTTTTAAACTTTTAATGTGTGCAATGTTTTCGGCAGACTCGACCTGAATAATACTCTCTGCTATTGAATTCTTGAGACTTTTATTTTTTAGCTTCTTTAACTCTTTAAGGAAAGATTTTTTAAACTCAACTTTCATTTTCCTAATGCTTTCATTACTTCACTTCGACTTACAGTTGACGTTTTCATTCCAGCTTCAATTTTCTGAGCCAGTTTCCAATCTTCAACTTCCGAATGAGTAAGTGCTTTTGCAGACATTCCTAATTTCTTTGCAAGACTAATAAGGAATTGTAGGTCTGACTTTTTCTCTACGTTAATTAATACTGTTTCCATCACAATAAATATATACACAAATTTAATAAATTTTGCTGACAATTCAAAGACCATCGGACACCGAAACGAGACGAACCTTTGTGGCGACAACAACCTATAACAGCTACTACGCGACCACTTTTTGCGTGTTAACGCTCAAATGTGTAACTTGACAAAGCAAAAAGCGGACGCGTAGTCGCAAAACGTTACTTGCAATCTTAAAAACAAACAACATATGAAATCAATTTTCACAATTCTGACACTATCCTGTGCTTTAGTAGCAAATGGACAAACTAACAAAATCGACATTGAAATTTTCAATTCGACAAGTGATACTCTACTTGTTTATGTAACAGAATCTAAAACTGGCTCAATGTCGGATAATGGGGATAATCTTTTTACTCCAGAAACTTTATTTCCAGGTAAGGCATTGTCAAAAAAGGAAGTAAAGGTGACAAGGTACAGTGTCATTAAAACTTGGGGAGAATTTGTTAAAAAAGGTGGTAAGACAGAAACAATTCAAGAAATCGTTCAAAAAGAAACTAAGAAATTCAATAAAACGCTAAGTGTTTCACTTGATGCATCAAATCAAAAAGATATTGTCGTACTTTCAACAGTGGCAAACAAGTATAAATATAATCCAAAACTATTTTACGACACTAAAGATTTGTCCCCAAAGCCAATTGATGGATTATTCAATCAATATCTAGGTTCAATAATCGCATATAGAGAAGTTGGTGATTCTATAAAAATAGAAAGACGAATTTTCCCATCTATGATAAACACCATCGATAGAGTTCACTATGGTACCCAAACAAATACTGACGAGTTTTTAATTAGTGGAGTGACGAACCAAGAAGCGAATGGAAATATTCCAATGTTTGGCGAATTAGGCGTTTCTTTAGGCATTAATAACACGTATCAAGTTAGACTTTCATATCGTGGAATTGGTGTAATTGATTGGGAAAATCATAATAAAGTTGACATTGATAAAGCATTCTTCAAATTAAGCGATACGACTCTCTATGTAGTAGGTGCTTTGCGAGAGAAATTTCCAGAGTTAAAATTGGATATAATAGACAGGGCTTTTGTATTTGACGGAATATTTGCAGAAGTAGTTAAAATGAATAGGTTAACTATTAACAACAATGTAAATGCTTCAACCTTTTTTAATAACAAAGGAAATTTTACAAAAGAATCAAAATCTCTGAGTAGTGAAGCATTTGGAAGTTCTTATATTGGCTATTGGTCAACAAATACTGTAGACTTGACAGGTGCTCTAGATTTAGCAAGTTATGTTTATGCAAAAATGAGATTAAATGAACTGCAAATTCAAAATAATACTGTTGCCCTAAATGACTTTTCAAAATTGCGTGAAACAAATCCAACACTCCCCAACTTGAAATCAAAAAGTGAAATAGAAGATTATTATAAAACGAAGAATGCAGAATTGATGAAAAACAACAAAATAGATAAAACTTTAGATTTAAAGCTGGAAAATGAATTAAAGAAAAAAGACAATTTGAAACTCGAAGAAATTTTAAATCCAAATACAATTATGGAGCTAGAAATGAAATTCAAAAGAAATGAAAAACAATAAAGACTGCAAGTAACACGGGTTTTGCGTCAGGCGGGCTGACGTGCAAACGTGGAGCTTTGTGCTTCTATTCAAGTTCAGTGCAGGTTGACAGTTTTGTGCTCCGAAACCCGCCCGAACGCAAAGCCCGAAACCGTTATAAGTAATGCGCTAGACCCTGACGAAAAATTGTTAATTTTAATCAACGCTAAATAAAGACCTAAATGCTAAATAAATTCAGACAATTCATATTTTATTTTTGCTTTAGTACAATTGCTTTCTCGCAAAGTAATTTATTTCTTAAAACCTTTTCTTCATTACAAAATCATACTCACTTTTTCTTTTCTGACGCGGGAATAGACACTTTAAGTCAAAATTCATTTATAACTGGAGGTTGCCAAACAAGGTGGTCAGTCGGTTCTAATGATACTCTTACCTGGAATAGCTTTTTACAAAAAACAGAAATAAGTGGTTTAACAAAATGGCACAGAAATTACCATTTAAATGGCTATGAACTTTCATTTACTGATCTAAAAGTATTGCCGAATAAAGACATACTTGTTTCCGGGAAAACCACTAACTTTTTAACCGCCCCGAGTCCCAACCACGGAACGCTTATGCAGACTGATTCAAATGGATATGTTAAATGGTTTAGACTCTATCCTTCGCATAGAATTTACAAATTACTTTCATTAAAAAATGGAAATATTGCAGTTCTTGCTACTGAAAACGGGACATCATATGGTAAAAACCTTAAGATTTCATTACTAAATCAAACAGGGAATTTAATCTGGTGTAAAAAAATTCTATCAGCTGATACAAATGAATGTTATGGCACAGATTTAGTTGAAGGTAAAAATAAAAGTATTTTAATAGTTGGTTCCACTACCAACCAACCTCTAAACAGTTTTTTAATCTTATTTGATTCGCTCGGAAATAAAATAAATGATTTATCATTGGTATCACCTTTAGGGTCTAGTTCTAAAGTATTCTATAAAGGTGTAAACTATTTGGATAAAGGATTTTATGTTGTTGGAGTTGGAAAAGGAAATGCATCCAATATTACTGGTAGTATTATTAAATTGGATAATTCGTTGAACATGAGTTGGTACAAGTTACTTCAAACCCAACTTGGCCATTCAGAATTTATGGACATTAATGTTGTCGGAGTCAACAACCTAATTATCCTATGTGAACCAGAAAACTACGGCACGACAAGCTTTATACCTAGAGCAGGTTTAACATTTATTGATTCAAACGCCGTTGCAAGAAAAAGTTTCCTTTTTACAACTGATACTTTTCCTATAATTCCGATTAATTTCTTATTATTAAAAAATGGTAATACATTATTTTCAGCTATGAATCCTGGGGCAAGATATTTTGGTATTACAGATACGATTTCAAATGGGTTTTGTGCCTTTACACAAATAAATTATCCCAATATAATCAACAATGAAATTTTTAACTTTAATACTTTCTCAACAATTAATAGTGTTTTTAATTATTCAATAACATCTCCATATCTTTTCCAACCTACTGACATCGCAATTACTTATTATTGTAGTAATGGCCCGAGTGGTCCTTTAGACCCAACAAATACAACTAACAACTTCCACGAATTTGAAATTAATGAATGTGAATTTAAAATTTTTCCAAACCCCTCTAGTGACTTTTTGATACTCACAAAATCGTCAAAAGAATATAAAACTGCATACAATAAATTTAAAATAAAATTAATTAATTCTTTTGGCGAAATAGTTTTAATTAGTTCATTTTCTGAATCAGATCCGTACATAAAAATTGATGTTAAAAAATTTAATTCTGGCATGTACAATTTATTTATTGAGTCTGATAGCGGAGAGAATTATTCTCGAAAAATCATAGTTAGACACTAAATATTTTGGGACAAGCAGTTAATAACCTATGTGTAGCGCACATACTTATAACAGCAAGCCATGGCGCAATGCGGGCAGACGTGCAAGGCTTTTGCAAATTTAAGGTCGCTTCGCGGACTGACATTTTCATTTTGCAAAAGTCTAATAAACACATATCTTTATAAAAACGTTTCGGCAGACAGTGTTTCATAAGCCGCACTGCGCAAGCTTGCAAAACGTTAGTGGCAATTTCACCGAAACCTCGTAACAACAGACAGTAACAAATGAAAATGAAAATATTTTTAGGCTTTTTAACATTGCTATTTTCAAACTTATCGTTCGGACAAACGAAGTATGAAAAAGACTTTAATGAATTTTGGGACGATGTAAATAACAACTATGCTTACTTTGACCAACAACAAATAAATTGGAATAAAGTAAAAGAAATTTATCATCCACAAGTAAAGCAAATTACAAACAATAACGATTTTATTCGTTTTATGGAATCTGTATTAAACGAGTTTCACAATGGACATATTTCTTTAAACACAAACCTTAATTCTTCAAACCATATTATTCCAAGTGGGCAGGATATATTTGTTCAAAAACAAAATGACAAATACATTATCACTGACATAAGAAAAGACTTTGGGGCAGACCTATGCGGTTTGAAAATTGGAGATGTAATTGTCCTTTTCAATAACAAATCAATAACCGAACAAGTTGAAAATTTCTTACCAAAATACACAGCAATTCATACACAAGAAATGTATCAATATGCTTTGAATATGTTATTTGCAGGAACTCACGATACCAAAAGAATAATTACAATTTACAGAAATGGGAAACAGGTTGATTTTTTTCCAGATAACCTGCAAAAAAAAGAAACAACAAACCTAATTGAAACAAAAAAGTTAAATAAAACAACGGCATATATTAAAATAAATAATTCATTAGGCAACTCTAATAGTATTGCTGACTTCGACAAAGCTGTTGACGAATTTATTGGGTATAAAAATCTTGTTATTGATTTGTCCGAAACTGCAAGTGGTGGAAATTCAACTGTTGCAAGGTGTATAATGGGAAGATTTATCAGCAAAACAATGCCTTATCAACAACACGAATTCGATGAAAAAGAGTTTCAAACTCAAAGAAAATGGGTGGAATATGTAACACCAAGGAAAACACAGTTTAAAGGAAATGTTTTTATCATAGTTGGACATTGGACAGGAAGTATGGGTGAAGGAATTGCTATTGGTTTTGACGGACTTAAAAGAGCTAAAATTATAGGAACAGAAATGGCAAAACTATTAGGAGCAATTAACGGATTTACAATGTCGGAAACAAATATAGGTTTTCAAATTCCAACGGAAAGACTTTACCACATTAACGGAACACCAAGAGAGAAATACAAGCCTACAATTTTGACACAGAACATTGACGAAACACTTAAAAAAATGTACGAGATAAAATAGAAACTGCCACTAACAAGGGTTTTGCGTCAGGCGGGCTGAAGTGCAAAATTCAACAGCAGTTTTTCAATTGAACTTTAGTAATGATATCAGCTTTTGTGCTTCGATTTCCCGCCCGAACGCAAAGCCCCAAAACGTTAGCTGCAAGTGTCGGGACAGACATTCCGTAAAAAAAATGAAAGACTTAGAAAAAGTAATATTGTCTTTTAATAACTGGAGTTATCCATGGAAATTTCAAGAATTTGTTTTGACCAGTGATAAATTATCTGAAAGTGACAAAGAAATATTCAAAGACATTTGGCTTAAAGCAGGTGACATTGAAATATGGAATGATTGCGATCTAATTTTGGCTTGCAAAGCTTGCCATTTTTATATCAAAAATAATTATGAACTCTCTGACAACGTAGTTGGTCTTATAACTCGTGCATTATCCTATAGCTGGAGATGATTTTAATTAATACTACAAAAAATTCTAATAAAATAATGACAACTGAACAAATTATTTCCGACTTGACTTCTAAAGACGTTTCTAGAATAAGAACAGGTGCGTGTGAAATCATTTCCTTTTCGCAAGACAAAGAAAAAGTATTGCAACTTAAAGACTTCAGACAACTAATAATCGACAAAACAGCCGGAATCGAAATGGGAGGAGCATTTGCACCGAATAAACGTTTCGTCGACTACGCTTTAAATATTATAGACTTTCATATTGCGGACAAACTTTGTTCTTGCACTCTATACTCAGACTTCAAGTATGAATGTAATGACCCAAACAAAGAAGTTGAAAAAGGAAATATAGTAATTCTTGATATTACAAAAATTGAAAATAATTGGATCGACTATTACTCTTGTAGTTGTAACAAATGCGGACAAAAATTTAATGTATTCGAACGTGACGGCCACTACACTTGGTGGGAATGGAAAAAAATATAATTAAAATTCCTATCGGCAGACACGTCAACATGACGTATCTGTGTACCTCCACCAGACAGCTAACAGCACCTCCTATGTAAAGCAGAAATAATTATGAACAACTTTTAAGAAGCAACAGTGAACTCTTTTTAATGTGAGAAATTCGGCCGTGCGAGGGCCTGTGCGTTTCTCATATTAAAAAGAGGTAAATTTCGGCGTA
>JADBXZ010000011.1 GCA_020403265.1 Bacteroidota bacterium
CAAAACGTTATGCGTAAGGCTGACGACAGACAAAACAGCAAGTAAAGACATGAAAAATATTATTTTAATTGTATCGACATTAGTGATTCTTCTAGGGTGTAAAAAACAACCGACAGCAGAATTTACACTTGACAAACTTGATTATTCTGCAAGTGAAAATGTGGTAATAACAAATTATTCCGAAGACGCTATAAAGTGTGTGTGGACAATTACTGACCCAAGCGGGCAAGCAACCGAAATCATCGACAAGCGACCACTTTACAAAGTACCGACACTCGGACAAGATGGTAATTATATTATATCGCTTAAGACCTTTTCAAAAAAAGACAAAAAGACCTCGACGACATCGAGAGAATTTTTGGTGAAGACGGTTCGCGGCACTCTTATTGTTCGCAATCCACAAGGCGACAACACCAATCTTACAGTTAAGGTTGACAACGAATTAGCAAACTCCAAACCCTCGACATATATTTCAGTTGCAATTTCTGCAGGACCACATTTTGTGACAGCAACTGACGGTACCAGAGAATGGAAATTAACTCCTATCATTACAGCTGGAGGCTATTTCGACTGGGTAATTTACAAATAAGCCCAACCCATAACACCAAGCAAGCGCAAGCGGCGGGACAACAAGGGCTTCGGCTCAAATCAAAGTCCTCCTCGCTTCGCATCGTCGGGACAGTTTTTTGTTTTTGCCTCCGCTAAAAAACATGTATCTTCGTATGTAAGTTTGGTGTGGGTAGACACATGATTTTTCATAAAGCCGCCTGCGCCTGCTTGGAAACCGTTAGGGCTAATGGGCGCAGACTCGTTTTCAGGACGACATTTCCGTAGACAAAAAGCTTTTTTGGTAGACAGTTTCTCGGTCAACAATTATAGCATCCTGACAAATAAGTTTATTTTTAATTTATCTACCTATAATCAATGAGATAAAACCATTTCCACATAGCTACTCCACCGGTATGATTTAAAGCATCCCCATAGCCAGTTGAATTGTGTAGCGATTTTAAAACCAATTGCATTGTTCCTTCACCGCTTACCGGATCCCAATCATCTAAATGATGCCAAACATATAAATCTTCAATTTTTTTTATGTCATCGCTACTCATTCCTAATTTTTCAAAAGCAATTCTAAAATCAACATCCCTTACACTTGAATATTTAATTTTTGTCATTGCTGACGAGCCATTAAAATTATAAATAACTGAATTTCCATTTACAATAATATCTTTTACACTACTATAATCTGGCCCTAAACCATTTGGTCCTTGTGGAATATCAATATCAATTTTTAAAACTCTTTTTATGGCTTTTTTTGCTTTAGCAGGATCAAAAATAAAATCAGTATTGGCTTTTAACTGATATTTTATAATTTTTGCAAGCTCAGTTAATTTTCCGCTATCACTTAACTTGTAAAAATGGGTAAAAATATCTAATTCTTCAGCGCTTCTTATTCTTAAAAGCATTGACTGGGTAGTATTATCAATCATATCAATGCAAGCGCCCAAATTATTTATATCTTCTTTACGAAACATATAAAAACTTAGGTAAATCTCACCCGATTCTAAAAAAGTAGTTGTTTTAGGATCAACTGCCGAAAAAAGGTCGTTTAAATATTTATCATAGCCTTTACTATAATAAATAATTACATCAACGAGTACAGAAAAGTCGGTTTTTATTGAAATTTTTTTAAAAAATATTTGTAGCGCTTTTCCAGGCTCTTTTATAAAATTAAAACATCCAAACATATCTAATTTGTTGCTATTCTACATAAACCACAGTCAACTTTACCTGCTTCATCGGTATAAGTAACAAAATCAAGCCCTGTTTTTTTTAATTGATCAATCTGTTCGCTTGTAAATTCAAAAATTTCTTTTATTTTTTGAATAATTTCTTTACCCAATTTTGCAGCATCTTCCAGTAATGCAAAAAAATCATCAATCCATTTTAATACTTCTTCTTTACCTTTTTTTAATAAATCAATAAAAAATTGAATGCACTTAGATATGGTTTCAAACGAAAGGTTTCCTGCTGCCCCAAATAATTTTGTTGCTTTTGCCATTACGGTTTCTAAAATATTTTTTCCGGCAGCACCAAATTTTTTAAATAAATCTACAACGCCTTTTGTTCCGCCAGATATAAAGGCGTCTATAATAAGTTCAACAATAAAACCTGCAATATTTCCTACAAAATAAGCCACCCGTTCAATACTAACTTCATTTGTAAGCGAATATAAATTAATAGATAGCACTTTTTCAGTTAATTTATTTATTACAGAAACGATGGTGTCCATTATATCTGTTTGTAACATCATTTGTACAAACTCATCAAGCACTTCAAGCATTTGGGGTATTAAGTTTTGGGCGTCGGCAACAGCTTCGCCTACTTTTGTTAAAGCCCAAAAAACGTAGCCCACAATATCAATTAAACCTAAAAACATTTCTACTACAGAGTTCCACAAACCACAGTAAAAAGCGTTTATAGCATTTAACCATTTGTCTCCTAAAAAAATAAATGTATTAACAACAGCATCTATTCCATTATACAATAAGTTTTTAAACTGACTAATATAGTCGAGGCATTTTTTTACAAACTCACTCATCGAATCTGGGCTTTCGTAATCTTTTGTTGTGGGGTTAAGTATGGTGCTTAAATTTGCTTTTAAAGTAGCCTCCTTTGCATCAATTCCTTTTTTTATAGCTTCAATTACTGCTTTTATAGTTTCAGCTCCAGCATCTTTTACACCAATTACTAAGGTAAAAAAAAATGGCACAAAGGTACTACCACTTTCAACAGCTTGTGGGTCCCAGTTTTTATCCTCAAATTCAATGTACTTTCTGGCGGTAGCAGTAATCCAAAGTAATCCTTGAGATAAAATGGAATACACGGGGGCTAAAATTATATTTTGCAAATTTAGTAATTGATACAATCCAATAACTACCGACATGGCAGGGTTTGAAATTTTACCCGTGTTAATTAATTCTGTGATTTCAGTTTCCGAAAAATTAAGAGTATAGGTCTCTCCATTATTTGTGTAACTTTTATAACGTCCAAAAAAATCACTTTTTGTTTCAATCATTGCTATTGTTGATCGATCCTTTAAATTAGTTTGAAAAAGTTTCCCAGTTTTTATGTATGCAGTTCTATCACTAAAAATATCGGTACTATTATCTTCAAGAAAAAAACAAACATCAGAAGCATCGGCGGTGTATTTATCAAAGGCTTGCTTTAAATAACTGGCATCGCGCGATATAAAAATTTTTATTTTGTATGTAAATAATGTTCTTTCATTTGTTCCAAGTTTGTTATCAGAATTACCGTCCCAAAAAGCAGTCATATCTAAAACAAGTTGCGGCGATACATTATTTTCGGAAATAATTTTTGTTGAGCCTGTTGTTAAGGTATTTGCACTAGGGTAAAAAGCATCTTCTAAATTATCAGCATTCATTAAAAAAGGACTTTCAGTAAAGACACTGGTTCTCCTATTTAAATCAAAATCGCTAATAAAACATTTATTTTGCGGAAACCTTGGAAACAAGTCTTCTGAAACCATACTTACTCTGTTGTAGTAGAAGTTCCTAAAATTGTAGTGCTACCTCTTAATAAAGTATCAACACCAGAAGTTTCAATTTTATCGCAGCACGGTAATCCTTCATCTTCAAGATATACAGAGCTGCCTTGCACAATTGTAAGTGTTGTTGGTATTCGCGATGACCATTCTTTTTCTACAAATCCTACGGGTTCCATCAACTCTTGATCAATAGATATATACAAATCATCATTCATATCTATTATTAGCCCGCCCCCGTTCCATATTTCGCCGGTCTCCATATAATGATCAACAGCTTCTTCAAATCCTAGTCGAACAGGAATTACAACTCGAGCCATACCGCTTTGTAAAAAACCTTCAAATGTAGTGTCGCCATTGCCTGATGCTTGAGATAATTCTACCCAATCGCATTTTTTAGCCCAGTAGTATGGGTAAAACAAATAGGCCATCAAAGTCCAGTCAAAGGCTTGCTCAAAAAACTTTACAGTTGAAGAATATAGTTCCCACTGTTCGTTTTGTTTAACCAAAGGCACATCGCAGGGACCATTATAATAAAAATTACGACCCTGTGCAATACCAAAGGGTTTAGTAAGCATTTCAATTGCAATTCTTTCAATCTCGCGTTGCTCTATTCTACGGCAAGTGTCGGTTGATAAAACAATACTTTCACTTTCTGTTTCCGCAGCTTTGGTTGCAGCCTCTTCTTCAGCTAAAGTACTTTCGTATGCGCTAAGTTGCGCATTGTATTCGTTTAAAATATCTTGATAAACTGCTTTTTGCCAAGTAATTATTTCTTCTTCATTTACTTCAACAGTTACCTCTAAATCAATTTTAAAATCCCATACATTTTTTATGTTTACCGAGATATCCAAAGAGTTTGTCAAATTTGGCAAGTCAACTTCTATTGAACTACTTATTTGTTTGCTTTTTCGTTCATCAGCACCGTCAGTCTCAGACAATTTTATAATTTCTCCATCTCCGTCTTTGTCATATACTACACTTTCATCGTGTACAAACAATTTAAAATAGGTACCCCATTCAAGCCCAGTAAGGTGATAATCAAACATATAATTTACTTTTACTTTTGTAGCAGTATATAGTAAATAATTAGTGCTCTGAGTCATAAAACTCATGTTGAAATTATAATTTAGCGGGTCTGCATTAGGATCAGATGGATTAGAACTGTCGTCTTCTGGGCCAAAATTCGCAGTCCATACATCTGTTTGCGGTGAGATAGGCTCATCAACTGAAATGCCGTAATAATTAGCTATTTCTAAGTAATTATTTTCATCAATATCTTCATATGAATTAATGCCATATTCGCTTAATGGTACTGGGGCTGTTAAACTTGAGCTCACCGAAGTTTCTGTAGCGTCCTCTGCTGCTTTTTGCGCTAATGCTTTTTTATAAAATTTAGAGGGCTCTGGTATTAAAAACTCAATCATTAATCTATTACCGTAGTTTATAAGACGATTGGTATAAATAATATCTATCCATCTGTAAACGCCAGTTACATGTTGCGTTCCTTCACGGTTATCAAAACCGTGTCGGTTATTTTCTTCATATTCTTGTAAAATTTTACTTGTTCTTTTTACCGATGTTTTTTGCAAAATTCTTTCGGTAGCTGTGTTTGTTACTTCTTGAGCGTAGGTTTGCGCTTCGGAATCTGATTCGGAACTCGCATTTGTATTCGCATAATCAAAATATCCATCAGCAGTAATTGTAACGCCCATATAAGTGCCACTTGCCCCAAGTGATGCCCCTGCCCCTATACTTGTGTCTTTATTTAATAGGTTTGATATTTCTGATTGCAATTCGTACCTTGATGTAGATACCGTATCCTTTTGATCTTCAATTTCTACCTCAGTTGTTTCTTCTGTTGTAGTTTCTGAACTTGTTAAACTTCTTGTATGTCTTTCTTTATACTCTCTTGCTAAAATATTTTCAATATGCGAAACCTCGCCGGGTACGTAACAGCACACCTCTTGCTCTACTTTACGATAAACGCCAATTCCCAAACGATTTACGCCAAATAATTCTGGTGTTGGAGAAGGTGATGAAGATGTTATATGTTTTTTTGTTCCTGAAGGCAAAACATTGCCAAACGATGTTGTTTTATCCCAATTTACATTGGTATTTATATTCCATTTACTACCATCATTTAAAGTAAAGCCCCCACTAAAATCAAACTTACTATCCCCTAATTCTTTTGCATCATTTAATGGAATAAATATAGATTGATTACCACCTTGGGAAACAGAAACAGATTCAAAATCAGAACCTTTAATTGCTTTACCTGTTTGAGGAATAACAGTATATTCCGAATCAGTAATAAATTTATGTTTACCAAGTGCAAAGCTTAAATAAATACCTGGAGTGCCTCTGTTTTTTTGACCAGAAATAGCAAAACGATTTTCTGATTTAGTTGAAGCTTTACTTTTTTTAAACTGAAGCTCTATTTTTTTCTTTTGGTTTTTTAAAAGAACTATTTGCGAGTTAAATTTTTGTTCGATATCATTCACACTCGCTTTTGCATTTAATGATAGGTGAGTATTTATTAAGCTACTTGTATTTTTTGAGAGGTTTAATTTTTTTGAAATATCTGATAGTTTTATTTCTTTTAAAACTGAATTAGATTTTAAATTTTGTTTTCTTTTAACAGTACCTAAATCTGATTGTGCCATTTTAAACACATCTAAATTATAATCAGTTAAACCCATTTGATGATTATAATTTAATTCAATATCACCATCAATATTGTTACTGTCATTATTATCTTCATTATCATCAGTTTCTTTTCCAACAGTTACGCATTTTGATAATACAATTTTACTATTTGCTAGGCGATTTAATACGTATTTACTTTTTTCTAAATCGCTTAAGTCTTTGCGTTTTTCGAGATAAGTTTTTGTCAAATCATCAATATTCTGCGATTTTAAAAATGTTACAAAATAATTGGCCCTGATTAATTGAATGCAAGCTTGCCTTACTGTTGGTTTTGAACGTACAATAACCTGGTAAAGGAGGTTGTCCCAAAGTAATATTAAATCTTTAAGGTTAAGCGTTTCAAGAGTAGCAATTTTTGATTCAAGCGTTCCTTTATCTAGTTTATTTTTTTGAAGAAATAAGTACTGAGAAAATTCATACATCAATGCGTATTTTGCTTTAATTTCGGAAGGAGTGGTAAAAGCAGACTTGTAGGAAGTAGCAGCTTTTTTAGCACTTGCCCGGCAGGTTTCTATACTCCCCGTTTGCGAATTCTTTAGGATCTGACTTTGTTTTTCATCGGGATGAAAAATATACCATAAAGATTTTTGAGTGCCATTTATTAATTGCGGAGTTCTTAAAGTAACAAATCTAAACAAATCAGTTTTGATGGGTTGAATTTTAGTTTCGGCCATAAATAATAATTATAAATTTGAGACAATAATATATATAAAAACCCATTCAACAAAATCTTATTTCTACCCGCTTATTGAACCGAAAGAGCTAAGACGAGGAGCTTACCAAACCAATTGACAAATTAGTCTTTTGCTTTTATTAACAGTAAGCCGACCTAAACACTCAAGCGACTATGACGCTTGATTTAATGTTTGACCACTATCACCTGTTGACCTCTGCACGTCCGGCTGTGTTTATCCTACAATAAATTTCGCAAACACATTTGGTCGCTTTTTTTTATGGTAGATGATTTATGTTGCGCCAAATAAGTTTGCAAAAACTCCGACCCGCCTGCGGGTGTTTTAAGAACGGGCGTTTTTTCAAAACGAATTGTCAACGCACGCAAAAAACAAACATTATTCCATAATAAAAACATTCCGGACTTAATCTCCGCAGACGATTTATCAATATTAAAAAGCTTTTCTTTCACACCGAGCAACTGATAACCATTAGTGTTTTAATTTTAAAAGGGGCGTTCTCTTCAGATACAGGGCATACGCCGTATGGCGCCCACTAATCCCTAACAGCGGTCTTACCCAATGCGGGCGGACGTGCAAGGCTTTTGCAAATTTAAGGTCGCTTCGCGGACAGAAATTTTCATTTTGCAAAAGTCTAAAAAACATTTATCTTTAAAAAAACATTTCGGCAGACTGTGTTTCAAAAGCCGCACTGGGCAAGGCCGCAAAACGTTAGCTACAATGCGCAAAAAAACTCGCAACTATTCATCAAATTAATAAGGTTATAATGAATGTACTTTCTAAAATAATAGATTTCGGTAAAAGTCCAGAACTTACTGCAAGAGAGGAAAGGTTATTAAAATTAAGCAATGTAACCTTCATCGTAATATTATGCTTTATACTTGCAAATCTTTTTTCTTTTTTATCATTTGGAAACAAAAAGGATATTCATTTAATTATTGTATTTGCTTTTCATTTTGTTTTAATTTCAGCCAGCTTAATTTTAAATCTTAAAAAGAAATATCTTATTGCAAAAATTAATTTTAGTATTGTAGCTGTAATTTTTGTTTCTTACTATTCCATTGCCTACGGTAAAGAGGGATTTAATTACCTTTTTATACCGATGATTATTTTTTTAATATTTAATCTATTTGAGGCAAAAGAGAAATTAATTATGTGGATTTTAATATTATTTGCTTCACTTACATATTTTGTTGCATTATACGCTAATTACAATAGGCTTGAATACTACATCAACATTGAAAAATCATTTCGTTTAATGCAAGGAATTGTAAGTTTAATAGGTTATTTATCACTTACTATTATGTTTGGATTTTACAATTTCAAATTGACTATAAAAACCGAAAACAAATTATTGGCAGAAAAGGTTGCTATTGATGCTCAAAAAATAATTATCGAAAACGCCCATAAAGAAATTACGGATAGTATTAATTACGCTAAGCGCTTACAACATGCAATCTTTCCGCCAACAGATTTTATTACAACAAATTTTCCAGAAAGTTTTATTTTATACAAACCTAAAGATATTGTTGCCGGCGATTTTTACTGGGCAGAAAAAATTGAAGATTTATTTTTTATTACCGCAGCTGATTGCACCGGACACGGAGTTCCAGGAGCAATGGTTTCGGTAGTTTGTTCAATCGCATTAAACAGAACTGTAAATGAGTTTGGCGTAACCGACACAGGAAAAATACTCGACAAAACAAGAGAGCTAGTTATTGACACATTTACAAAAAGTAATGCCGAAGTGAAAGACGGAATGGACATTTCGCTGCTATGTATCGACAAGCAAAATCAAAAAATCTTTTGGAGTGGTGCTAATAATCCGTTATGGTTTGTTGAAAATGGCGAATTAAAAGAGATAAAAGCAGATAAACAACCCATTGGTAAAACTGATAATCCTAAACCATTTACGACACACCAATTAAAGTATAAAGAAAATACTACCTTCTACTTATTTACCGACGGGCTTGCTGACCAGTTTGGTGGACCAAAAGGAAAGAAATTTAAATACAAACAATTTGGAGAGCTATTGATTGAAATTAATAACAAAGCAATGCAAGAACAATCAACTATTATAAATGAAAAGTTTGAAACATGGAAAAATGAACTTGAGCAGGTTGACGATGTTTGTGTTATTGGAATTAAAATATAGGAACGCACAGTAGCTAACAGTACCTAAAAAAAATGCTAGCTTTAGTATAAGTTTTTTGCCTACAATTGGTCGCTTCGCGAAAGTTTCTTATTTTTATGTAGGCAAAAAAGAGTACAGTATTTCGGCAACTAATTAATATTGTGTTGGTAGAAAACATTTCGGTTTCAAAACCGCACTTCTTTTAGCTCCAAAACGTTATGGGCAAGTTTAAACGACATAATGGACAAACAAGAGAACCACCAAAGGACAACTTTAAAAGTTCTTAGAAAATAATTTCAAACGTGGAGACCAGAACCCACTATAAATAACGGGGCGTATTCCGAAAAGCCATATGAGTAGGAATTTTAAAACATAATAAAAATGAACAGTAAAATATTACCAATTCTGTTAATCGGTCTACTATTTTGGCAGACTGATGTATTAGCACAATGTGCTAATCAATCTAACATCTATAGTTTTAACTATGGAGGCAAAACCTATGAGGTTGTTAAGGAGCTCAAATCATGGAGTAACGCTGCTGCCTGTGCTGTGCAGCGCGGAGGCTACCTGGCCGAAATAAATGACGTAAACGAGCAAACAGCGATTTACAATGGAATTATTGCCGCAGGTATTTCTTCCACTTATGTTAGCGTTTCGGATGGCGGTGGCACGGCTTATGTTTGGATTGGGGCTACCGATAAACAAACAGAAGGTACATGGTTATGGGATGGAAATAATGATGGTACAGGAATCAATTTCTGGAACGGACAGGGACAAGCCGGTGCAGGAGGCGGAGTGCCTGTTGCCTCAAACTATAATAATTGGGGTAAAGCAAATGGAACAGGTGCGATTATGGAACCAGATGATTTCAACACCAGTCAGGATGCTGGTGCAATTGCTTTGGCAGGATGGCCAGCTTCAACCACTTTTCTGGGTGTAGCAGGACAATGGAATGACATTGATATAAACAACGCCTTATATTATGTGATTGAAAATAATTCAAGTGTTGGCATAAAAGAAATTAATTACCAAAACAATATTAAAGTATATCCAAATCCGTGCAATGATAAATTAAATATTGAAACAAACCGTAATTTAAATGGAATTAGCTATCAAGTGTACGATTTGACTGGTAAGTTAATTATGATTGATATATTTGAAAACAATAACACAATAAATACTATTCTTTTAAATAATGGGATTTACTGCCTCCATTTTAATGATGGAATTTCTTCTGTGGTAGTAAAATTTATTAAGTAATAACCAGCCCATAACAGCGGTTTGGTGTAATGGCGGGTTCAGTGGTAAATTGAAGTTTAGTTTTTCAAATCAACATTTGTGCTTGGTTGATAGTGAAATGCTTCTAAATCCGCCACTACGCCAAGCCGCAACCCGTTAGCTGCAACCCAAACAGACACGAAAAGACATAAAATCAATCAGACAAAATATTATGACAGCCTCCGCTAAAAAACATGTATCTTCGTATGTAAGTTTGGTGCGGGTAGACAGATGAATTTTCAAAAGCCGCCTGCGCCTGCTTGGAAACCGTTAGGGGTAATTATATTGACAACGTAAAACAATAATTTAAACATAAAAAGTATGCCAACAAAAGGACAAACAATTACTAACCCAACAAATGGGGATTCATATGAGTTTTTGGAAACTGCCAAAGACACTAACGGAGAACGCGTTACTATGAAAGCAGTTATTAAAGGTAAAGGGCAACTTGTTCCCAAACACCTCCACGTTCTTCAAGACGAAACCTTCGAAGTTATTTCAGGACAATTAACTATTTTTTTTGAAGGACAAACAAAGAAAATTTCTGCAGGAGAAAAAATAACATTTCCTAAGAATATACCTCACAATCATTACAATGATGACAATGATGCGGTAATCTATGTTCATTCAGTAACACCAGCATTAGACTTTGACTTTTTGATAGAAAACTTAGTGGGACTTGCTGCTGACGGAAAAAGTAAAAATGGAAAATATGGTTTAGTCCAAGAGTTAGTTTCACTTAAATATCTTGACAGTAAATCATATCTTGCGGACATTCCGATTGGGGTTCAAAAAATATTAATGAATACTATTGCTCCAATTGGACGACTATTCGGTTACCGAGCTATTTACAAAAAGTATTCGGGCTTAGAAAAATAACTACCACTAACAGCACCTCCAAGAAATTGGCGGTTCAGTGGTTAAATGAAGCTTTGTGCTTCGTATCAAGTTCACTGCTGGCAGACAAGCTTTTTGCTCCGAAATCGCCAACTTTTTGTAGCTGCAAAACGTTAGCAGCAATAAGCGGACATTCCACCAGACAAAAAATTAACTGACTAAAATGACCTTTAAGACAATAATATTTTTTTCTTTTGGGACATTTTAGCCTCCCTTGCCTATACAGACACAAATTGCATTGCTGCATTTGGCCATAGCAGAGGAGCTTTTTTGACAACGGGTTTAATGGGAACTTACCCAAACAAGTTCAGTTGTGCGGGTCATACAGCAGGCGGGGTTGGACACCCAACTGACTTCACTTATCCAACTACAACAATGGTTAACAATATTACAAAACCATACATATTACATCACGGAACAAGCGATAATATTGTTAATATCATATACGATAATAATTTAGCAGCAATTTTTACAACCAATGGAGTTACACATCAATATTTTACTTATACAGGCTACACTCATAACACCATAAGCCAAGACTCGTTGATGTATTCTAGAACACAAACATTTTTTAATCAGCATATTTGCAATTTATCAACTGGTTTGAATAACAATCTATTTGAAAAGTTAGAAGTTTCTATTTGTCCAAATCCAGCAAGTGAATATATAAAGCTTAATATTAACCAAAATCAAATAACACAAGTTCAAATTTTCAACTCAATGGGAATATTATTCAAAGAATTTTCTATAACACAATCTACTCAACTTGATATTTCAGATTTACCAAAAGGATTATATTTTGTTCGACTAAAAAACTACTCACAGCAGACAACAAAGTTTATTAAACAGTAAAATGAAAATTATACAGACCATTGACAGAAGAAAAAGGGCAGCTTGTAACAACAACACAAAACTTTATGACGAATGATTGTGAATATCGTTGAGTTATTTCACAGGCTGACGTTACCAGTAATGGCGGGACGACCATTTACTAACATTTCGGGAAATTTAGTATCTTTGTTTTATCAATGAAACTGATCACTTTAAATATAGACACCATTAAGGCTCTTTGTGATAAATATCACGTTAAGACCTTATTTGCATTTGGTTCAGTGACTAGGGACGAACTTAAACCTACCAGCGACATCGACCTTATTGTTGACATTGACAGTAATGATCCCCTGACCTATTCCGACGACTATTTTGGCTTAAAGTTCCAACTAGAACAATTACTAAAAAGGCATGTCGACCTGCTTGAACTACGCGCAATTAATAATCAATATTTAAAACAAAATATTGAAAATTCTAAAGTTCTAGTTTATGGAAAAGGAAATTAAAGTTTGGCTTTCGGACATTAAACAAGCTATTTCCGAAATAAATCAATTTCTTCCCGACAAAAAACTTTTCCAAGACTTCGAAAAAGACTTAAAAGCGAAACGTGCTATCGAAAGAAATATAGAAATAATTGGTGAGGCTATGAACCGAATCTTAAGTCAAAATCCAAACATCGAAATAACAAATTCCCGAAAAATAGTTGACACAAGAAATAGAATTTCTCATGGTTACGACAGTGTTTCAGACGACATCATTTGGGCAATTGTAATTCGTGACATTCCAAAACTTCAAGTAGAAATCGAAGACCTGTTAGCAAAATAAAACTATGTGTCCGCCACAACTGGTAACAGCGGTCTTGCCTAATTTTTTGCGTGTTAACGCTCAAATGTGTAACTTGACATAGCAAAAAACGCGCGCAAGGCTGCAAACCGTTAGCGGGCATTGTAAAACGACAACAGACAAGACGCTGTTTATTGTTTATAGATAATATTTTCATTACCCCATTTTTCCATTTCGTTCAAAACAGGTGTTAGACTTTTGCCTAGCTCGGTTAATTCATATTCGACACGTGGAGGAATTTCACTAAATTGTTTTCTCGTCAACAAGCCATCTTCTTCCAATTCTTTCAATTGTTCTGTTAATACCTTTCTAGACAGGTTAGGAATGCGAGCTGAAATTTCTCCAAAGCGTCTTTTGTCAGACCTAAGACAATACAAGATGACGGGTTTCCATTTTCCGCCAATTAGCTGAAGCATTCCCGTTACCGGGCATTTAATTTCTCCTTTTTTTGTTGCTATTGTTACCATTTTGTTACCGCTATTTTTTATGTTAACCAAAGGAAACAGTTACTATTTAAAACTATTATTAGTTACTTTGTGTAACAAATGTAATTATTAAATTTTAAAAAACAAAAAAATGATTTTAGTAACAGGAGCAACAGGACATTTTGGAAAGTCGGCAATTGATTTTCTTCTAAAAAAAGGCATTTCTTCAACCAACATCGTTGCATTGGTTCGAGACGAAGAAAAAGCAGCTGAAATAAAAAGCAAAGGAGTTGCACTACGTATTGGCGATTACGACAATTACAACTCTCTTCTAAACGCTTTCATAGGTGTAGAGAAATTACTCTTTGTATCAGGAAGTGATATTTTTAATCGTGGAGCACAACATCAAAATGTGGTAAAAGCAGCCAAAGAATCAGGTGTAAAACACGTTGTTTATACAAGTTTTCAAGGGAAAAACGAAACGGAATCTTCACCACTTTGGCCAGTTGCTCAATCACATCTTCAGACAGAAGCTTGGTTAAAAGAAAGCGGTATAGATTACACCATTCTCAAAAACACACTCTATTTGGACTTTGTTCCTGCCTTTCTTGGTGAAAAGGTGATTGAAACAGGTGTAATTTATTTGCCTGCTGGTGATGGTAAAGTTGGAGCTGTTTTACGCGCTGAGATGGCAGAAGCCACTGCTAATATCTTAATAAGTTCAAAACATGCCGGAAAAACTTACCACTTTACAAACCAAGAAACGTTTTCTTATCAAGAAGTTGCTCAACAACTTTCTGAAATTACTGGTAAAACAATCAACTACATTTCTCCAACAGCAGACGAGTATGCTCAAACCTTAACAGAACATGGTGTACCTGTTGACTTCATTGGTTTGTTTTCCAGCTTTGCGGTTGCTCAGGAAAAAGGAGAATTGGAAATGGTTGGCTCAGACTTAGTACAAATTTTGGGTCGCAAACCAACCACCGTAAAAACATTCTTAACTCAAGTTTATTCACCATCAAACAATTAAAGTATGAAATCTTTAAAATTATTTGCATTCATTCTAATCATAAATGCTCTAACAAAAGTAAATGCACAAAATATCTCGATTGGAAGTTCTTGGACAGTTATCAAAAACAAAAACGTAAAAGTTCACACGTACATGAGTCCGACAGCTATGTTTGCTAATACAAGCCACATTATTGAACTGAAAAATGAACTCATTATTGTTGACGGACAATTTTTTGCACCCTATGCTCTTGAATTGAAAAAATTTACTGATTCAATAGGCAAGCCAGTAACAAGGTTTTACATAAGTCATGACCATCCTGATCACTTCATAGGTTTTGGAGATGCTTTTCCAGATGTAAAAGTTTATGCTCTGGCGGAAACAAAAACATCCATTGAACAGACTGGACAAGGAGTTCTTGAGCAAAGACAGGCACAATTTGGTCCTTTGATTGCAACTAAATTGAATAAGCCTTCTGTCATTCAACAACCAGGTGAGGAAACAATCGGAAATGTAAAATTTATCTTTGAAAAATCTTTAAATAACGAATCAACTGTTTCACTTGTAATCAAACTTCCAGAACTTGGTGTATACATCGCCCAAGATATAGTTTACAACAAAATCCATTTATTCATAGAAGGAGACACAAAAGGTTGGGAGACCGCCTTAAACAAAATCATAAAGGAAAAAACCTATAAAACAATTTTAGCGGGACACGGAAAAGAAGGTGGTGAAAAACTTTTAAAGGAAAATCTGACTTATCTGGCTTTCGTTAACGAAACAATTACAAAGTCAAAAAATAAGGAAGAATTTAAGGCTGCTATCATTAAAAAATATCCTGAATACGGTGGCGAACAATTAGTTGACATCTACTTAAATTATTATTTAAAGCCCAGCAATTGGATAAAGTAATCTGCTCAATATTTAGACCAAAAAGGAAGTAGGGCTTTTTGCCCTACTTCTTTATTTTTATGGATACGCAGAAAAAACAATTAATGCGATTTTAATGTCTAAGCAAACTATTTAATAAATTTGTCATGGAATAGAATCGAAAATGAGTACTAAAGACAAACAAAGACCCGCTAACAGGCGTTTGGCAAAAGTGGCGGTTCAGTGGTTAATTGAACATCCTGCCTCGTATCAACTTTTATGCTGGGTTAACAGTTTAGTGCTTCGAAATCCGCTGCTTCGCCAAGCGCCGGAACGCTGGTGGCAAGTATAACAAACGACAGTAACAACATAAAAAATGCAAGACATTCTATTCGGTTTTATATCAAAATACATTTCTCTTACAGAAGAAGAGAAAAATGTACTACTTTCATTAGAGCTGTTTCACTCCGTAAAGAAAGGGACTGTTTTACTTACGGAAGGGCAAAAAACTCAAAATAGTTTTTTTGTTTTAAAAGGCTGTATTCGTTCATACTATATCAAAGACGGAGAAGAAAAAACTACAGCTTTCTATACTGAAATGGAGGCTTTAACCCCTCCTTGTGTGATTAGCAGAACCCCCTCCGATTATTACATTAGCTGTAATGAAGATTGTATCCTTTTAATTTCGGATGCAGATATGTCTGAGGAAGTTAATAGCAGATTTCCAAAGTTTGAAATCATGTGTATGAAATTTTCAGAAGAGTTGCTAGCCAAGGAGCGCATTGAATTTGATGAATTCAAAACTTCTTCGCCTGAACAACGCTACTTAAACTTATTACAGAAAAGACCAGACCTTATCCAACGCGTACCTCAGCACCAATTAGCAAGCTACCTGGGCATAAAACCACAATCCTTGAGCAGACTAAGAGCCAGGATTTTGGAAAAAAGTAAGACGTAAAATCATTTCTTAACTTAAGTGAACGAGTTGTAGCCTCTTGCCAATCTACTTTTGCAGTATCAATTAACATTAAAAGAAAAATTATGCAAAAGAAAATTTTATGGATTGGACTTGTCTTAGTTTTGATAAGCAATTTAAAAGTGCATGCACAATATGCCGAACAAGACAGCACTTACAAACGGTGGTTCGTTGGAACTTCATTATTTGTCATAATAGGTAATATAGCTGATGGGGGAAATCCACCCAACTTTGCTCAGCTAGATATAGGCTATCGACTTTCAGGTAAAGACATAATTAGATTTTCACCAAAAACTTGGAAATATGCTTGGCCAAATGGTATACATCCTTTTTTAAATGATGCATATGGAAAGCCAGAAGAAAAATTTCCTGGGTATGTTCGTGAGATTGGGATAACAGCTTCTTACCAACGATTTTTTTGGAAAGGTTTGTATGCCCAATTGGATATAATGCCCACTTGGCAAAATTTCGTGAATGACAATGGTAAGAAAATTGACGATGGTTTTCAGATCTTTAATTCATATCGTGTTGGTTATCACATCAAACTCTTTAAAGACAAATTTTTCTTTCAGCCGTCAATATGTATGACCCACCGTGCCTATCATACTGAATTACCCGATGGATTTAAACAGCTGGACGATAAGTGGTCTAAATTCATTTTTCCAGAGCCAGGACTTAATATTGGATTTAATTTTTAAATAATGAATACACAAATGAAATTTGAAGACATCAAAGTTAATGTGAAACTAAAGCTTGCTTCATTATGGGCGAGTTTTATGTTCTTATATATTTATGTAGATTATTTTCACCTCTATATGCCAGGAAGCTTAAAAGATATTTTGGCAGGGAAGGTTTTTGTATTTAATATTTCATATGTTTTTTTAATGATAGCAATGTTTTTTGTTGCAATTCCAGTTCTGATGATTTTTCTCTCTGTTGCTTTACCAGCTAAAACAAATCGTTTAACAAATATCATAGTGTCAATCATACTTATACCTTATATGCTGTTCAATTTGGTAGGAGAAGCTTGGTTGCATATGTATTTTGCGGCAGTCATAGAAGTTGTTCTTCTTTGTCTAATTATCCGTTACGCATGGAAGTGGTCTAGGATTGAACACTAAATTATTTATCAAAATATGAACATAAAGAAAATACATTCCTTTTCGGCTTTGGTTATTACAATATTTGTTTCAATACATTTATTGAATCACCTTTATAGCATTTTAGGTGCAGCTCAACACATTGAGCTAATGACAAATCTGAGACTTATCTATCGAAATGTTTTTGTTGAAACGATTTTAATACTTTCTGTTTTTATTCAAATAATTTCAGGAATTAAACTTTTTATAGACAAAAGGAAAATAACACTCACCCATTTTGACAAAATACAATTATGGTCAGGACTTTACTTAGCCGTTTTCTTTACGTTCCATTTGGCAGCCGTTTTTATTGGTCGAGATTTTTTAAACCTTGACACGAACTTTTATTTTGGTGTGGCTGGACTCAATTTATTTCCTTTTAATTTGTTTTTTATTCCATACTATGGGCTTGCCATTCTTTCGTTTTTCGGACATATTGCATCAATTCATTACAAAAAAATGAAGCATTCTATTTTTGGTTTATCACCCCGAAAACAATCTTTTGTAATCTTGACTTTTGGTTTTATTTTGACAATAATACTTTTTTACGGTTTGACAAATCGTTTTCATGGTATTGTAATTCCGACAGAATACAATTTAAGCAAATGGAATAGTTTTTAAAACAACTTTATTGTTTAGGATGATGCTCCCAACAAATCATTAGAAAAACCAAAACACCAGCCACCAACACGCAGCCTTCGTTTGTTTATTACGTGTTACTTTTTTGTTTGTTTCATGCCAATTAACACACATCTTAAAATTTTAAGGTATAGCTGCAACTAGCATAAATTTAGTTGCATTTTGAATAACTCTAGTCTAACTTCTTCGCATACCTGTGAAATTAATTAAACAAACTAACATGAGTTAAGCCGAAGAGCTGAGTTGTAGTTTCATTCGTTTGGCATACGGTTTTTGTAAACATTCATACATTTTTTCGTAGAGCGCTTATCAACTGTCTCTTTGATTTTTTAACCCTGCCTTTTAGATTAACATGCTTCTCTGAGTGCACAAGTACCCTAAATCTTTTCGTTACTATACTAAATATTATCATTTCTCCTTTTTAAACTTTAATGGCTTTGCTACCAAATAGGTACTCGTATTGATTTGGCTCTTTGTTTTTGATGAATCCTGCGTGTTCTGGTGTGTATAAACTATGGTTAGGAATGCAGCCTGTAATGTATTTCTAAATTCTTGTTTTTCGAGTTGATTATTTTGTTCATATGTATTTTGATTCCAACACACTCCCGTTACATTGTAGTTAGATCATCAGAAAGATGCTAAATACTCTAATTGAAGTTTAGATTTCTACAAATTGGCCTGATGTGTTTGTGAATAGGAATTGCTACTAACTTACAATTAATTGTTTAGTTAAAATAATTTAAAACAGCTCAGCTTTTTTGTTTGTTTGTAATGTTAGGTTACCTTTGTTTAACATGCTTCTAAACGAAACTACTAAGACACAAATCAATCTACCTAAAAACAGTAGCTTAGTTAATTATTCTGTTTTGAAACAATTTTTTTGCGATCAACCCTTCAGAAGTTTTTCCATTAAACATGTTATATCTGGCAAAGAGTATTACAAAGTAAACTCAAAAAATTATTGTGTTCAACAAAATGAATTTTTGATTGTAAATAAGCATTCAGAGGGTTCGGTTGTAGTAGATAGCAAGGTAGATGTAAAAGGTTTGTGTATTGATGTTTCGCCGGAATTAATCAGTCTTGCTGTCTCAAGTGTTATCAATCCTCAAGATAACGTCCATCAATCAGAACTAAATACATATCTCAATTCTCCTGACTTTTTAGAATGCAAATATGATGCTTACAGCAATTCAACCGGTAGATTTTTAAACGATGCTGCCAAAATTTTTGAAGCAAACCCTAATCATAATTTTAGTTTTGAAAAAGAATTTTACTTTAGTCTGGCTGAAAAGATTGTAAATGACAATCTACAGAACTTTAAAAAATTTCAACGCATAAAAGCAGTAAAATCAACCACCAAAAAAGAACTGCTTAGAAAATTATTATTAGCACAAAACCTTATTAACTCCAACTTTCTTAACATAAATGATATTAACGAAGTAGCCTTATATTGTGGTATTTCAGAATACCATTTTTACAGACTTTTTAAACACGTTTTTCAAATCAGTCCATATCAACTTTTACTAAAGAACAAATTAAATTATGGGCGACAATTACTCGGACTAAAAACCCACTCTATTTCTCAGGTGGCAGATATGGCAGGCTTTGCAAATGTTGCAAGTTTTAGCAAGGCTTTCAAAAAAGAATTCCGTCTAAACCCATCAGCCAGATTTTAATTCTACTTTTAAGTAAAATACCTTGCAATAAATTTAGCAGGATTTGACAACAACCTTCTTATTTAACCTAATACTTTTGTTTTTGTGAGTTGAAGTATCACCTCTTAAAAGAAATAAAGCTATGAAAAATCTAATCTATATTTTAGTTTTTATTATTCCGTGTTTAATTAATTCTCAAACTATTCAGAGAAAAGCAGGCTTAGGCGTTGCTTTATACAGCCAAAATTCCGACAGCTTATTTAAAAGATTAAACTTAAAACCAATTGATGGGGCTGTTGTTAGGACGGTTATTCCCGGCTCTAATGCGGATATCTTGAAAATTTTACCTAATGATATCATTACAAATATAAACTATGTAGATATCAAAAGTGCCTCTGAATTAATACTATTCGCCCAAAAACTCAAACAAGGAGAAATTATTAACGTCGTGCTCAATAGAAAAAACAAACAAATCAAACTAAACGGAGAACTTGTTGGAAAACCATACGAAATTAGTAATGACGAAATAAAAGTAAGTTACGGCGAGTTTAAATTTGAAAACACCTTAATCAGAACAATAACCAAAACACCATTAAAACTTAAAAGTAAAGGCGTTGTCTATTTTATTCAAGGAATTTCATGCTACTCTGTTGACAACTTAAACTCACTAGATCCTACGAAACTGGCAATTGATGCCTTTGTTAAATTAGGCTATACTGTATTCACTGCTGAAAAATTAGGAATGGGTGATTCCTATTATCATTGCGCCTGTAATGAAATAGGTTTTAAAAAAGAACTTGAAGTTTTCACCGAGGGTTACAAACATTTGATAAATCAATTTCCTAACCAAAAAATAATTTTGTTTGGTCATTCATTAGGTGGCATAACAGCACCACTTATTGCACAAAAATTTAAAACCAATGCTGTTATTGTTTATGGAACTGGTTTAAAACCTTGGAGTGACTACTTGCTGGATGCTTACCTTGTGCAATCTCGCTATTACCAAGCAGACCTTGCAAACCTAAGAGATACACTTGAAAAGGTTAAATTTACACTATACAAATTGTTCTACGAAACAAAAACGAAAGATTTTGCAATTACAGACCCACTTGCTAAATTGGCTTCGCAAGCTATTCTAAATTACAATCCTCAATCCGGCTATTTTGCAGCCGAAAGAACACTACAATTTCATCAAGAAATTAATGAACACAATCATGCCAAGGCTTGGAAAAACACAAACACAAAAGTTCTGGCAATTTACGGTGAGTCGGATATCGCAGCCAATAATAAATATGACACTGAGGAAATTGCAAGGTACATTAATGAATTGAGGCCGGGTACAGCACAGTTTATGTTTGTTCCAAAAACCAATCATACTTTCCAGAAAATTGGTACGATGCAAGACTTTGTTAAATTGGAAAGTGAAGACCCTGCTAAATATCAACTTTTTGCATTAAGTCAATTCAATCATGATTTATTTAAAGACATTGATGTGTGGCTAAACAACAATTTATAATCAAATTATTTGTTTTTTTGTTTATGTGTAGGATGTTTGAAAGAGTAGGCGCTCAAACAACAAATTATATAGGGTGCGTTATTGACTCTAATAATATTCCACTAAAAGATCAAATGGTTCAGTTAATTTCAAAACAAACTTTGCTTAAAACTGAATTTACCGACAGCTTAGGCTTATTTAAAGCCAATATATTCGGCGCTATAGACAGTATTATATTAATAATCCACTCTGAAACACATGGCAGTTCAATTTTTAAAAACATATTGCCCGACACTTTAATTACGTATCGTTTACAAAACAAAAACGAAGCATTAAAGGAAGTAAATGTTTATGCAAATCAACTTGTGTATACCCAAAAGAATGGAAAATTCATTTTAAATACTACATCACTAATTTCCAATAATCAAAATACACTTTACGAATTAATTATCAAATCACCCGGTATAACAATATCAAGCTCCGGAGAAATAAAACTGAGGGGTAAAGCGGGAGTAATGGTTTATTTTGATGGAAAACCAAGCTATTTAACAGGTACAGATTTAGAAAATTATTTAAAATCTATCCCTGCTCAAAACGTTAAAGAAATTGAATTTATTTACAATCCCGGGGCCATTTACGACGCAGCCGGTAACGGTGGAATCATTAATGTTATCAACAAAAGAAACTCCACAGCAGGATTAAATGGATTTGCCAGTTTTGCCTTTAATCAAGGCAGATATTCTAAATCAAATTCAGCTTTCAATCTAAATTACACCTCAAATAAATTATCACTATCCACATCCATTAGTCATTTATTAAACATTCAATTTCAGGATTTGACTATAAACCGCAACTACACAGAAGCAGTTAGTACCTCAAACTACATATTTAATCAAAACACCTATTTAAAAGTAAAAAGTATACCCATTTCAGCAAGGCTGGGTGTTGATGTTTTTTTAACAAAAAAAAGTACCATAGGCATTAGTATAAAATCAATGTATACTCAATCTGAGAATCAAAAAAGCGGACAGGGTACCATTCGCTTAAATGCTTGGGAACCAGATTACGTATACGCAGGAAGCAAAGAAAAAAATGCTCTATATACAAACAACTATAATGTTAATTACCGATTAAATATAGATAGTATAGGAACAAAATGGGTCACTGATTTGGACTACATACAATATGGCTCAAAATTAAATCAAGATTTTACTAATGAAACAACTTCCAATCAAGGTAAAGTCTTATACAATGATACCCAACAAGGACTTATGAACTCTATGATTCAGGTTATTTCGCTAAAAACCAATTTAAACTTACCACTCAAACCCAAGGGCAATTTTGAATTAGGACTAAAATCAACCTTATCCAAAACTAAAAACAATGCGCTATATACTATAGTGCTTGACGATTCAACTTACATTAATAAACCTCTAAGTAATAATTATAATTACGAAGAATGGATTAATGCTGCATATGTGAATTACAATACATCATTCAAAAAACTGAACTTACAAACAGGGCTAAGAGCAGAACACACATTTTACAACGCCAAACAATACAGCTACTTACTTATTAAAGACACCCTGTTTGGTAACAGTTATTTTAATTTGTTTCCAACCATTTTTATTGATTATAAATTTGACAGTGCCGGTAAACATGTTTTAGCGCTCGATTATGGTAGAAGAATTACCAGGCCAACATACAGAGAGCTAACTCCTTTCGTAAGCCCGCTTGATAGATTTACTTTTTATACCGGGAACCCATATTTAAGCCCATCGTTTATGCATAACATTAATCTGGCTTATAACCTTTTAAGCAAATACTTTTTTACTATATCATATAGTAAAACCAAAAACAAAACTAACGAAACTATTCAAATTATAAACGGAACATACTACAGCAGGCCAAACAATTTAGGCCAAGCACAAATTATAAGCCTAAGCGCACAAGGCGTACTTAGGCCATTTAATCGATTAAACAGTAACTATGTTGTTGAATTAGCAAACGGACAATATAAAAGCAAGCTCTACAATCAAGACTTAAATTCATCCGGTACTTATATATATTTTAATTTGATTAACTCCATATCTGTTTTCAATAATTGGAGAATTGAGATTAGTAGTGATTATTTAAGTGATGTAACAGAAGCGCAATTTGTTATTGGTGATTACGGAACACTTAATTTCGGCTTACAAAAGACCTTCTTAAAGAATAAACTAAATTGTAAAATTAGTGTGAACGATATATTGTATTCTTTCAGAACGAGGGGAACAATTAACAACCTGGACGCGGCAACAGCAAATTGGTATAGTGTACGTGACACTCGTGTTGTAGGCATTAATTTATCTTATCGATTTGGTTTGAACAACAAAATAAATAAAGTTTACCAATCCTCTTCAACAGAAAACGAATTAAAAAGAATCAAATAAAAACAATAACATATGAAAAAAATATCTTTTTTAGTTTTTAACTTCATTTTAAGTTTAAATTTTATTGCTCAAACCCCGGAGTGTGGTCAGCATTTAATTACAGAATCTGTTCTAAAAAAACATCCGGAACTACGGTCAAAAGTAAACGAGTTAAATAGTAATTTTAAAATAAATACTGTTAGTGTTGTAAACTATACTATACCTGTTGTTTTCCATATTTTACATACCGGTGGCGCTGAGTGCATTAGTGATGCTCAAATTCTAAGCCAAATGGCAATACTTAACAGAGATTACCAAAAGCAAAATAGCGATACAATTAACGTGGTTACAAGCTTTACCAACAACATAGCTAACGTTGGAATAGCTTTTAAACTTGCTACCATAGATCCAAATGGTAATTGCACAAACGGAATTATAAGACATTATGACCCAAATACAATTTGGGATCCAAACAACTTATCGTTGTTTATTTATAGCTGGCCTAGAGATAAATATTTAAACATTTATGTAGTAAAAAGTATTATAGGCATCAATGGTGCATATACTTTTTTGCCCGGCACACCCGTACCGCCCAATTGCGATGCTATTGTTTGTATGCATAATTATGTTGGTAATACCGGTACTACACTCGGTGTAGATTATCGTGTGTTAACACACGAAGTTGGACACTGGTTTAATTTACAACACACTTGGGGTTCAACCAATAACCCAATGGTTGCTTGTGGTGATGATGGGGTAACAGACACCCCGGTTACAAAAGGGTTTGTTAGTTGTGCAACCAGCAACGCTGCTATATGTACGCCATCGGTACAAGAAAATGTTCAAAATTACATGGATTATGCTCCATGTAAATTAATGTTTACTAATGGCCAAAAAAATAGAATGTTAACTTGTTTAACGAGCAATATAAATAATCGCAATAATCTATACACCCCGGGTAACTTAGCCCAAACCGGTATTACCACTACTACCAGTAATTGTATTCCTAAAATAGATGTTGCAAGTTCAACTAAATCTGTTTGCGTTGGAAAAACCGTCACAATTAATTCATATACAAGCAACGCTAATCCCATCACTTATAATTGGTCTGTTTCCGGACCAGCCATCGCAAGCAGCTTTACAAATAGCAGCCTAACCATTACAACTACGGCAATAGGTAATATAACGGTTACTTGTGTGGCATCCAACACTAACGGGTCTTCCAGCTCAAGTTATGTTTTAACAGCCTTAACAACGAGTGTTGTTAGCCCCGGTAACTATGCAGAAAGTTTTGAAGGTAATAGTTTGCCCGCTAATTGGTTAAAGTTAACAAACAATAGTAACCCCTCTATTTGGGCAACAACTAATTTGGCAGCTTCTTTAGGTGGAAAAAGTATGATGATTGATGGGGCACTAACTACAGCCGGAACGAATGAAATACTTGAAACACCAAGCTACGACTTAAATGCTAACCCGGGTGCAAGTTATACACTAAAGTATGCCTATGCTCGAAAAAACTTATCCCAACAAGATTTTTTTATTGCGCAGGGAAGCAAAGATTGTGGCGGAACCTGGCAAACCATTCAATCCATTAATTCGGCAAATTTAAGTAGTGGCTCAGGTGGAACTACCTCATCGCCATTTGTACCCGCAGCCAATCAATGGAAATTATATGATTTAAGTGCGCACCCAAATTTTAATAATTATATTAATGAAAGTAATGTTAAATTCAGGTTTATTTTCATGGCTGATTCAATTAACGGCTTAAGTAATAATTTCTTTCTTGATGAAATTAACCTGAATAGCGCTGTAAGTATTAATGAGAAAGCAGCTTCTGTTTTTTTAAATGTATCTCCAAACCCATTTAAATCGGAAATTAAAATACAAGTTAACCTTCTTCAAGCTGAAAACTTTGAAGTTGTTATAAGTAATTTACTTGGACAAACATTATGTTACATTGAAAATAAAACTTATTATCCAGGCAAAAACGAACTACACTTAAGTGATTTAGAGCGATTAACAACAGGAGTGTATTTCATACAACTTAAAAGCAAAGAAAAAATCATTACTAAAAAATTAATCAAAGAATAAACTTGAAAAAAGAAAAATTTAAACGCCAAACGTTTTTAAAAATGAGTATAATTTTCTTAATCGTTTTTAGTGCTATCATTATTGCCAAAAGTGGTTATCTCTTTGGGCGTTGGTTGCAGCATTTTTAATCAGAAACCGGAAGAAAACAACTCTCTGAGGCTTTCTTAAAGTTGTGATTTAACAAGTAATTAGTTAAATTTATGGCTTTATTTAACAAGTATGGAAAAATTTGATGTAACCGTTATTGGATCTGGTCCCGGTGGATATGTGGCCGCTATTCGATGTGCTCAATTAGGAATGAAGACCGCCTTAATTGAAAAATATGCTACACTTGGTGGCACCTGTTTAAATGTTGGTTGTATTCCATCTAAAGCACTTTTAGATAGTAGCGAACATTTTTACAATGCTGTGCATCATTTCGAAGAACACGGCATTGACGTTAAATCACCCAAGGTAAACTTAAAGCAAATGATTGAACGGAAAAGAGGAGTTGTTAAGATGACTTGTGATGGTATTAATTTTTTGATGAAAAAAAACAAAATTACCGTATATCAAGGTCACGGTAGTTTTGAAAACAAAACCACCATTCAAATAAAAAAAGAAGATGGGTCTGTTGAAAAAATTGAAAGCACTAAAACCATTATCGCTACCGGTTCTAAGCCTTCTTCATTACCCGGGATTGATATCGACAAAAAAAGAATTATTACCTCAACAGAGGCCTTAGAGTTAACTGAGGTGCCTAAACACATGGTTTTAATTGGCGGGGGCGTTATTGGTTTAGAATTAGGCAGTGTATATGGTCGTTTAGGAAGCAAAATCACGGTTGTTGAATTTATGGATCGCATTATACCTGGAATGGATGGCGCACTAAGTAAAGAATTACAACGTGTGCTAAAGAAAAATCTAGGTTTTGAATTTTTATTTAAACATAAAGTTACCGGTGTTAAATCTACAGGTAAGGAAGTCACGGTTTCTGCTTTAAACGCTAAAGACGAACCCATAGAAATTAAAGGAGACTATTGCTTGGTTGCAGTAGGCAGAAAACCATATACAGAAGGGTTAGGATTAGAAAACGTTGGAATAAAAGTAGACGCAAGAGGAAGAATTGAAACCGACAATCATTTAAAAACCAGCGCTGATAATATTTATGCCATTGGCGATGTTGTTAAAGGCGCCATGCTTGCGCATAAAGCCGAAGAAGAAGGTGTGTTTGTTGCAGAATACCTGGCCGGACAAAAACCGCATATTGATTATAACTTAATTCCCGGCGTTGTTTACACCTGGCCTGAAGTTGCTGCAGTTGGCTACACAGAAGAACAACTCAAGGAACAAGGAAAAAAATATAAAGTTGGAAACTTTCCATTTAAAGCAAGTGGAAGAGCAAGAGCAAGCATGGATACTGACGGCTTTGTAAAAGTATTAGCTGATGAGGTTACTGATGAAATATTAGGCGTACACATGATTGGTCCTAGAACAGCTGATATGATTGCTGAAGCTGTTGTAGCGATGGAATATAAAGCCAGCGCCGAAGACATCAGCCGAATGAGTCATGCTCACCCTACTTTTACAGAAAGCATGAAAGAAGCTTGCTTAGACGCCACCGGAAAAAGAGCACTTCATATTTAATTTTAAATTCCAAAAGGCAAGTTGATAGCTTGCCTCTTTTAATTCTAATCCCCATGGAATATCCTAATTGTCCTAAATGCAAAAGTGTTAACACCTACTTATACGATTCTAATTTTGTTTGCCCTGACTGCTTTCACGAATGGCGAGAAGAAGAGATTACTGTTGAAGAACAAGCTGAAGAAGGCCTTGTTGTGAAAGACGTAAACGGTGTTGTTTTAAGCAACGGCGATAGTGTAGTAACAATTAAAACATTGCCGGTAAAAGGTACCTCACAATCCATAAAAGCAGGAACCAAAGTTAGAAACATTAAATTGGTTGAGGGCGACCATAACATCGATTGTAAAATAGATGGTTTTGGAGCCATGGCATTAAAAAGTGAATTCGTAAAAAAAGCATAAGCCTACTCAGGCTTGTACTCTGTCTTATGGCTTTCATTTTCTTCATTAATTGCATCCTTATCATCATCAGATTCTTTTAACTCATAATGTTTTTCTTTTTCAAGGTTAACATTAACAATCACTGGGGGAGCAGTTGGTTGCGAAATCCATGCATTTCCGTTATAAAAATAATAGTGATTGCGCCAGTTATCCCAGTATAAATTATACTTAGGAAAAAACACCCAACGACGATTATAACCATAGGCAGGCCTCCAAACAGGATGATAAACTACAATTTTGTGCGGTCTGTATGGACTGCGTCTTACCACTACTTTACCATGACCGCGGTGTGGATGACGACCGTGTGGGCCTCTCCGCTGACCAAAACTTTTAGTACTGATGTTTAATAAAACAACTAATAAAACTAATAACAGCTTGTTTTTCATGGGTTTTTATTTTTTTGACTTAAAATTAAACCTAAGGTTTAATTTTTAAACCATCTTTTATGGCTTTTTCGTCGAAACAAATCTATTCATTCAAAAGATAATAATTAGCCTCTAAATATCTATTAGTCTTCATCTGTTTAAATAGCTTAATATTAAGGCTTTTAAATACGTTTGCCTGTGTTGGATTCATGTATATTATTAATGTTTTTGATTGTGAGCCCTCTATTATCTTAATCAACACTTTTTTAAGAACACTTTCACTAAAAGGATTAAACAAGAAGTAAACAGTTGTTTGATTTTTAAAATCGTATTCCTGAGCGTTACAATGAATAAATTCAACTTCACTATTAATTATAGCCGCATTTTCTTTAGCTTTTAGAATTAGTTCTTTGTCCAAATCAATACCAATAACTCGCTTGTAACCCATTTTTTCTGCTACAAAACACGCCCTTCCTTTGCCGCAGCCAATATCTATAAAATTAGCATTCGTAAACAAACTTAAAGATTCTCGCAAAAGTTGCTCCAGTACCCAATAATTGGCGCCCTGATAATGAAAAAAATCTGCTGACTCACTAGCTTTAACACCGGCAGTTTGTATGTTATATTTTTTTTCAGCTATTGTTTCATAATTTATTATTTTTAAAGTGCCCCTAATTCCTCTTAAAAACAAAGACCTAAAAAAATAGTAAACAAGTAATAAATAGTTCATCATTGAAATCCGTGTAAAATTACTACCTTCATTTTAATTTTAATAGAATTAACATGCCAAAAGAAGAATTAGTTACAGTTAACGACTATATTAAAACAATTGAGCCAACAAAAAAAGAAGCGTTTGAAAAACTAAGAGCGATTATCTTGAAAAACTTACCAAAAGGTTTTGAAGAATGTATTAACTACAAAATGCCTTCTTATGTTGTTCCGCACAAACTTTATCCAAAAGGCTATCATTGCGACACCAGTTTACCCTTGCCGTTTTTAAGTATTGCAGCGCAAAAAAACTTTATTGCCTTTTATCACATGGGCATTTATGCTGATAAAAAATTATCCGACTGGTTTATTGAAGAATATCCAAAACATAGTAAGTCTAAACTTGATATGGGCAAAAGCTGCATCCGGTTCAAAAAACCTGATGATATTCCATTTAAACTCATTGAACAATTAGTAAAAAAAATAAGCCCGAAAGATTGGATCGCCTTATATGAAAAGGCGTTTAACAAATAAGCTCGTACTATTTCATTTTTCAAAAACGTTATAAATTCTACCCTGCCTCCAATAATCAACTGCTAAATACCACTGATCTTTGTAATACTGATTTCTATCCATAGTATAATCATTGTTGCTAAATGGGCTCTGTTCTTTATGAAACACAAAACGAAAAGAGCTTGGATTACTTTCAATGCCATAAACCCAGGTTTCGGTATGATTGTTTTTATAAACATGGCTTGGTCTGCCAAACACAATGAATATCATCCCTCTATCGGTTTTCCAGCCCTTGTTATAACTTGTATATAGTTTATTGGCCTCCTTTACTCTATTATAATACCTCTTTAGCAATTCTTTAGCTCGTTCATTACTACCACCTAAAGCTAACCAAAATTTATCAATTGCAGCCTTTTGATCTTCCGAAGCCGTGCAGGTTTCGTACTCTTGTTTTGTCATAATGTAACGTGTGCATAAAATCATTTCCTTTATATTACTTACCCCAGGAAAGGCTTCATCATAAGTATAAAGACTCAGGCCGTCATTACTTGCGGGATCAAATCTTAAATGATAAAAACCAGTTTCCGGCATTTTAATAGATAAATTAGATGTGGTTAAGCTGATCGTAAAACTACTGTCGGGCTTATATTTGAACTCTTCATTTATTTTGTTAGAAAAAGGGGGTAATGCAATTGCAAATTCTTTAAAAAAGCAATCTACCGTAGCGCTAGCTCTGCTCAGTGAGTTAAGCTGAATATTGACATCTTGATTAGGTAAAAATGAGTTTTTATATGATACTTTGTTGTCTGCAGTAATTAAAAAATTTTGTCTAGAAAGGTAATTTTTTCTATTTATTAGAACATTTTGAGTGTATTGTGTTTTTTTATTTTCATCTGTAACAGAAATCGTCAGGTTGAAATTTTCTCCTGATTCTGTTTTAATTTTGAACTTACTTAAAATATTCTTTGTTTGAATTTGTTCGTCTGCTCTGTCTAATAGCTTAAAGGAAGCGCTATCAGTAATTTTTTTTGGCGAAGCCTCATTTGATACTTCATATTTGATTTTCATTTCAGCATAAAACTGAATTGTGGTGTCGGGTCGTTTATAGATTAAATTTTCATTATCAATACTTAAATAAACCACAGAGGAATTTTCTGTATCGTTATATACAACTGCATTAACTTCTAAAAGTTCATTGTCTGGGTTCGAAATAGATTTGGTAGGTTTTACGGTATACCTGTTTTGTTTAGAGACGCATGCGCATAATAACACAAAAAAAACGATATATGATTTAAAAAAGCGCATATAACAAAGGTATAAAAACTTATATTTGTTTATGCAAATAAAATATAACTGGTTGAGAATTTTAGGTGTTTTAGCGCTTATTCTATTTGTTTATGTATTTTTCAAAATTGTTGTTTATTTAACAATTGCAACTGTATTGTTTTTAATTGCTTTCCCGCTTACTTATCGATTAGAAAAAATCCGATTTGGGAAATATAAACTCCCCGATTCTGTTGCGGCCGGAATTACTCTGACTTGCGTTGTAGGTATTTTTACTTTTATGTTTTATTTAATTATTCCACCATTGGTAAGTGAGATAAACAACTTATCTTCTTTAAATTTTTATGATGTGTTGCATAATACCCTAAACCAGTTTCCAAACCTCCATTCATTGCTTAACAAACTTGGTTCTGAAGAAGAATTAAAACAAAACATTAACTCTCAGCTTCATCAATTTGCAACTACCAACAACATAACTTACTTGTTAAATAATATAACCGGTTATGCAGGAACTATACTTGGCGGTACTTTATGTGTGTTATTTATTACCTTCTTTTTTCTTAAAGATGAGTCGCTAGTTAAACAAGGGCTTGTTATAATCGCGCCTAAAGGAAAAGAAAAGGAAATGCGCGATATTTTTAAAACCAGTAAAAAAATGTTGAGTAACTACTTTGCCGCTTTGTTCATTGATATGTTGATTGTTGGTGTGGCTGTGTTTACAATCTTAACTATTTTTGGTATTAAAAACGCTGTGATTATTGCTTTTGTTGCCGGCATTTTAAACGTTATTCCTTATGTTGGTTCTGTTATAACCATGTTGCTGGCCATTTTTCTAGGTGTAAGTGGGTGCATTAGTGCCGGACATTATGATTTAATTGGACCCACAATTAATAAAATTTTCTTTTCGTTATTAAGTATTAATTTAATTGATGGTTTCTTAATTCAGCCGTTTATATTTTCAAGCTCGGTTAAGGCTCATCCATTGGAAATATTTATTATTACACTCATGGCAGGTGCCTTGGGTGGCATCTTTGGAATGGTTGTTGCACTGCCGGTATACACACTCATTCGAATAACCGCTAAAGAATTTTTAACTCACTTAAAATTTTTTAAAAAAATAAGTGATACAATAGAAGAGTAATGAAAGATATTTTAAGCTTTTTAAAAAACCTACAGGATAATAACACTAAAGAGTGGTTTGAAGCCAATAAAGCAACTTATTTGCAAAACAAAAACCACTTTGATGATGTTGTTAATTCATTAATCAAAGAAATTAGAAAATTTGATAAATCAATCGAGCCCGAATTAGAAGCTAAACATTGCGTGTTTAGAATTTACAAAGACGTTAGATTTAGCAAGGATAAATCTCCTTATAAAACCAACATGGGCGCCAGTATTAACGCGGGTGGTAAAAAAAGTGCAAAGGCCGGTTACTATATACATGTTGAAAACAATAAAAGTTTTTTAGCAGGTGGTATATACATGCCAATGCCGGATGTTTTAGCGAAAATCCGACAAGAAATTGATTACAACGGAAAAACTTTTATAAAGATATTGGACTCTAAAAACTTTAAGCAGTTCTTTAAGGGAATTGATGAAATGGATAAACTTAAAAATCCACCAAAAGGTTATGATAAAGATCATCCGTTGATAGAAGTTTTAAAAAACAAACATTTTACCGTAAGTCACCCACTCTCTAATAAAGAGATTACCTCATCAAATTTCGAAAAAACGGTTGTTGATGGTTTCAAGGCCATGAAACCATTTTTAGATTTTTTAAACACAGTTCATACCTAATTTTATTTTGAGCGATTCATTTACATATACATTTAATTCACAAGGTGAGTTTGAAATAAAAGTGACCACTTTTTTTGGTTTAGAAGACGTCCTTGCCAAAGAGCTTTTAAAATTAGGTGGCAAAAACATCGTTCCTTTTAAACGAGGCGTGGCTGTTAAGGGCGATATTGGTTTCCTTTACAAATGCAACCTCTGCCTACATACTGCTTTAAAGGTTTTAGTACCTATTTATAAATTTCAAGCCAACAATGAACATCAATTATATGATGCTATTAAATTAATGCCATGGGAACAATTTATTGATGTGTCTGATGGCATTATGGTTGAAAGTGTTTTAAATACTGAACAATTTACACACAGCTTATTTGTGTCTCAAAAAATTAAAGACGCAATTGTTGATCGTTTCAGAGAAAAAACAGGTAAGCGGCCAAGCGTTGATCTTATCCGGCCAACGTTTAAGCTTTACGTACACGTTTATAAAAATGAAATCAGTTTGCATTTGGACAGTAGCGGAGACCCACTTTATAAAAGAGGATATAGAAGTGATATAAACGAAGCACCCTTAAAAGAAGTTTTAGCTGCGGGCCTCGTTAAATTAAGCGGTTGGGAACCACACTTATTACTAATTGACGGTATGTGCGGAGCCGCAACAATTGCAATTGAAGCCGCATTAATTGCCAATCAAATACCCCCCGGATATTATAGAAATGATTTTACGTTCATGCGTTGGCGGAATTTTGACGAAAAACTTTATGATTTAATTTTTGAAAGCAGCGTTAACAAAATTAAAAACGATCCGGTACAAATTATTGCAAACGATATACACGCACCCACTTTAAAGAAAGCAAAAACTAATACCATTAATGCAAAAGTAGACGATGTTGTAAAATGCAATAATGAGTCTTTTTTTGATTTAAAACCTGAGCGAAGTTCTGGTGTTATCATTCTTAATCCGCCTTATGGTGAACGCTTACCCGTGAAAGAAGTAACTGAACTTTACAAAGAAATTGGGAATAAACTAAAAAAAGATTTTCAAAATTTTAATGCCTGGATGATAACCAGCAATCCGGATGGGATTAAAGCAGTTGGCTTGAGGCCTTCACGCAAAATTCAAATCTATAATGGTGCCCTAGAATGCAGGTTTTTGAAATATGAATTGTATGGTGGAACCAAAAAAATTCACAAATTAAATCCGGATCATAAAGGGGCTTAACATTGCATTTCTTTTAAAATTTACAACCTAAACCAAGAAATAGTGTTCTGCCATTACCCGGCATTAATCCCGGACCCGGATATCCGCCGGATCTGCGGGTAAAATAACTTACGTTCGCCAAATTATTAACACCGGCTTTAACATTGTATTTTTTAGCAAATGAATAACTCAAGCTGGCGTCCATAATCGTATAAGCAGGAATTAATCCATTTGTTGCAGTTGAATTAGCTTTTTCAGTATTATCTGCATCAGAAAAAACAGCGCTTACAGAATTAATTTGGTAGGTAATAGAAAAGGTTTTATAAATGTAAGTTACACCATATCTTTGAATAGATTCTGGAGCGTTCTCTACCTTTTTACCAACTCTGGTTTTCAGTGGATCGTTAACAATTAAAGGATTGTTCCACTGTGTGTACTGCGCATCAATAAAAGCAACTGATGCGTAAGCATTTAATCTTCCTAACTTTTTAGTACCTTCTATTATTCCAAATAAATCCAGCTCCACATAAGATTCAACGCCTTTACTAACAGAGGTTCCTATGTTCGTTTTAAAAGGTAATCCATTGTCTGTTATCGTTCCAATTCTATTATCATAATGCAAATAAAAAGCGCCAATATCAAAGTTTAAAAATTGTTTTACTGTTCCCCTGATGCCAGCGTCAACATTATAGCCAGATGCGTCTTTTAGATTTTTATCAATTACTTCGGTTGTTGACGAAGGGGTTAAATCTGAAAATAAAACAGGTCTGTAATTTTGAGTATAATTAGCATACATATTAATTGTTTTAGAAATTTCATATTGTGCTCCAACGCCTAACAATAAAAATTTCCTCTTTGATTGGTTGTTAAATTCACCTGTATTATTAACCAACGACGTGTTTATGTTACCGTTGTTTACATTAATTATACTTTCAGCTCTCACTCCAGGAGTAATGCTTAGCCTTTTACCTAATTTAAACAAATGCTCGGCAAATAACGACATGTTATTGGTTGTATAATTAAGCTTACGCGTATAGTCCTGCGTTAAATTCAAATCAAAATTTGCATCAGCAGTTCCTTTACCTAACTGCATTCTATCTGTTGAACCATTATAGTACCTTATCCCAACCGATATTGCGTTTTTCTGATTAAGAAACTGATATTGATGAATAAATCTTAATTCTGCTCCTCCACTCAAATAGGTGTCTCTATCAACCTGTCGGGGGTTGTATGACTTGATAGCGTTGTTAAATGTATCTTTAGTAGTAATAGAAGCAACATATCCAACACTGTTGCGCTGAGCATACAAACCAAAAGCTTTTAAATTTAGCTTGGTGTTTTCGCTGAATTGATAGTCAACATCTAATGCCGCAATTTTCCAAGGGGCGCTCATCCAATTCCTGTTTCGAAGTGATTGTTTTGGATCTACTTTAAACAAAGAATCTGTTAAACCGCCGGGCTGCTGGCTAACAAAATCCATTGATGTAAGCTGCAAATTAGCTGTTAGTTTGCTGGTAAACGAATACGTAAAGGAGGCGTAACCCGTATTAATGGTATAATGATTGTTTCTCCTCCAGCTATCAGCATTTCTATGATGAAAAAAAGCGTAATAAGAAAATTTTTTATACGTTCCACCAATTGCATTATATGAATTAAACAACCCAAAACTTCCAACGGTTTGTTGTGTTTCATATGTAACCGGTTTATTGCTGTTGCCCTTTTTAAAAACGTAGTTTAGCATGCCACCAAATTGCGGGCCATATTGAAGCGCTCCGGCTCCTCTGATAATTTCAACCCTGTCTATCGCTTCAAGAGGCGGAGTATAGTATGCCTCCGGGTAACCAAAAACATCACCGCTAATATCATAACCATTTTGTCTAACATTAAACTCCCACGAACGATTTGGGCTTAAGCCTCTGGTAGAAATACCCGTTTGAATACCGGAGCCGTCATTTTCCCAAACACTTACGCCCGGTACTTTTCCAAATACTTGCCTTGAATTGTTTACTGATAAATCGGCATCAATATTTCCAAGTTTTATGATTTCGTTTTTTTTACCGGAATAAATTATTGTGCCTTCAATTTCTTTTTTTCGCTCTATTTGGTTTAATTCCGGACGATAAATGATTTCAACATCCTTTAAACTAATTGATTTTGAAGTATCGGTTTGGGCAAATAAATCTAAAGAAATAATAAAGTAACAGATGCTTAATAAAATATAACTCGTTCTTAGGTTCATACAACAAATTTTACGTTGCAAAGAAAGCTTAAGCATCTAATTTTTAAAATACCCAAAAAACGGTATTTTTATCCAATCTAAATAAAACGCAAAACGGCCGCCCATTTTGAGCAGCCGTTTTATTTTGTTATATAAAAGCGATTTATTTCTTTTTACAACAGGTTTTGCCTTCTTTGTGGCACGCTTCTTTACAAGCATCTCCGCATTTACCTGCTTCACATTTTTCTTTGCATTGTTTGTGAGTTAGGTCCTTACAGCACTTACCTTCTTTATCCACACAGGCCTTACCTTCACAACCTTTTGTTTCGCAATTTTTGCAGCAATCTTTATCGGTACATTTGTTTTTTTTACATTTTTCAATGCACTCTTTGCTGCATTTATCTGTGCAACAAGCAGGCCTGTCATTATTTAAAGTTTTAAAGCTAAAGCTTAAAAGGCAAATTAATGCCATTAAAATATTTTTCATTGTTATTTTTTTTTAAAATTAATTATTTGTTTTGTTTGGCTCCATTTAAAGGCTATATATAAATTTGATACAACCTTTACCACGAGCCGTGGTGCTTTTAATTTATTATGCTTTTAAGCCTAATAACTTAAAATTTATGAATAATTAATTCAAGCAATGGGTGGTCTTAACAATGAATTTAAAAATCCGGAAGAAGTGGATTGTTGAGTATTTAGGTATTGACACTTTGATTCTGAATGAAAAAATTGTACTCGAAATGATTTGTTTAAATAACCGGCAATAAAATTAAGGGTTAAAGAAGTGCTCGGCAGTTTTTCACAACAACCCTTTTCGGAACAACAAGATTCAGTCTCATCATCATCACAACAAGAACCTTCGTCTTTACTGCACACACTTATTTCCTCCTGAACAGGAGAAGCAAAATACCAATAACCGAGGTTATTTAAACCAAACGAAATTCCTAAGAGGATTATGATTAATTGTACTTTCACCTCCACAAAGGTACTGATTTTTAATGAAATAAGCACCAACATCCATAAAAATACGTTAAATTCCTTACATTTGTCATCAGATTTAGAAGTCATTATAATGAATATTCGTGGTTTTGCTTTGTTTATACTGTTGGCTCTTACAGGAGTTATTAAATCTCAACAGGTTCAAAAAAGTAATTACAGCACGGTTGGTTATATAAAAGAAGATGGGACGGTTCAAAATCAAAACTATTCAACTATTGGTTACATAAAAAAGGATGGGACGGTTCAAAATCAAAACTATTCAACTATTGGTTATATAAAAGATAATGGCACAATTCAAAACCAAAACTATTCAACCGTTGGTTATATAAAAGACGACGGAACCGTTCAAAATCAAAACTATTCAACCATCGGTTATATAAAAAGTGACGGCACCTTGCAAAACCAAAATTACAGCACTGTTGGTTATGCCAAAAACATCAATAAAAAATGGGCCGCTGCTGCAACTTTCTTTTTCTTTTTTAATTTAAAATAATAAACCATTTAAAAACACAAAACAATGTCAACTCAACCAATTAAAAATGTAGAATACGGCTTGGAAAAAATATTTGAAGGTGCTCAAGATTTTTTACCCTTATTAGGAACAGATTATGTAGAGTTTTACGTAGGCAATGCCAAACAAAGTGCCCATTTTTATAAAACTGCTTTTGGTTTTCAGTCCTTTGCATATGCAGGTTTAGAAACAGGCTTAAAAGACAGAACCTCGTACGTTTTAAAACAAGATAAAATTAAACTGGTTTTAACCACTGCCCTAACCAGCGATTCTGTAATTGGAGAACATGTAAAAAAACATGGCGACGGCGTAAAGGTGATTGCTATATGGGTAGATGATGCCACTAAATCATACGAAGAAACAACCAAACGCGGCGCAAAATCTTTCATGAAACCTACCGTAGAGAAAGATGAACACGGTGAAGTTGTAAGAAGTGGTATTTATACCTACGGTGAAACCGTACATATTTTTGTTGAACGAAAAAACTATAAAGGCACCTTTTTACCCGGATTTAAACCATGGGTTAGCGATTATAACCCAAGTGCTGTAGGTTTAAAATTTATTGATCACATGGTAGGAAATGTGGGCTGGAATGAAATGAACCCAACCGTAAAATGGTACGAAGACGTAATGGGCTTTGTAAACTTTTTAACCTTTGACGACAAACAAATTACAACCGAATATTCTGCCTTAATGAGTAAGGTAATGAGTAACGGTAATGGCCGTATTAAGTTTCCAATAAATGAACCGGCCGAAGGAAAAAAGAAATCACAAATAGAAGAATACATTGATTTTTACGAAGGAGCGGGTGTACAGCATTTAGCTTTGGCTACAGATGATATTATTAAAACCGTTTCGGAATTAAAAGCAAGGGGCGTTGAATTTTTACCGCCGCCGCCGCAAGCCTACTACGATGATATTCCGCGCCGATTAGGCACACACATGAGCGTAATGAAGGAGGACATCAAAAAACTACAAGAATTATCTATTTTAGTTGATGCAGACGAAGAAGGCTATTTATTACAAATATTTACCAAGCCTGTTGAAGACCGCCCTACATTGTTTTACGAAATCATTCAGCGTATGGGAGCAAAAGGCTTTGGTGCCGGAAACTTTAAAGCCTTATTTGAAAGCATTGAAAGAGAACAGGCTTTGAGGGGAACGTTGTAATTTCACGAAGCCATCATCATCTTTAAAATTCTTCGATATTAAACTATTGAGGAGTAATAATTGATTTGCGTTCTAATTTTTAAAAATAGTTTTTATCAGTATTGTTATAGTATAAATAGTATAACATACTGTGTTGTGCGTTATATTATATCGGTTTTACTGAATAATAAAACAAGAACTAAACACGTTATAGACCTTAAGGAAGGGGCAAGCTATTATAAAATTAAATTAAGATGGCTCGCTTAAAAATGGTAAAATAATTGAACAATAAGGTTTTGCGCCTTTAATAATTTAACCTCGTGCTGGTTTAACTCCTGTTTTTCAAGAATCAGTTTCATATAAACAAATTAAAGACAAACCTATATATATATATATTCAGGTTGGCGCTTTTCAAAGAAAAGATTTTTTAGCTGATTTTGGATATCACAACTTCTTCGCCCTTGGATTAAATTATGAGTTGGCATTAAAACCAAAGAAAGAATAAAATTAATTTTTATTCAAACAAATACAGTTCACCTGAAATCACTTCACCGCATCCAATTTCTTTTTGGTTTCTTCGACTAGTGTTTTTTGTTTGGTGATTTCCGTTTTTTTCTCGGCTAGTTTTTCTTCTGTTTTTTTAATGTCTTTTTCTGCATCTTTAATACGATCGTTATACTTACCAATGTCGTCTTTTAAATTGCGTTTATCTTTTTCTAAATCAGCCAACTGATCGCTTAACTTCTCGTAAATTTTTTTGGAAGCCTTTGCCTGCTCTTCTACTGCACTGGAGCTTGCTTCCACCACTTTTTTCTGGATATCTACTTCTGCTTTTTTCTTAATTATTTCACCTTCCTTGGCTGCAATAGCTGTTTCGTTTTTCGAAATTTTCGCTTTATTATCTGTAATATCGTTTTTTAGATTTTCTATCTTTTTCTCAAGGTCTTTCTGATCTTCTTCCAAGTTAGAAAGCTTCTTCTCATTGTCCTTAACTAATTCCGTTAAAGGTGCCTTGGTTTGTTTAATGGCAAATTCTTTAATTAGTTTTTCAAAATAGTTATATTTTTCTTTATCACCACCACTGCTTAAGTAGGTTCCTCCTAAATCTACGGCAGTAGCCATTCTAACTGTTTTATCTTTTTTATTGGCAAAAAACAACGTATAAACATCTATCGTATTGTTGCCCCACTCTTTCACCAATAAATTATCAGCAAAAACCTGCCCCTTGCTGTCTTTTACAGACTCGTGCTTGTAGTCTTTTAAAACTTTTTTCCAGGCGCTTAATACATCATCTAAATTACTTTCATAAATGGTGGTAACAATTGCGTTTTGTGAGCCACTCGAGAAACTCTCTTTACTTTCATTAGTGGTTATATTCTGCCCGTTTAATGCGCCAAATAAAGCCAATAAATATATAGTGATTTGTTTTTTCATGATTTAATCCAAGTCCCAAACGCTTGGGCGTTTTTTAGTGTAAAAGGGTTTAAAATAATTTTTGTGCTCTAACAAAAAAGCTAAAATGAAATAAATAATGATTGGGCTACCGAATGTAAAAAATGACAAATAAATAAAATACATCCTCACTTTGGTAGTATTAATACCTAGTTTTTTACCAAGCCACTCGCAAACACCGAAGGCTTTGTGTTCAAACCAAAGTATGATGTTTTTAATCATTTGTTAAAGTAAATTTAATTTTTTCATTAATTCTTCACGGTAACTGCCGCCAACCGGAATTGTTTTTTTATCGTTTTCTAAAACAACGTTTTGTGAATCAATACTGGCAATTTTATCTAATCTGGCAATGTAAGAACGGTGTACGCGAGCAAACTCCACATTCCCTAATTTTTTATCAATTTCTTTCATAGTGCTATGAATGGTGTATCTGGCGTATTGTGTATTAATGATAACATAGTCTTTGAGCGCTTCTACAAAATAAATATCTTTTAGTAATACTTTAACTAATCTGCTATTCGCCTTAACAAATAAAATATCTTTATTTGAGTCCTCTTTACTTTCAACTAGTGAATAAAGAAAATCTCTTTCCTTTTGTAATTCAGAATCTTTTTGATGTTTGTAATAAGCCATCTCAATGGTTGAGTGTAAGTCTACCTCTTTGAATGGTTTTAAAATGTAACCATAAGGTTCCGTAATTTTTGCCTTAGCCAAAGTCCCCTCATCGGCATAAGCGGTTAAAAAGATGATTGGCAGGCTTAGTTTCTCTTTTAATTTTTCGCTTACATCTATACCGGTTAAATCGCCTTTAATCATAATGTCCATTAAAACCAGGTCCGGCTTAAGTTCAGTTATTTTTTCAATGGCATCTTTTCCGTTATTGGCAATACCCATTACGTTATAACCCAACTTAGTAAGGCTATTTTGTATGTCTTTTGCAACAATGCTTTCATCCTCAACAATGAAAATATTTAGTTTCTCCATAATTATTTATATTTTAAAAGTAATAAAAACATTTGTACCTAAGTCTTTTTTGCTTGAAAATTTTATTGTCCCGCTTATCTGTTCTATTAAGGAATTAACTAATTGTAAACCAAGAGAGGGGCTGTTATGAAAATCGATGTGATCCGAAAATCCAATTCCATTATCGGTTATATATAAACTGATGACATTGAGTTCCTGTTTAAGGCTAACTGTTATGGTTCCTTTGCGATCACCGGGAAAAGCGTGTTTAATAGCGTTGCTTAATAATTCATTAACAATTAAACCGGTTGGAATAGCATTGTCAAGTGATAATGAGATTTTTACGATTTCCAAAATCAATTTTATCTTCGTTTCGTTAATAGAATATGATTGGATGATGTTATTTGTAAGGGTGTTTAAGTATTCAGAAAAATTAACAGAAGTAAAGGTTTTGTTTTGATACAAACTTTCGTGAATATAAGACATTGTCTTAATTCTGTTTTGGCTTTCTTTTAACACAGATAAAGCATATGGATCGCTGAGATAAGATGATTGCAAATTTAATATACTACTTACTACTTGCATGTTATTTTTCACTCGGTGGTGAACTTCTTTAAGTAATACTTCTTTTTCTTTCAAAGATTGCTCTATTTTTTGTTGACTTATTTTCTTTTCAGTAATATCGTGTGCAATACCACTTACTTCATTAATTTCACTAGATTCTTTGCCTATTATAGGATTTAAGAATACTTCTAAATGAACCGTATTATGATTTACATCCTGTGTTTCTAATTCAAAATGTGCAGATTGACCACTAAACGCTTTTTGATACTGCGCGATTAGTGTATCGTTATAATCTTTATCTGCTCTTAAAATCCCGAGATTTAATTTTAATCCTATGTAAGGTTTTGTTTGGTAAATAGATTCTATTAATTGAAAATAGTTTTTATTAAATGACGTTAATGTTTGATTTCGATCAATTGTCCAGATATAATGATGACTGCTATCAATAATAGAATTTAACTTAGCCGCTTGATTTAATATTTTTTGTTCGTTGGCAATGCGCTCTGTTATATCGTGCGCAATAGCACTAACCTCAATAATTTCGTTTTCGAAATATACCGGATGTAAAAAAATCTCTCTATAAATTGACTTGCCGTTTACAAAACTTTTATGTGTAAAAATTTGTTGATTCCCGTTTAAAACATTTAAATATTTGTTTTTCCAAAAAACTTTTAATTCATCACTCTTAACTGTGCTTAGCACATTCACTTTTCGATTTAAAGTAGTACCTTCTTTTAAGTTATCCTTTACAAAGCTATAGTAATTTTTATTGTATGATGTTAGCTCTAAATTTCTATTCACTGTCCAAACTAATTGATTTCCGCTTTCAATTACTGCTGAAAGTTTTGCTGTTTGGTTAATTAATTTTTGTTCGTAAATTTTTTCCTGTGTTACATCATCCGCAATACAACTTAATTTAACTACCTTGTTTTGTTCGTTAAAAATTGGATTTACAAATACTTTATAATAAACATCATTTTTTTTAGAAGTTATTTCTCCTCTAAAAAAAACTTGTTTTTCACCTTTAAATGACTTGTTGTAAATTGTTGACCAAAAATCAATGTATTCCTTTCTAATTTTTGTATCAGCAATTTTGACGGCAATATTTTCGCCTTCTTTAAATTTTATTTTATATTTATTGGAAACGAGTTTGTAAAAGTTTTTATTAAATGAAGTTAAATTATAAAACTCATCAACAGTCCAAATTAAATGATCCAAGTTTTCGAGGATTGAAGATAGTAATGCAGATTTTTCAGTTAACAATTTCTGAATTTTCGTTTTTTCAATAATCTGCTGTTCGAGTGCTTTATTATTTTGTTGGCTTAATTCTAGTTTTAGTTTATTACGATCAATTTCTTTTTGCTTGGTAATATTCGTTACCATAGAAACGATACAAAGTTCATTGTTATATTTCTGCAGATTTGATGAAATTTCTACCTCGATGGTATTTTTTTTAGTGTCGCATAAAAAATAAGTTTCCGGTGTATTAAATTTAGTATCCGTATAAAGTAATTTTGTTCTCTCAATTGCTTTTTTGCGAGATTGAGGCGTTAAGAATTCATAGTTTTTAACACCCAGTACCTTTTCTTTTGTTTTAACCTTAAGTATTTTTAATAACGCATTGTTGCAATATAAAATTTGTCCTTTATTATGTATAAAATAAGCCACGGGAGATGAATCTAATAAGGACTCTAGATTTTCTTTTTGTTGTTGTAAATCTAACTCGCGCTGTTTTTGAATAGTGATATCTCGATATAAATTAAGATAGAATGAAATTTTTCCTTTATCATCTAATATTGGTGTTAAATTGTTTTCTAACCAAATTTCTTTTCCGTTTTTATGTATCGTTTTATATACATAAGTTAAATTTTTTATGATGTTATGCTTTTGATTGTACTTTAATTTTTCGTCTATTTTATCAAATTCGCTTTTAAAATCTTTGCTTCGCTTCGAAAAAAATGAATAATCTTTTAATAATTCACTCTCTTTGCAGCCCATTAATTTTTCGATATTTGGACTAACATATAAATACTTTTCTTCAGGATAATATGTGTAAAAAGCTATGACATCATTTCCGTTTGAAGTTATCAAATCAAACTTTTGTTTAGCTTCCTGTAATAATTTTTCCGTTTTGTACTGGGTAGTAATATCTTTTAAAGTACCAATGATCCCTATTAATTCTTTTTTAGCATTAAAAACCGGATGCGAGATCCCTTGTATATGAACAATTTCATTTTTAGATTTATAAAACCTAAAATTAGCTTTAGCCGGCTCTTTTGTGCCGTGTACTTTAACGTAATCCTTTAAAGAGTTTGTATATTGATGAAGATCGTCCGGATGGATATTCTTCATAAAAATATTAAGATTATTATAGACTTGTTCGGGTGTTTTACCAAGTATGCGTTTAACCGAATTGCTTATATAAGTAATTGCCGGTTTTGGGAAATAACTTAATTCAAAAATCACCTCATCTGAATAGCTTCCTAAGCTTGACAAAATATTGGATGATTTTTTAAGTGATTTTAAAAGCGTAATGCGTTTCTCAATTTCGATAAAGGTTGTTTGGATAACTTTTTTACCTTCAAATACAACTCGGTTTGATTTAGCCTCAACGTATATACTACTACCTTTGTTATCAAGAATTGACATCTCGATTATAGGAATATTGGAACCTTTCAATATTTTATTAATCGTATCTTTTACTTGTTGGTGCCTATTCTTAGGAAAGAATTGAAAAATAGACGTTTTTGAATTGCGTTTTATTTTAAAAAATTTAATTGCTTCTTTGTTTGCAAAAAATACTTGCTTTTCATTATATAAAATAACCGGTAAGGGAAAATGATCTAAGGTTGCTAAATCTAAAACTGAACCGGAATTATTTTTTTGTAAAGGCATTTAATTTTAATCAATCTATTTTTTAATAGTTTGCGTTTTATTATCGTCTATTTTAATGTTATAACTCCTTAATCCTTGCTCATAGGTTGGCACAATCTTAACGCCTTGCCACGCAATTTCAATGTCATTATCGTATTTAATAGTTAGTACAAGAAAACCCAGTTCGTCATAAAAGTACCAATCTCCATTTTTAGTTCCGTTATTATAAGCGCCACTTACAAATTTTTTACCATTAGAGTGATAATAAGTGTGTAAACCAACCGGTTCACCATTTTGATAACGCCCCTCAAATCTTTTTTTACCACTTGGCATGTAAAAACTATTCCAAACACTATCAGGTTGCCCACTTACATAATTTCCAACCTCTTTATAATCGGGTGTTTCATAAATCCAGTAACCTTCCTGATTATTATCAAAATAATTTCCTTTAAGCGTAACTTTACCTTGTTCGTTATAATCAGTTAAAACACCTTCACGTTTACCATTTACATAATTTTCTTCTCTCCATAAATTACCGCTTTCATAAAACCACTTCCATACACCTTGTGGCCTACCTTTTTTATCGTACTTACCTTTTTGCTCCAATTTTCCGCTTGAGTAAAAAAATTCCCAATCTCCTACTCTATTTCCATCTTTATAAATGCCTTTTGCTTTAAACTCACCTGTATTATGGAATTCTTTCCAAATACCTATTCGGTTGCGAACACTATCTACTGCGCCCCTTGCTACAACAATTCCGTCAAAATACTCAATACAACTGTCCGGTACGGGAACATTTCTACAAACTAATCTGTTTTTATAAATTCTTTCAAGTGTGGTTGTATCTTCAACTAAAAACAAACTACTATCACATTGCTTTTTTTGTTTATAGGTAAAATGTGTCCCTATTGCAACACCTTCGCTGTATACGCCTTCATATTTGAGTGTTCCGTCTTCATAAGTTTCTTTATAAACTTCCACATTAGCAATTTCTGGAGCTCTTAATACCGGCTTACCGTTATTAAATTTTTTTGTGGATAGTAAATTTCCTTTTTTATCATACTCTTTTACATAACCATCCAAACTATCATCGTTATATTTTAATTCTTTTTTTATAGATAAATCCTCATAGAATTCTTTCCATATTCCTTGCTTCTTACCTTGTTGATCTTTTTGATTCATCTTCTCATAACTCTGTAAAATGCCTTGTTTATAAACAATAATGGCGGTTATTAAGGAATCTTCCGAATATTCAAATGCTGTTCCGTCTTGTTTTCCTTTTGTAAAAGGAATGATATTTTTTGTTTTTCCTGTTTTATAAAAATTCTTTCTATAACCTTCTATTAAATCATTAGAATAGGTTTCAACAGCAACAAGTTTCCCAAGTGTATCGTAATAATTGGTTAAACCACTTTTTTTTCCATCTAAATAATTAACTGATTTTTGAATTCTTCCTTTATCATCGTAAAATTTCCAGATACTGTCTAATAAATTATTCTTACGATTTCCCTCTATTTTTAATTTGCCATTTTTATGATAATTTTTCCAATACCCAATTGGTTTACCATCTTTCATATAACCTTCGCTGCTTACAACTCCGTTTTCATGAAAAAACTTATTGAAACCATTTGGATTAGTAGCCTGACAAAAGAATTTGTTAGAAAACAATATTAGAACTATGATGAAGATCGATTTTTTCATTTTAACACCTTATTTAAAGGGTTATCTCTCAAATTTACTCATTTTTTATGAGTTTACAAACCAAATTTTGCGCTTAAATCAAGCATATTACGTATTGGTGCTTTTGCCTTTTCTATTAATTCGGCTGACATTACTAACTCAGGTTGCTCATATTTTAAAGCTACATAAATTTTTTCCAATGTATTTAATTTCATGTAAGGACAATCGTTACAAGCACAATTATTATTAGGTGGAGCAGGAATAAAAGTTTTAGAAGGACTAGCTTTTTGCATTTGATGTAAAATTCCTGTTTCCGTTACTACAATAAACTCATCACCATTTTCTGATTTTTTAGTATAATTTAATAAAGCTGTTGTGCTTCCAATAAAATCAGCTTGTTCCAATAAAGGAGCCTCACACTCAGGATGTGCAATAATTTTAGCTTTTGGATTTTGGTGTTTTAACTTGATTAACTTTTCTAAACTAAAAATTTCATGAACCATACAAGCACCATCCCATAATACCATGTTTCTACCAGTTTTTTTATTGATGTATGCTCCAAGGTTTTTGTCAGGCGCAAAAATAATAGGTTGACTTTTAGGAAATGATTCTACTATTTGCACAGCATTAGTACTTGTAACAATTACATCACTTAAAGCCTTAATTTCGGCTGTACAATTTATATATGAAAGTACAACATGATTAGGATGCTTGGCTTTAAATTCAGCAAACCGATCCGGTGGACAAGAATCAGCTAAACTACATCCGGCCTTTAAATCCGGAATCAACACTTTTTTACTTGGATTTAAAATTTTAGCCGTTTCAGCCATAAAATGTACACCAGCAAATAAAATGATCTCGGCTTTTGTTTTTTCTGCTTGTTGCGCCAACCCTAAACTGTCTCCAATATAGTCCGCAATATCTTGAATATCAGGATTTTGATAATAATGGGCTAACAATACAGCCCGCTTTTCTTTTTTAAGATAGTTTATTTCTTTCACTAAATCAAGTGCCGGATCAATCTCAACTTCTAAATATCCTTTATATAACATATAATTACTTTTTTTAAAAATTTAAATTATGTATTAATATATATAGCTTGTTAATAGTGTTAATTAATTTATTTTATTTTAATAGGATTATAACTAATTAACGTGTTGTAACAACTAATGAACAAAAGTACAAAATTAAGTAGTTGAATATCAGTAATGATATCTAAAATTAACATCTATTAAACAGTTTAAATGTTTATAAGAATAATAGAGTTTAAGTTGTTTAAAACCTAAAATAAACGTGAATAATTAGCATCAATTAATTATAAAATCATTTGTTAAGTTCGATTTATTTAATAAGCCGTTAACATTTTAATAATGGGTTAATTATCTATTGTTATTTTATTAACATACTATTATTCTATTAACATACTTAATGTTCATTACTTACATTAATTTTTGTTCATTATCAGTTGGTTAGTTTATTAGTGTTAATTAACGTTGATTACTATTTTTACACAAATTACCATTTTAACGTTATCAATTTAAAAATTATGAGTATTAAAATTGCCATTGGAAGTGATCATGCAGGATTTGAGTTGAAACAACAATTAATTAACTATACACAAACTATTAATGTTGTGTTAATTGATAAAGGTTGTTATTCTTTAGAGCGTGCCGATTATCCTGATTTTGGTCATGCTGTTGCAAATGCAATAATTAATAAGGAAGCTGATTTTGGTATTTTAATTTGTGGCAGTGGTAATGGTATTAATATGAGTGCGAATAAACATAAAGGTATTAGAGCTGCATTATGCTGGAACGAAGAAATTGCTATTTTAGCAAAACAACACAACAATGCCAATATTTTAACTTTACCCGGAAGGTATATAAGTTATGAAGAAGCTGTAAAATGTGTAAAAGCATTTATAAATGAGAAATTTGAAGGAGGAAGACATACTGATAGAATTAATAAAATTGATTTATAAAAAATAGATATGAAAAAAATAGCAATTATTATGTTAAGCGTTTTGTATATACAAATGGCAGCGCAAAACGGAAAAATATTTCCAACAATTATTGGCGAAACATTAGATGGTAAAGCCATAAGCTTACCAATTAAAAATAACAAAAAAACAATTGTTGCTTGGGTTTTTAGCAGAAGTGCTGAAGATGAGTTAAAGAAATGGTTAAATCCGCTTTACAGTACGTTTATGGATAAACCAAAAGGTAAACCGGCTTTTGGACAAACTGTTTACGATGTTAATTTTGTTTTTATTCCTTTAATTGGTGGATTAAAAAAAATAAGAGAAGATTTTAAAGCTACCACAGATAAAGGCTTTTGGCCTTATATTATGGACACTGATAAATTTGATATGAAACTACAAGCCGATCTATTAGGAATAAAAGATAAAAGCGTACCGTATATAATGGTTTTGGATAAAGACGGAAAAATTATTGATACGCAAAGCGGTAAGTACAACGAGGATAAGGAAGAGAAGATAGAAGAGGCCGTAGACGAATAAATTTCAGTCTATTTTTTGAATTAAAGTGTTTTTTCATTACCTTTAATTAAAGGTAAGATGAAAAAATTATTGTTATTTATATTAGGTTTTGGTAAACTCTGTAATGCTCAAGACATTTATTTTTTAAATCCGTTTATAACAGCTAATTACTTAAACCCAAGCTTAGCGGGTCATCAAAACGTTAATAAATTATCTGCGGCTTATTTAAACATGTATCCAAATTTAAGCGGTACAACGGTTACCTATTTTTTGAATGTAGAAACAAAGTTGTATAATAAATTGGGTATTGCGGCTAATTTAATCTCTGATGATATGGCTAGAGGCACCATGCAAGCCAACCAATATATTTTAATGTTAAACTATAATTTTAAATTAAACAACAGCTTTACACTAACACCAGGTTTTAAGTTTAGTCAGTTAGAAAATAAAATTGATTTAACTAAACTTAATTTTGGAGATGCTATAAACATGCGTAATGCCGAAGTATGGAGTCAACCGCAGCCTTTAACTTTTGCAACTCGTTTATACAACTATAGTTTTACAGGTTCATTATTATTTGGACATAAAGCATTCAATTTTGGTGCATTATTAAATCAATTTAATGAGCCTGAAATAGGTATGATTAATTTTGATTTAAAACAACAACGCAGGTTAACTTTGCATAGTATGGTAAAGTTACCTATAGAAAAACAGACACTTAATTTATTTTTTAGATATGATAGACAAGGAAATTTTAATAAGACGCAATTAGCGGCTTATATGCGCTTATTTGAACACTACCAAATTGGTCTAGGTTTTAATTCGTTTGATAATTATACATTACACACTGGTTATGGAAATAAATATTTTCGTATCAATTATAACTATAATTTATCGTTTAGTAAATTATCGGGTAATACAGCTGGGAGTCACGAACTAGGAACTGCATTTTATTTTTTGAGTAAAAATAAGAGAAACAGTTTTGATAAGTATTTAGAGTGAGAGGAAAAATAAATACAAGCATAATGATTTTAGTTTTACTTTTTTCTAGTAAAATTTTAGCGCAGGATTTTATTGTTAATCCCATTTATCAAAATTTAGTTAATGTTAATCCTTCTTTTGCAGGCAGCAATGGTGGTATGCGCATTCAAACAAATTATTCACAATTGTATATTAATTCTTCGGCACAAGATTATTTGTTTAATTCAACTTCAGATTATAAAATAAAAAAAATTAACGCAGGTTTGGGAGTTTCATTTTATCACGAAGATTTATCAAGAGTTTTTAAAAACTTTGGTTGCGGCTTAGTTTACTCACAACAAATAAAATTAAATAAACATTTAGTTTTGATACCCGCACTAAAAGCGAGCTACATAGAGCGAACAGCTGATTTGAGTAAGTTGTCTTTTTATAATAATAATATCACATCTCCTTGGCCTTTAGACTATAAATTAAATAAACGGAGAAATTTTGATTTAACCGGATCTTTATTAGCTCAGCATAAAGGAATGTATATAGGCTTTGTGGTTAATCATATTAATCAGCCTGATGTTGGTGTTTTAGGTCCGGAAAAACTATCAATTCATTATACCTTTCATTCTAGTTTCAATATACTATTTAATAAAAGTGTACTACAGCTTGGGTTTAGAATTGATAATCAGAATAAATCCGGATCATTAAATATTAATACCAATTTATTATTTATGAAATATTTTGTAATCGGCTTAGGTTATACTACTAACTCATTTTATTACACTAATATTGGTTTTAAACATTCCTGGTTTGGAATTTATTATAATTTCTATTCTAATAAGTCAAAGTTAAGTTCGGTAACGAGTTACAACCATATGTTTACTGCAACGTTTAGTTGGTTACAAAAAGAAAGACGGAATAAAACAGTATACTTCGAAGAGTTTTAATAAACGGGTGTGATTATATTTTGTTTAATAATTTTAGCCTTTTCTTTCCCGCTGTATTGTATGATTATATGTTTATTTAAAGCAAATTTACTAATTGCTTCTCCGCCTGAATTTAAAATTGGCAACACAATAAATCTATATTTATGATGATTAAGTTTTAGTTCATCAAGTAACATAAATTTTTCTTTTTTATCAATTTCATTAATTAGCAAAGGTTTTGGTTTTACTTTGTGGTGTAAGTAATAATCTATTGCTAAAAGCTCCTGTAAAGCAGTATCATTCGGATAATTTAGTTTACAAAATTCGGACGCTATTAAATACACATCCTCTAAACTATATTTGTGAAAATCTTTTTTTTCACCAAAAAATTTGCCTAGTCCAAGTAAAAAATCAAAACTACTGTATTTCGAAATTACATAACTTAAGGTGTTAATGGTTTTTTTACCATTCCAGTATATTTCAAGGGCATGTTCTAGTTTAACTATATCTGCTAATTCCTCTTCGTTGAGGTATTTGCTTTTAATTAATTGGTAAGGTGGATTCTGGTCGAACACAAATTCGTGTTGCGCTTTATCACGCATGGTGGTGCCTTTTAAAAATTTAAGAAAGCCAAGTTGCAATTCCGGAGCTTTAAGTTTAAACACTTCTTCAAAACTGTATTTAATATCATTCCAGTAATCAAGGGGTAAGCCAACGATGAGATCCAAGTGCAATTCTACCTTGTCTTGTACTTGTAAAATAATGTTCTTTGTCTTTTCAAAATTTTGTTTTCTGCTTACCTCCAGGTTGGCTGATTGGTTTACGGTTTGTATGCCAATTTCAAAACGGAATAAATTTTTCGGTACTTTTTCATTAATAAAACGTATAATGTCCGGGTGTAAAATATCCGCAGTAATTTCAAATTGAAATACGTTTTCCGGACGATGATGTTTCAAAATAAATTCAAAAATGTCGAGGGTAAAATCTTTTTTAATATTAAAAGTTCTGTCCAAAAATTTTATAACTCTGCCATTATTCATCAAGTAGAGCAAATGTTCTTTTATCGTTTCAATAGGTAAGTAACGGACCTTATTATCTAAACTGGCTAAGCAAAATTCACACTTATAGGGGCAACCACGACTGGTTTCTATATAACAAACCTTATTGTTAAGTTCGTCTGATCCGTCTTCAATATAAGGGTTAATATATTTATAGTTGTTTAAATTAAAATTAGCCGCGGCTTTGTTTCTTTTTATTTGATGATTTTCTTTATAAACTAAGTTACTAACCTGAGCATAGTTCCCATTACAGTTTAAGAATTCGTTGAAGGCGGTTTCGCCCTCCCCTTCTATTATAAAGTCAACATACGGTAAGTTAATTACATCGTTGTTTTCATAACTAACCTCTGGGCCCCCCAGTAGAATAAGACAATTTGGGTTAATCTTTTTAATTAATTCACATACTTGTAAAGTTTGTGTGATGTTCCAGATGTAACAACTAAAAGCAACAACCTCAAAATTTTTGCAAAACTCTGCTATAGCATCTTTATTTTCTTTTATTGTAAATTCTTTTAAATTTAAGTTATGCTTGTCTTTATATAAATGGTAAAGCAACCTAATTGCAAGATTTAGGTGAATATATTTAGCGTTTAAGGTTGAAAGTAGAACCGACATTGTTGGTTAAAGGTATTAATAAATTATTGATGTTTTGTTTATTTTATAAAGCCTTTAAGGTTCTTCACTAAATGTAATTATAATTTTTATCCATTTTTATTAATTTGAGTTAGTAAGTTAAACTAATTATTGAGTGAATTTTTTTACAGCTAAAGTTTTAATAGATATTTTTGGCAAAATATGAAAAAATTATATACTCTTATTATTGCTTTAATAGCATTTAATTTTCTGAATAGTCAAAGTGGCGTTACAAATTTTGATTTTGAAAACACCGCTTCATACATTGGAGGCTGTGCTGCCGGAACTATTATGCCTGTTGGTTTTGGGGGTCAGGTATGTAAAACAAATGGACCACCGCTTTCCATACCGCTTTATACATTACCGGTTGTTGCTCAAAGTGGCACAGCATATGTTACAGTTAATTCAACTGTACAAACTTGTGGAATGATTGATTTAGGTACCAGCCCTAATAAAACTAATCCCGCTTCTCCTGGAATGGGATTACCTTATACCCTAAAACCAACGTCTTTTTGCGCATATTATCGCACATCCAATATGATTGCAAATGATAGTGCGTTTATTATAGTTCACTTAAGTAAAAATGGTATAAACATAGGTAGTGGCAAATACATAATTAATGCTAATCAATCTGTATGGACTAATGTATGCGCGCCTATAACTTATACTGGAAATTTAACACCAGATACACTAAAAGTAAGGTTTACTCCAATAAAATTGTTTTCCGGCCTGACTAATATAAATTTTACTAGCGGAAGCAATATGTTTTTAGACATCGATAATTTTACTTTACTGACTAGTACGGATTTAAATAGCGAAATTAACGCTGATAATATTACAATTTTACCAAATCCGGCAAATCAGTTTATTATGATTAGAGTAAATAGTCCTAATGCCTATGATTATTCCATTTCAAATGCTTTAGGTAAAGTAATTATTAATAGTTCAGGTGTAGGAGACATAAAAATAAATTTAAATGAATTTAATACAGGTATTTATTTCGTAACAGTAAAATTAGATAATCAGAACTTGTTTAAAAAATTAATAGTAGAATAGAACATTATTACTATACTAATAGTTAAAAAGAATTTTTCTTATGTAAAGGTTTCTGGAAGTATTAGGTATATCATCATTTGCTATTCTAACAAACTTCTAACTAGTTCTTTTATACATTTTAAAAACCTTTCGTTTCATGTTAAAGCTATACGGTTTTGTTTACTTAAGAAGAGAGTCTAAAAATATTTTTGTTTTTCTTTAAATCCTTTTACTAGATTTTTAACTTTTTTGTACTTCAAGGTTTTTAACTACGATAATTAAACCCAGATTATGCAGTAGAATTTCTAATGCATAATCTGGGTTAAAAACACTAAATCTATTCTTTAACTCTTAATGTGTTTACTCAATGAATGGTAATCAATTCAATAATAGCGGAATTATTTAAACTCAATTCTAATTTAACGAAACAACGCCTCACACGGTTAGTCAACTAATTCTAAATCTCGTTGATGAATAAATATATCTCAAAAAGAACAAGTTTTAAATTATAAAAATAGAAATAGAGGAACTAAAAATGTTGCTTCAAGAAAAGTACAAATAATAGTACATTGTATTATGGTCATTTTAAATTAAACTAACAAGGTTTTTTATCTTATTATAATTATCTTAGTAAAAAAATTTTGAAATTTAGACCGTTATATTTTGCTATTCTCATTCTTACGGCTGTGTTTTGTAATTCCCAAAACAGAATTATTGATTCGTTAATTAATAGGTATAAGCTCAATAATCAAGATACTTTAACGATAATAAAACTGAATGAGTCTTTAATTAATTTTTATAACAATAGTTTAACAGATAGTGCAGAGTATTATGCAACAAAGGCCTTACGTTTTCATAAAGATGATAATATATACATCGCCCGTACTTATAATGTGGTTGCAAATTGTTTGTTTCTTAAAGGAGTGTATACGGTTGTTATTAAGAACTATTTAACTGCTTTAAGGATTTACGAAAAGTTTAATTACAAAACAGGAATTGCAAATTGCTTTAATAATTTAGGAAATGTATATCGTAAGCAAAATTACTTTACTGAGGCTATTTCATTTCACAACAAAGCCTTAAACATAAGATCAACGATGAGAGACACAGCCAATATAGCGCTGTCTTATAATAATTTGGGAAACGTTTATCAAGCCAAGAAAAACTACGCACAGGCTATTAATTTTTATGAAAAATCGATAATGTTAAAAAGACAAATGAAGGATACTTTCTCTGTGATGGTTGGTTTAGATAATTTAGGAGGGTTGTACTGCGAGATGGAGAATTGCGAAAAGGCTAAGTCGCTGCTTTACGAAGCTAATAGCTTAATTAAATTGTTAAACGTAAACACAGAAGATGTTTCAATAAACGAGATAAATTTATGTTATGCGCATTATATTTGTGGCGACATTAAAACTGCTAAGAAGTATGGTTTAAGTGCCGTTAACAGAGCTGAGAAATACCAAGATATTGATACAAGACTTGGCGGTTACAAGCACCTTACAGATATTTATACCGCAGAAAGGGATTTTAAGGCAGCTCTGTTTTATTTGGACAAATACAACAGGTTAAAGGATAGCATTTTTAATTTAGATAATACGAAGAAATTACTCGCAGAACAGTTTCAGTACAATCTCGATAAGCAAGCTGAGGCTATAAAATTGGAGCAAATTAAAAAGGACGCTGAGGCCAACGTCGAAAAACAAAAACAAAAGCAAACCATCTTTTTAATTTCCTGTATCCTGATAATTATGGTTTTGTTTGTGTTCTATGCATTTTGGGCTTATTATAAAAAAGAAAAGGTCAGCAAACAGGTGATTGCGCAAAACCACCTGATTTCACAAAAACAGAAAGAAATTATTGATAGTATTAATTATGCAAAACGAATCCAGTCTGCTATACTACCTGATGATGAAAGTTTCATCGGTCAATTTTCAGATGGATTTGTATATTATCAACCAAAGGATATTGTGAGTGGAGACTTGTATTGGTTTGCAAAAGTAACTACTACCACACAGAATCCTTTAAACTTTAAAGTGGTTGCTGTTGCTGATTGCACAGGTCATGGCGTTCCTGGTGCATTTATGAGCATGCTTTCTGTTCAATTACTAAATGAAAGCATCAAGAATCCTATGATTAATTCACCGCAAGATCTGTTGCACTATATGAATAACCGTATTTTGACAGATTTGCATAAAAGTCATAATTTGAAAATAAACGATGGTTTGGATATTGCTGTTGCAGCTATTGATTATAATAATAACGTACTTTATTATTCAGGTGCCAACCGCCCACTGTGGTTATTAAGAGAAGAAAGAATTATAGAGTATAAAGCAACGAAGGCTGCAATTGGAGGATTAACAGACATCAATCATACTTATGAAAGCAATTCCATAGATTTAATAAAAGGGGATAAAATTTATTTATTTACAGATGGCATTACGGATCAATTTGGTGGAACTAAAGACAAGAAATTCACAAAATTGAAACTAAAGGAATTGATTGAGCAGTGTTCAAATTTACCATTGGCTCAACAAAAAGAAGAAATAAAGAGTAAGCTAATGGCTTGGCAAGGAAACACTGAACAAACGGATGATATTTTGATTTTAGGTTTTGAATTTTAGCAACAATGATTACTTATAAATGATTAGTTAATGAAATGCACTTTAATGCGTAAACTAGCAAAAATATCAATATTGCTTATACTTTGTTTTCAAGGCAAAACACAGCAGAGTTTTATGGACCTAAATACCATATTATCAGCACCTGATGATAGTGTTAAAGTATTAAAATTAATTGAAAAGTCCACCTATTATGTTCAAATTGCTAAGTTTGATTCTGCCAGATTATTATACGATAAAGCGCTTCAACTATCAAAAAAAATAAATTATCGTTTTGGTGAACTTAATGTTGGTGTTGATTTAGCAGGACTCGAAATGAAAAAGGGTAATTATGATTTAGCGCTGAAAAGTTATTATGTGTTGTTAGAAGCGGCTAAAACAAAAAATTTTAAATCTATTGAAGCTAAAATTTATAATGGAATTGGTACCATATATTTTGAACAAACAAATATCAACGAAGCAATTTCGTACTTTATAAAAAGCAGCCTGATTTATGAATTAATTCATGAGGATTCGCGCTTAGGGGCAAGTTATATTAATATTGGCGCAATGTATTCTGAATTAAAAAATGATGATTTAGCTTATAAATATTATTTTAAGGCAGTTGAAGTATTCAATAAAACAGGAAATAACAATTATATTATTGCAGCATGGCATAATATCGGAATAATTCATCAGGATAAAGGAAGGTTAGACTCTGCAAATTACTATTACAGCAAAGCGTTAAAATTATCGGATGAAACACAAAACATTAATCAATTGGCGCTGTCCTATAACTATCTTGGAAGTCTTTTAGTTGCCGAAAAGTCATATGAAAAAGCAATAGTATCTTTTAACAAAGCTCTCCATTTAATTAATCAAATAGGAGACATTAATTGGAGAGCTCATATTTTGTTGGAGTTAACAGATGCTTATTTACCAAGCAACAACGCTGACAAAGTAATCGAATTAGTTAAAGAAGTCCAACAAATAAATTTGCAAATTGGATCCTTAAGTATAAAAAAAGATTGTTACAAACAACTTTGGCATGCTTATAGAATAAAAGGACAACATGTTTTGGCGGACGAGTTTGTGAATCTTTTTGTTCAAGTTAATGATAGTTTAATTAATTCAGAAAATGTCGAAAAAATGGCAGAGTTGAATGCAAAGTACGAAAATGATAAAATACAAAAACAAATCGAAATCAAAAACGAACAATTAATGGTTCAGCGCGCAAAAATTGAAAAGTCTGATTTCGAAAAAAAAGTATTTATTACTGGTTCAATTTTTCTGTTGGGTCTATTTATTATTTTAATCAGGGGATATTCTTTAATTAAAAAACGAAATCAAGAAATTTCAATTCAAAAAGAACAAATTCAAGACCAAAATATTATTCTTGAGGTTAAACAAAAGGAAATTCTTGATAGTATTCGTTATGCTAAACGAATTCAACAGGCGCTTCTGCCCAGTAATAATTTTTTAGAGAGAAAAATTGGTAATAAAAAGACATAATACTATATTGTAAATAACTTAAACTTATTTATTAAGGTGTTTTCTAATTAAAGTTAAGTTTGGCATTATAGCCATTTGTATGCGCTTGGCGTAGTGAATGGAGTCTAAGATCTCTTTCTGTTTTTCTTTCAATTCTTCAGCTTGATTTTCAACCTTTTTTGTTAGTAGTTTTTGTTTTTGTAAGTTCTTAAAAACTATTATTAAAAAAACAACAACAATCAAAAGAATAACAGCGCTAAGTAATATGATGTAAGTTTTTATTTTCTTCTCATAGTTTATTTTTTGTTCGTTTAAGGCCTGTTCTTTTTTTAAATCTAAATCAAATGAGAGTTTTGTTATTTCAAGTTCATTCTCGTTTATTTTCGTATCTGCTAAAACTTTAGAGTATTTTTCTAAATACCTTAAAGCGGAGTCTTTTTCATTAAGGCTTTTATAAGTTAAATATAAGTTTTCATAAAAGTATCTTTTTTCATATAAGTCTTCACTTGTTTGAATGTATTCATAATTTTTGTATAAAATACGTAACGCTTGCTGGTATTCTTTTTTAGCGTAAAATAATTCAAACTTAACACGATCAAGGGTATAGTAGTGCTGTGCGTTAAATTCCTTATTATGCTTCTTTATCAAAAGCTCATTCATTTCAATTAAGCGTGATACGGAGTCGAAATAACGTTTTCTGAGATATATGTCAACTAGATTGCTCCTAATGTTAAAATAAGAATTAATAGAATCTTTATCAGTTTTAGCTACAGCCAATCCTTTGTGGTAGTAATTTAATGCAGTTAATGTATCCCCATTTTCTTCATAAATTATTGCAAGACTATTGTATTGGTTTGCTAGGTTTTCTTTATTCGGTAGTTGATTAATTAATTCAATAGCTATTTTACCGTATTTTACGGCATTCACCTTGTCTCCTGCCAAACAATATGCTTGTGCTAAATTACTGGCAACTTTACTTTGACCTAAGACATTTTTGTTTTCTAAAAAATTAATAAAGGCTACATTACCAACTTCAATGGATTCTCTATAGTCACTAATGTTCACATAAATTATCTGCTTGTTAAGCAATGTTTTACCATAATACTCGTTTGATTCATTTTTGGATAGGGCTGTTAATATGGAGTCACAAACTAGCAGAGCGTTTTTAAATTCACCATTAGTCAACAATGTGCGTGAGTGAACATAGCTTTTCTTTATTTCTGTTTGACTTAAAGCCTCTTGATAAATTATTAGGACTAAAAGGACTAGATATAAATTAATGTTTCGCAATAGCTTGGTAGAATATCACACTAAGATATTAATTTTTAACAATACATGCTCATTATCATTATCTTTGTGTGTTCAAAAATGCAAACAAATTATGATGTTATAGTTGTTGGCGCCGGGCACGCCGGCTGTGAAGCAGCAGCAGCTGCCGCTAACATGGGAAGTAAAGTTTTACTGCTTACCATGAACATGCAAACCATTGCGCAAATGAGTTGTAACCCGGCCATGGGAGGTATTGCTAAAGGTCAAATTGTCCGCGAAATTGATGCCATGGGTGGTTACAGTGGCATTGTTTCAGATAAATCAGCTATACAATTCCGCATGCTTAACCGCAGTAAAGGCCCTGCTATGTGGAGTCCGCGAACGCAAAACGACCGAATGCTTTTTGCAGCCTTATGGCGCGAGATGCTTGAAAATACACATAATGTAGATTTTTGGCAGGACATGTGTAAAGGATTGCTTGTTAGTAAAGATGGTAAACGTATAGAGGGGGTTGTTACCGGCATGGGTATTGAATTTAAAGCCAAGGCAGTAGTTTTAACAAATGGTACTTTTTTAAACGGTTTAATTCATATTGGCGAAAAACAGCTAGGTGGTGGTCGCAGTGGTGAAAGTGCTAGTTATGGTATAACAGAACAGTTACTTCAACTTGGTTTTGAAAGCGGACGAATGAAAACAGGCACACCGCCGCGCATTGATGGCCGTAGCCTTGATTACGCCAAAATGGAACAACAAGATGGGGATGAAATTGTGGACAAGTTCTCTTATCTCGAAAATACATCTCCTTTTTTTAACAATGTCAGTCTGAGCGGAGTCGAAGACTGCTTTGTAAAAAAACAACTACCCTGCCACATTACTTACACAAACCCCAAAGTACACGAAATACTAAAAACGGGTTTCGAAAAATCGCCGATGTTTCAAGGGCGCATACAAGGCCTTGGGCCACGCTATTGCCCAAGCATTGAGGATAAAATTAATCGTTTTAGTGAGCGAGATCGTCACCAATTGTTTGTGGAACCTGAAGGTTGGAATACCATTGAGATTTATTTAAACGGTTTTTCTTCTTCATTACCTGAGGATGTTCAATATAAGGCTTTACAGCAAATTCCTGGATTGGAAAATGCTAAAATGTTTCGACCCGGTTATGCCATCGAGTACGATTACTTCCCTCCTACTCAACTTAAATTAACACTCGAAACACAATTAGTGGAGAATCTGTATTTCGCCGGTCAGATAAACGGAACCACGGGTTATGAAGAAGCAGCCTGCCAAGGATTAATGGCTGGTATCAATGCACATTTAAAAATAAACGAAAAGGCACCTTTAATATTAAATCGTTATGAAGCCTACATTGGCGTTTTGATTGATGATTTGGTTAATAAAGGAACAGATGAACCTTACCGTATGTTTACAAGTAGAGCCGAGTATCGTTTGTTGTTGAGGCAAGATAACGCCGACGTGCGGTTAACGGAATTGTCTTATAATTTAGGTTTGGCAAGTGAGCAACGTTATTTAGCGGTAAAGCAAAAAATAGCTAACTACGAAAAAATTATAACTCATTTTAAAAACAACAGTGCTGAACCAAATATTTTGAATCCTTTTTTAGAAAGCGTTGGCTCTGCCCCACTCTCTCAAAAATGGCGTTACTTTAATATTTTAGCCCGACCAAACGTAACTATTTCAGACATGGCTAAAAATGATGAAAGTTTACAAGCTTATTTAAAAGACTTTAATAACGAAACCATTGAGCAAGCTGAAATATTAATGAAGTACGAAGGCTACATTGATCGCGAAAAAGAAAATGCAGATAAGTTAAAACGTTTGGAAGAATATAAAATTCCGAGCAACTTTGATTATTCTGCAGTTAAAAGTTTAGGCCTCGAGGCAACTGAGAAATTTAAGAAATTTAAGCCGGCTACAATTGGCCAAGCGAGCCGCATTAGCGGTATTAACCCTGCTGATGTAAATGTGTTATTGATTCATTTGGGGAGGTAGTTCAATTTTATTAAGCGAATAGTTCAATCAATTTAACCGGAATATATTATCTGGTCTAAATATCTAAAATATGGCGCCAAAAAGGTAATGCTATTAATAGCGTATATTCTAATAATGTTCTGTCCAAATTAAGCATAACTCTTTACTAAAGTCATTTCGACGAATAATATTAAACTTTTTTACGAATTGCATATCTTAGATATAAAATTTATCCAATGAAAAAACCAATAACCACTTTATTAATGGGTTTGACAAGTTGTTTGCTTGCTCAAACGCCAAAGTTGCAGATTTCGCTCACCTCACACAACGAACCTACACCCATGGAAACATACACATCTGCCTCAGTGTACAATCCAGTAAAAGACACCCTAAAACGCATTGTTGATATTGTTCATGCTAAAAACGCAAAATACAATATGCAATTAATGCCTAACTTTATTCAAGGTGCTTTAGTACATCAATCGGCGGCCACCAGCACTAATGATATTATTGAGTATGCGTATAAAATCGGTGGGGTACCAGGAAATGTTGTAGAGATTGACCCACGATACAAAACAACAACGTTATATAATATTGCAGATGTAAGTTACTCTATTAATTTAACGGGTGCTCAATCTAGCAGCGTTGTAGGTGGTTTTGTACATTTTAATCAAACCGGACAATATACTGCTGGAGATTGGACCCCATATACATCACCTATTACTGCGCAAAACACAAGTACATATACATGGAAAGCAAATATCATGTGGGGAGCAGGAAGTCTACCTCCACACACAAAAGATGCTAACAACTATGGTAATTGGAAACCAAGAGGTAAAAGCGATTCAATTGATTTTTATTGCCACGATCCTGCTCAAACCATTTGGTTGCAAGGCAATGGTTGTGCTTGGGTTTTAACTCCAACAACCAACGTTAATCAAATGATTGCTGATATTAGAAGTGAGGCTACAAAAATTGTAAACGGAACTTATCCTAGTAATAAATTTTATAATGGGAACTTAATGATCAATTTTAAAGATTTTGGAACGAGTACCGTAGTTCCAACATTTCAGATGCCGGTTGTTCTTTCACGCGTGTTAGATTCTATTAATGTTTTAGTTAGTCAAGGGAAAGCTGAATTCAGAACCATTACTCAAAAACAAGCTGCGTTTGCAGCATGGAGTGCAAGTACGGGAATAGCCTATTCTCAATGGCAGTGCGGACAAACTACAACACTAGCCGCAACTTGTAATATGACTGGGCTTGAGAAAAGACAAAAAGATAATTTCGTTATCTCACCAAATCCTACCAGTAAGTCATTCATAATAAAAGGCCTTCAAAACCAACAACACTATACAATTGAAATCCTTGATGCTATGGGAAGACTTTTTATGAAAGAAGAAATAGTGTTTTTAAACGAAAGAGAGTTAAGTTTGGAACGTTTTAATCCTGGTCTTTATTACATAAGAATTGGCACTACAATTCATAAAATAGTAAAAGAGTAGTTTTATATCAATAAAAAAAGCATTAGGTTTTCTAATGCTTTTTTATTTTTTAACTTTAATGCTATTTATCCCATTTTATTCATTTGGTTTTCCAAATGAATAAACGATGTAAGAAAATCAACCATTTGCTTAGAAATACCTGAAACCCAAAAGGTGATTTTCTAAATCGGGCTTGCCTGCAATAAGCAGGACAAACCCAACTAATGCAGTTAGTTCGGCTCATGCTTCGCCTTCTAATGCATAAATTGGATTTATATTATTACCAACTTAATTAACTCCCGAGTTTTCAAATATTTTTTCGTTTAACAGTTCTATCAAATACACGCGTTTTCCATTATAGTTGGCAGTTAAAAACGCATCTGAATATCCAAGGTTTCTAACTTGAATTAAGTAATCATCTGCTTCTTGCCAGGTGTTAAAACTTTTGTTTACTACAATAACTTGTATGTCACCATTAATCACCTCGGTTTGTTTACTCCCACCGTAGCGACTAAGTTTAGTGCTATTAAAGTTTTGCGGTTTACGGTAAGCACCAACTTGTACGTAATAACTTAAACCAGGTAATGTTTTTGTTCCTATTTTATTTTTTAATCTTGCCCTTGGTGTTTCTCCGGTATTATTTGTTGCCGTTGCGTTGGCTGCATTTGTTTCATTTGTTGATGTGTTAACGGTGCCGGTAGATGCCATATTTCCTCCTCCTGAAGTGTTTTCAAACATACTTGGATCTAAGCTTTTTTTAACCGAGTCAGCATCTGTAATTTCTATAGTTTTATTTCTAGGTATTGTATCTCCATCACCAAAATTGATATTTATAATTTTTTCTGCGTAGCCTGTCACCTTAGAGGTTTGAATATTATATGATCTATCACCTAATACAGGATGATAGTAGTTAATTTTATAATTGTAGCCAGAGGGCAAACTAACAAGGTAGTTACCTGAAGAGGCGTTGGAATTAAATTGACCAAAAGGCCTTCCGTTTTCTAAAAATACTTGAATCTTGCCATAGTATGGTTGACCGTTTTCTTTTAATCTACCTTTAATCACCGTTAGAATTGATTTTTTTGAACCAATTCCGGGTTCTACAACGTAAATATCCTTATCTCCCAAGCCACCCTCTCTAGCACTTGAAAAGTAACCTTTTTTACCATCAGCAGACAGTACATAGTAAATATCATCATCTGTTGTGTTTAGCGGGTATCCAAGATTAACAGGCGCTTTCCAAACACTATCTATTTCATCTAAGTTCGACATAAAAATATCATATCCGCCCATGCTATTGTGTCCCATAGAACTAAACACTAAAGTTCTTCCGTCGGGATGTAAAAATGGTGCGTCATCATCAAATTCTGTGTTTACAGTTTTACCCAGATTTTTAACTTTTCCCCATGAACCATCTTCCATCAATGTTGCTTCGTACAAGTCCCTTCCTCCAAATCCACCTGAGCGCTCACTTGCAAAAATAATTTTACGTTGAGAAGACGACATAGTGATACTTCCTTCCCAGCTTTTAGAGTTAACATCTCCTTTAAGCTTTTCCGGTTGCGAGTATTCTGTGCCCATTAGCTTACATTCATAAATGTCTCCTCCATCCTCTTCATTGGCCCTAAAGATCATGAGTTTCTGTCCGTCGTTACTAATAGCGATTACAGCATCATTTGAAACTGTGTTAATGTTTTGTAGTGTTCTAGGCTCTGACCAAGCTCCGTTTTTTTTCTGTGATAACAATATGTCTTCAAAGTGTATCCCCTGTGGGTTTGGCCTGCCTAATAAATCTCTTAATCCACCCAGGCTTTTGATACCTCTATAGGTGATAAACATATTCTCTTCATCAGCGGTTAATATTGGCGCATATTCTGCAGCATTAGAATTTAATGGTGCGCCTACGTTCTGTATGTTTACTTTAACTGGATTGCTAACGAGAGTTAAAGCATTATCATTGTATTTATCTGTTAGCTTTAATGTTTTAATTTGGTCGTTTTTTAACTTTCCGTTTTTTAATAGACTTGCAATTAATTCTTTTGATTTTTCAAACTGATAAGTTTTATGATATAAAATAGCATAATAATAATCTAAATCAATAGCTTTTTTATCTCTTATTTTTACATCATTTAAATATTTTTCAGCTACCTTGTGTTTGTCTGAAATGTATATCGCACAAATACCGGTTAGGTATTTTAAATATAAGTCATTCGGATGAAGTCTCAATAAAGAGTCATAACGTTCATAAGCAAAAGCATAAAGTTTTTCTTCATAAAAAACATTTGCACTTTCAAAGTATTTTTGCTGAGGTCTTGGCCATTTACTTACGTCTATTTCTTGTGCGTTTATGAGCAATACACTTGAAAGAAAAATGAACGCTGAAATAATTAATTTTTTCATAGGTTTAAATTACATACTTCATGCTTTCTTTTGATGTGCCGTTACTGAACTTGTTAACGATTGTTTTTTAATAACTTAGAGCGGCTAACCTCTTTCTAAAATGCATAAAATCATCATTACCAAATTTGCAAAAAGACCTTGTTATTTATTTAATACAAATTGACTTATTAAGGTTGATAAAATTTATTTTATAATAATCTTATGCTACATAATGTCTATAGACACCTATGTTATATGATTTGCAGATTCTTGTTATACGGGACGCACATAATTTAATGATCGGTTCTTATTGATAGGAAAACTGTAGCTTATTCTTAAATCTGCGAAATGTGCTACATGCAAATGTGCCTTTACGCTTCCTCCAAGGGCAATATGCTTTGTTATTTGATAATTTAAACCCCAACGATGATACCATTTGATAAAGCGTTCGTCCGGTTCAAGAAAATAATAGCCGGCCTGTTGCCAAAACTTAAATCGGCCCATTAAAAACGAATGATCAATTGCCAAAGATGCAAAATGATAGTGTAATGCCTCATTAGTCCTATTTTGTTTTTCTGCTAAGGAATAATCAAAATGTAAATCTGCAAACAGACCAATACTGTGCAGATTGTTTAGTTGTTTGTGATAAGCAGTAAATATTCCAGGCACAAAATAGCGCTGTTTTTCACCCTTAGATACAATCTTACTTGAGGAATATAAGCCAATTTCAAACCGATTTATTTTTTGAGTTCTTATTTCTGTTGAATAAGTTTGTTTTTTAAACTCATCGTTGTTAAGCTTATAGCCAACACCTATACATGCAGACATCCAGTTAATGCCTTTGTTTGGGTCTTTTATTCCACCATTTGAAATATGTAGATAGTTAGCACTTAAATTCAAGCCGATTCTCTTACTTAATTGGTGATTAATAATTAGGCCAACTTGCAGAAAAACACTTATTGGCAAGCTATAACTGTTATTGTTTGGGTTTGTGACATGATGATAAGGATTGGTTAAAAACGACAATCCTACACTACCCCTTGGCGCAAACATTGTACGCTTTGATATTAATAAGTTTGGTTCTATAAAATAATTTGTGCTGACTGAATGCCCTAGCACATGATTATCATAATTAAAGTACACCAAACCAAAACCTGTTTTTGGATAGCAACGGGCGTAATTAAATGAAATAGAATCAAATTTAAGTTTGCTGTATTCCACTGAAAGCCCTATCGGTCTTGATCCCGCTGTGTTCTCTACATCTTTGCTATGCACAAAAATAAACCCATAATGGCCATTAAGATTTAAAGATTTGAGACTTTGACCATTTACTGAATGATAAATTTGCAAGGAAATAAGAATAAAAACGAATCGCATGCTTTAATTTGTTTTTATTAGTTTGTAAATGCAATTAAAGATACTATATGTTTAACTGTTTTGAAAGGCTTATTGTATAAACCAATAACCACAAACAAGTTTAAATGCTTATAAACAAGAAACGTTTAATAATAAATTTTAAATATAATGCTTGCAAGGAATTAATTCCATTAATTTGACAGCTATTCGAACCCTACTCTATATTTGTTTTATTATACCATTTCTTTGTTTTGCACAAAACAATGTTATTAAGCAATTAAGTAAAATAAATGATGATAGCCTAAAGTGCGTTTACTTATCAAAAGAAATTGAGAACGAAAGCCAAGCTAAAGTTTGGTTAGTTTACAATAATGAGCTATTATTAATTTCTCAGAAGCAACTCCTAATTAAACAACAAAATAGGTTTTACAATTCATGTATAGCTTATGCAAAAAACAACTTAGGTTATTATTTCGAGTCCATTGGCAAAAACGACTCTGCTATGTCTTTGTATTTCAAAGCATTAGATTTGCAACTCGACATTAATGATTACTTTAATGCTGGTGTAACAGCCAACAACTTAGGGTATTTGGCTTATAACACAGGAGATTTTGTTGTGTCATTAAAGTATTACACTAAAGCATTAAAATTATCGGAAGCGTCTAAGAATGGACCTCTCGAAGTAACAATACATAGCAATTTAGCGGCTTATTATAATGATCTTTTAGATTCTTCTTCAGCGTTTATACATACCAAAAAGGCTTTAGAAATTAGACTTAAACTTAAAGACACTTTGGGTATGGCAACTAGCTATAATGCATTGGCTACAATGTATTTTATAAAAGGAGAAAAGGAAAAAGCGTATGATTATGTTTATAAATCAATAAAGCTCGGAAGATCAATCAATCGTTTATCCGGATTAGCTAATGCCTACTCTAATTTGAGCAGTTTTTATTTAAAGGATTATAAGTATGATTCGGCTTTGGTTTATGCTAGAAGCTCTTATCAACTTTTCAAAAAACTGAATGATTTGCACGGAATCGCCTTAAGCGGAAAGTGTCTTGGTTTGGTTTACTTCGAGATGAAGAATTTTGCTGAATCTATAAAATGTTTTCAGGAGGCTTATAATTTGTCAAATAGATTGGCGAATCCTAAGCTCATGTCTTCTTGCTCAAACTATCTTGCGCGCTTATATTATAATTTTGGTGATTATAAGAAGGCATATGAGTATGCGAATAGATTTATTTCATTCAATGATAGTTTATCCTCATTAAGATATAATCAACTTGTGAAACAAAAGAGCATGCTTTTAAATAAGTTACTCAACACAGATTCGATTCAAAATAGTCCAAATGAACTGAGTTTAAGAAGCCCAAAAGAAGATGATACAAGGCCGAATACTAATTACATAGTCATATTTGCAGGTATAATACTTTTTTTGTTATTAATAATAGTTGTATTGATAATCCGGCTTAAACATATTAAACGTTCCACGTGAAACATTTTGAGATTCCTCCATATTCCAATTACTCATTTAATTTAATTCAAAATTCGGACTTTGAAAAACTTGCGCTTTTCAGAAGAGATTATGATATCATGCTTGCTTTAGATAAAGAAGTTGAAACAGACGAAGAGATTTTGAGTTTGATTGATCAAATGCATTCGCCTGATTCCATAAATAATTCTCTTTGGTGGTTTATTTATTTAGACAATGTTTTGATTGGTAATTTTGGTTTAAAGCTTGATAGAAGAAACGCGCGAGCAGAAATCGGTTATGTTCTCTTTAAGGCCTATTGGAAAATAGGACACATGAGTAATTGTCTACCAATTTTACTAGATTTTGCTTTTAATAATTTGGGTTGTCATTCTCTTGAAGCAAGAATCAATCCATTAAACATAGGCTCCAAGAAGTTGTTGTTGGCTAATAATTTTGTTTTGGAAGGTTCTTTTAAAGAAGATTACTTTTACAAAGGAAACTTTCTTGATACACAGGTGTATAGCCTCTTGATACAAAACCATGTTCCACGTGAAACAATTCAATTTAAGAAGTAAAACTAAGACATGAATGAAATAAAACCTGAGTTTAGAAATAACACTGTAGTTAATATAATATGAAGCAAATCTCAAAATGTCCGGTATGTGGATCAACCAGTTTTAAGCCTTTTTTAACCTGTAAGGACTATACGGTTAGTCAAGAAAACTTCAACCTAGTTTCGTGTGATAAGTGTTGTTTTAAATTTACAAATCCTATCCCTGACCTAGAGGATTTGTCAAAATATTATAAAAGCGAGGATTATATTTCTCATTCGAATACAAACAAAGGGATAATATCTAAAGCCTATAAGTTCGTTAGAAATTACACGCTAAAAGCAAAGTTAAAGCTAATCCAAAAACATGTTTCACGTGGAACAGTTTTGGATTATGGTTGTGGTACCGGCATGTTTTTAAAAGTTTGTCAAGATAATGGTTGGAAAGCCTATGGGATGGAACCGGATGATGGAGCCCGTAAATTAGGCACAGAAATGGGTTTAAATGTGTTTTCTGACAAAGAAAGGGTAAATACTTATACCAACAACCAAAAGTTTGATGTAATAACATTGTGGCACGTTTTAGAGCATGTTACCGACTTGGATGAAACCCTAACTTTCTTCAGGGAGAGATTAAATAAGGGGGGCGCTCTAGTTATAGCAGTTCCAAATTACACTAGTTTTGATGCCCAACATTATAAAGAATTTTGGGCAGCCTATGATGTGCCTCGACATTTATATCATTTCGAAATTAGTACTATTCAAAAACTACTATCTAAATATGGATTTTCTTTAAGCGAAACAAGGCCAATGAAATTCGACAGTTTTTATGTAAGTATGTTAAGTGAAAAGTATATGACCGGGAAAATTAACTATGTAAAAGCCTTTTTAACAGGCCTTAAATCAAATTTAAAGGCAAAGACGGCAAATGACTACTCCAGTGTAATTTACGTCTTTAAAGCGGCTTAATTTTCTTAATTAGACTTGTTTCTTAAACAGACACCCTATATTTTTGAGCATTACATCCTTTAAGCTACCATTAAATTTATTTGATTAAATGGTGTTTTTGGTTATTCAAAAATGCCAAAACATATTTTCTTTTTTAGCCCTGATTGTTTCATTTTGTTAGCCTGCTCAAAAACAATCTAATGATTCACTTATTGCTGAGTTAAGTCAAGCCAAACACAACAAAGAGTTATCTTTTAAACAGATTAATAAAAATAGATATTGATGATAAAAGAGGCGCGATAATAATACGCAACTAAAGCTTATTGCAGAACAAAACCTTCAAAAAGGAAGAGGTGATAGTACTTTAACTAAAACTTATACTAAGCATTTCGCGATTGCCTTAAACAACGAAGGTTATATTGCGTCTAAAGAGGGAAGGTTTTTGGAGGCAATAGACTTATATAAAAACAGTTTGGTACAACACTAAATTTAGCTTAACAAATAACTATCTTTGTTTATTCTTTTAGTTTCCTGTTGAAAAGTCCAAAAATATTTCTTTTAGTGTTCGTGTGTTTTTTTAAAGGCTTGATTGCACAAAAAAATCTATATTATAATTACCTGGCTTTAACAGACTCTTTTAAAACCTTTACTAAGGAAAAATTTAACTCACAAGCACAGGAATTTATCCTTAATCATAAAAATCAAGAAGGGTTTGATTTTTATAAAACACTTTTATCAGGAGACATAAAACTGAAGCAGGAAAATTTAAAAGAGGCCATTGGACTCTATCTGGAAGCTGCTAAAAAAGATAACAATGACGCTGAGAAAGAATATTTGGTAAACTATAAAATTGGCAGCATCCACTTGCTTAACGAAAACCTTACGCTTGCTGCTACTTATTATAATAAGGCCTTACTGGTAAAACAAAATGCATTTACAACACGATTAGATTTTATGTTGTTATTTGAAACCGGCTTAATTAATAGTTACTTAGACAACAACAATAAATCCATCGAGTTTTATCTGCGCGCATTAAATGTGGCAAAAGAAAATAAGTGGCCAATAAAAGAAGCGGCAATGATGAACAATTTGGGCCTAGCGTATTTAAAAACAGATAATGCGAATGAGGCTCGCAAATATTTATTTAATTGTTTAACAAAACGCTTACAAATAAAAGACACATTAAACTACGGACAAATATTTAACAATATTGGCACATATTATTTAACCATAGGCGAATACGAAAGTGCACTTTTGTATTTTAAGAAAGGTCTGAGTAACAGGCAAACATATAAGGCACCTGTAGCGGGATTAATAGAATCGAAAGTTAATATCGGAAAAGCTTATTTAAAATTAAACAAACAGAAAGAGGCTTTATTAACGCTGAACCAAGCTGTAACAGAAGCAGTACAAATCAATCATATAGAGTTGGAGCGAAGAGCCCTTGAACCGCTCATCTCTATTTATGAAAACGAGAAGGCATATGAAAAAGCCTATCGGTTTCAAAAGAGATATTACTTTATTAAGGATAGTTTGTATGGTTTAGAAAAAGTACAGGAAATAAAAAGCTTATCATTTCAATATGATTTTAATAAAAGACTACAGCAGGATAGTTTAAAATACGTAGAACAAAACTTGTTGAATAAAAAACAAATTGAGATACAAAAAGAGAGAAACAAAACACTATACGTATTTGTAATAGTTGTTGTTGTTGCCTTGTTGGTGTGTGCTTTTTTTATTAATAAGCTTAATAAATCAAATAAAGAAAAGGTAAAAGCGCATGATTTGATAAGTGAACAAAAAGAAGAGTTGCTTCAAAAACAAAAAGAAATCACATCTAGTATTCAATATGCAAAACGTATACAAGAAGCTTTACTACCTAATCAAAGGTATATTAAAAAACATCTAGATAAAAACTCTTAAAGACTTACAGCATCTTTTCTTTCGTATTGACAGCACTCAGGGAGGTTTTTATATGCATAATCATTAGCTATAAATGCTTCATTGTCATATCCAGCCTCTGCAACTGCTTTTAAAAAAATTGTTGGGCTTGTCGAAAGACTGTCAAATTTGATAGTTAGTAACTTTGAGTTTACATCCCAATTAGCCGCTTGAATTCCCTTTAGTTTTAAGGCTGTTTCGATGGTGTTTTTGCACATCTCGCAATTTCCGTGTACCTGGAATTTTTTTTCGACATAAGAAGAGCTGTTAGAGCAACAGGAGAGTAGCAAACAGCAAATAATAACAATGAATAACCTGCTAAACACGATTTAAAGATTTGAATTTGAACTGCAAATTTGCAAAATGTTTAAGAAACAAAGGCAAAGCGAACGTCAGGTTTTCACAAGCTTTAACATTGTCGTGAAACAACACCACGCTTCCCGATTTACAATGCTTAACAGCATTACTTAGGCATTGCTGAGGAGTTATTTTTTCATAGTCATAACTAATAACATCCCACATTACAACCTCGTACCCGGCATTAATCAAGGCTTTGTACTGGCTTGGTTTCAGTTGTCCGTAAGGTGGTCTAAACAATTTGGTATTGGTTAATTTTTCACAGCTGTTTACTTCGCTTAGATAGGTTGAAACCGAGTTTTTAAAACCCTTAATGTGATGCATGGTATGGTTGGCAACAGTATGACCTTCAGTTTTTATTCGCTCAAACACGCGAGGGTGCTTTAAAATATTTGCACCAACGCAAAAAAAAGTTGCCTTTGCGTTATACTCCTTTAGAGTGTCTAACACCCATTCTGTTAGGTCGGGGATAGGCCCGTCGTCAAAAGTTAAAAACAATTCTTTTTCGGTTGAGTTTACGTTCCATAATGCCTTGGGATAAACTCGTTTTAAAAATGATTTGGGCTGTATGAGGAGTAGGTTTTTCAATGAACAGCAATTCTATAAGCCAGACTATTTGAAATAACGTTGTTTAGCATCAGAGAATCCCGGAAAGTTATTGTGGTGCCAGTTCATGACAACAGTTCCGTTTTTTACCAACATAAGCCCCGGATTACTTCGTATCATTGTTTTTAAAACAGTTCCATCTACAATCGCAAAATCAACCAAAAGATTGTGTTTGTGTTTAAATTCATCAATTTGTTTTGGTCCGCTGGCGGTTAAGCCAATTACTTTTGTTTTGTTTTGTGTAGCAAGTTTGTAAAAATCATTTATTTCTGCCATTAAACTGGCATCATCGTCTGTTTTTGAAAGGTCATAGGCAATTAGCCAGAAAGCATATTGTTGATCGTTTAGTAGGCTATCTGTAATAGCGTTGCCGTTTAAATCAGTAACAGTAAAGTCTGTAATTTTAGGTGCGTTAACAGCTTCTTTTATGACAATGTTTTCTGTAGCCACCCATTTCCAATTAAGTGTGTCGGCCCAAGGATAATTTTTTAATGTAAATTGTTCTTTTTTGCCTGTTTTAATATTTTCATATATAAATCCTGTTTCTATTACCGGCGGTTGATAGCTGTCGGGTAATTTCATTTGTTCCTTGATGTTGTTCCCGATTTTATAAGCCCTGAAATCAAATACGGGTAAGTTTCTGATAGTGTACACTGGAAAGGCAAAAGAAAAAACTAACCCAACAACAAATAAAGAAAAGGTGAGTAGGGGATTAACCAATTCGTTTATGTTGTCTTTTCCAACAATAAGTATGGTGATTAATATCATCAGCACAACGTCTTTCCAAAAACTGGTCCAAGGTTTTAAAACCAAAAAGTCACCAAAACAACCACAAGTGGTTACCTTGTTAAAACAGGCGCTGTAAAAAGTTAAAAAGGTAAAAAAGGCAATTTGAGCAAAGAGTAACCACAACGTTAAGCGTGGTTTAAATCCAATTAAGAGCATTACACCAAGCACAATTTCGCTGGCGCAAAGTATTGTAGATAGTGGTAAAGCCATGTGCGCCATCCCGTCAAACAAACCTGACGAAAACTCGAACGCACCGCCTTTAACGGCTTCTTTAAACACTTCAAAGTATTCTTCCAATTTATAGCTAAACCCAATTGGGTCGTTGGCTTTAATGAAGCCAGAAAAAATAAATAAGCCACCAACCAGTAGTCTTGACACGTGAGTTAACCAAACAAGTTTAGCAACAGCCTCAGCAAAATTGACAGTTAAAAGCAATACAACAAGTATGCTAATTAGAATTGTTTTACTAAAACAAGGTGGACAAATAAAGTAGAGGAGCGTACCCACGCCTAACGACCATATGAGCCTAAAAAACCTTGAACCTAAAAATTTTTTCATTTGAATGGTAAAGTTATTGTTTACGATGGTATTTAGCAAGACTTCTTACAAATATTCATTAAACAGAAATTGTTAACTTTTTTGAAAAGCGATTTACTTTTCTTGTTTTTCAATAAAACCAAAAAGTTCACTTTCTGATTCCTTGTAAGAGAAAACCCCGCCAACTTGTCGATAGTTTTGTTTATCAACGCATTTAAAATACAGCAGTTTGCTGCAATCTAACTTTTCGCGATCATGAATAAATGTGTTTAATATTTTAGTAGCTGTTTCTGTTGTGACACAAAAATCATTATATTGTTTATTAAATAAAAGTGTTCTTTCTCCGTCGTTACTGCAAACACCTAACAAACCAACAAATTGATCTACTTCCGCCGGATTTGAAGCGACAGCGCATTTTTCGTAAACAGTTTCTTTTTTGTTTTTATTTTCCTTTAAAAACATGGATAGTTCATTTTTACTGGCATCAAATTTAAAACTAGAAGAAAGTTGCTCCAGGTTATTTTTATCTACTATACTAGGATAAGCAGATTTCAATAATTTTAGTCGTTCAACTTCAAAACTAATAAAGTCAAGCATAAACCGGGTTTGTTTAACTGTTACACAGTTATTTCTGAACACATTTTCAAGGATGTTGTATTTTTGATCAGGTGTTTGTGCTTTACTAATTAAAACAACCGCATATCCGGTATAGGTATCCGGCATGGGTTTCAAGCACGGTCCGTTAGGTTTGTTGTTAAAGTACTCGGGCTTGTCGTTTTTAATTTCACAAAAACGTTCAAGGATATTGTTGCTGTACTTATAACTGGTATCTTCAGCTGGTTTTGGGGGAATGGTGAAATTAATTAAATTATCTAATTCGTAACTTCCTAAATAGTTAAGTGTTTTTTTGTTGGTGTTTACCAGGTAGTTAAACTCAACGTGTTTGGTTTTTTCTTTTTTGTTCAACAAATAAATTGTTTGATTGAAATTACCTAGGTTTTCTATTTCTATATTTAAATTAAGGGTATCAAATTTAACAGCTCCTATTGTAACAATGGCTTGCGGTGTTTTGTTAACCGGACTTCCATTGACACGAATGCTAATGCGTTGCTCTTCGCTGATAATGTTTACGTTGTTTTGCGAAACAGCAACAAAATAGTTTAATAAGAGGAATAAGTAAGCAAATTTCATTTATTACCCAAAGATACTAAAAGACTTAAACAGAACACAGATACATTTTACCGGGTTTACTCTTTATGAGGTTATTAAATTCCAACTGTAAAAGAAGACCCGCAGTTTTGCTTATTGTTAATCCACTTGCGTAGCATATTTCATCAATATGAAGTTCTTTTTTCTCTTGAAAAACGTCAATAATTATTTTTTCTTCGGCGCTAATATTTAACAATAAAGGAACTTGGTGGTTAGATTTAGTTGTTTTGGTAATTGGCTCCCACTGCAAGGCGTGTATTAAGTCTGCCGCATTTTCAATTAATCCGGCTTTATTTTGTTTAATTAAACCGTTACACCCTTCTGCCAGAAGGTCGCCGGCTCTCCCAGGAAATGCAAAAACATCTTTGTTGTAACTGTTGGCAATGGTCGCAGTTATTAAACTTCCTCCTTTTTGTTTGCTTTCCATCACCACCAACGCGTCGCACATACCTGCTACAATTCTGTTCCGCTTTGGAAAATTTACTGCATCCGGATTTGTTTTGCTAATAAAATCAGTTAATAGGCCACCTTGTTCTATCATTTTTTTAGCTGTACGTTCGTGTGCGTGCGGATAAATTCTGTCAAGTCCGTGTCCAAGCACACCAACCGTTTCAAGCCCAACATCCAGCGCCACCTTGTGAGATAAAATATCTACACCATAAGCTAAGCCACTAACAATTAACGCGCCGGTTTCCTTTAATTCCTTTACAAACTCTTCTGTAATTTGTTTGCCGTATTCGCTGGGTTTTCTGCTACCAACCACCGCAACTATTTTAGGGTTGTTTAGATTGGCGTTTCCTTTGTAGTAGAGCAGAATAGGGCTATCAGTACAGTATTTGAGACGGTTAGGATATCCTTCGTCTGTAAAAAAAAGAGGAGTAATTTTATACTTCTCTATAAATTTAAGTTCTTGTTCTGCTCGCTGTAGCGCGGGCTTGCTGCCGTGGATGTTTTTAGCAATAAATTCCCCAACGCCGGGTATTTTAATGAGCTGCCCCCTCTTCTGTTTAAAAATTTCTTTAGCGCTCCCACAATAAGCCAACAAACTTTTGGCTGTTACATCGCCAATGCCATCTAACAGCGTTAATCCAATTTGATATAGCCTTTCGTCTAAAATAATGTGTTTCCTTTTATAATTGTTATTTCTTTTTTACCTTGTAAACCTTATTTGAATCTTACAATGCACAAAACTACGTTTAAATTGGTGTTGGTTCTTGCTTTATTTTGTAGCAATATACTTTTAATTAGTCAAAACAAAGTTAGTGGACTTGCCATTGATGCTAAATCTAACGACACATTGATTGGCGCAATCGTTCAATTATCAGCACAAAAAGCTACTACTACAAATGAACATGGTTCCTATAGCCTAGATGTGCCCGCAGGTGATTATACTCTTACTTGCAGCCTTTTAGGATATAAAACTATTCAGCAAAAAATTACAATCAAAGAAGGAGATGTTTCTGCATTTAATTTTTATTTGCTTGAAGAAAATACTTCGTTGGAAGAAGTGGTTGTTAGCGCAGGTAAGTATGAGCAAAAGCTGAGCGAAGTTACTATTAGCATGGAGGTAATAAAACCGAGTTTAATTGAAAACAAAAACAGCACTAATATTGATGCCGTAATGAACCAAGTACCCGGTGTAACGGTTAATGACGGGCAGGCTAGTATTAGAGGGGGAAGTGGCTTTAGTTACGGTGCAGGGAGCAGGGTATTAGTGATGGTTGATGAGATGCCCATGATTAGTGCAGATGCAGGAGACGTGAAATGGAATTATTTACCAATTGAAAATGTAGAGCAAATTGAAGTGATAAAAGGGGCATCGAGCGCTTTATTTGGCAGCAGTGCTTTAAATGGTGTAATTAATTTAAGAACTCAATACGCAAAAGACAAACCAATTACAAAGCTCACTACCTTTTTTGGCAGTTACGATGCGCCGCGAAATACTGTAAAATGGTGGCAAGGCAGCACGCAACATCAGGCCGGGATCAATTTCTCTCACGCGCAAAAATTAAATAATTTTGATTTGGTAATCGGGGGGCACATGCTCGAAGACGACGGCTTCAGGTTTTTAGAAACAGAAAGCAGAAAACGGTTTAATGCAAACCTGCGTTATAATTTCAGAAAAATACCGGGATTAAGCGTTGGTGTGAATGGCAATTCAATGAATACCAGCGGAGGCTTGTTTTTTTTATGGCAAAATTATGATAGCGCTTATTTTCCTTCAGGACTTGATTTGCAGCGGTACAACAACATTCGTTTAAACATAGACCCCTATGTTACCTATTACCACAAAAACTCAAAGCTTAGTTTAAGAAATCGATATTTCAAAACCAATAACGTGAACGACAAGGATCAGGGAAGTTATGCAGAATTGTATTATTCAGAGTTACAAGGCCAGCATCGCTTTGAGAACGGTTTGAGTATTACCAGTGGTTTAGTTTACATGGAGCAAATGGTGCTTGGTGGCGCGTTGTATGGCAAACGAAACGGTAACAACAAGGCTTTTTACCTCCAGGGCGATAAAAAGTTTTTTAGAAAGCTTACGGTTTCAGCAGGTATTAGGGCAGAGTATTTTAAAATTGATACAGCTCAAACCAACGGGTATTTATTAATGATGCAGCAAAAAATTAAGTTGCCATTTCAGCCGGTTGCTCGTTTAGGCTTAAATTATGAAGTGGCTGAGTTCACTTTTTTAAGAGGGTCTGTTGGTCAGGGTTATCGTTTTCCAAGTATAGCCGAAAAATTTGTTAGTACATCAGTTAGTGCGTTGAATATTTTTCCAAATCAAGCCTTACAACCGGAGTTAGGATTTAGTGGCGAAATAGGCGTTAAGCAAGGGTTTAAACTTTTTGGCTTTAAAGGGTTTATTGACGGATCTGTGTTTTATAATAAATTTAAAAACAATGTGGAGTTTGTGTTTGATATATACAAACCTGCCGGAATGGGAGCGCTTTCATTAGATCAGGTCACAAAATATGCCGGTTTTAAATCTCAAAACGTAAATACAGCGCAAATTATAGGCACCGAGGTTTCGGTTGGCGGCACAGGTAAAATTTTTGGAATTAACACAACGTTAATAGCGGGATATACCTATGTACAACCAACTTATGAAACCTATAATCCGGTTAAAGACACCTTAGGCCTGCCCAATAACCGTTATCTAAAATACAGACAAAGACATTTAGCAAAGGCAGACGTGCAATTTGAATATAAATGGTTTGCTTTTGGCTACAGCGCTCGTTTTCAGAGCAAAACACTTAACATCGACAGGCGATTTGTGATTAGTGTGTTACACGAACAAAACGATATTCCTAACGGGGTTAATTTTGATGACTTTCCATCAACATTTATTTTACCGGGCTTTAAAGAAAACTATAGTGGGTTCGAAAAAAGCGTTGTGATTCAAGATGCAAGGGTTTCTGCTAACCTTAGTTCTAATTGGCGAGTGTCTTTCATCGTAAACAACCTTGCTAATGTTCAATATCAGGCTCGGCCTGGCGATTTGAGGCCGCCAACACAATATGTTTTTCAGTTAATGCTAAACTTGTAAAATGAACAAATTATTAGTTTTATTATTGATGGCTGTTGTTATTCCTCCTCTTGCGTCTCAAAATACGTTAACCGCCGTGTTTTATAATTGCGAAAATTTTTTTGACACAGCAGATAATCCTCTAACACAAGACGAAGAGTTTTTACCAACAGCAGAAACTAAATGGGATCAAAAAAAATATTTTAATAAAATTAAACGCATTAGTCAGGTAATGGACAGCACCGTTTTTGGTGTTGGAATACCTGATGTAATGGGTTTTTGCGAAATTGAAAATGTTGTTGTGTTAAATGATTTAATTAAGTTTAGTCAATTAAAAAACAGAAAATATAAAACATTGGCGTCTACCGGTGCCGATACAAGGGGCATTAATGTTGGTTTTATTTACGATGAAAAATTATTTTCCCTGTTGTTTTCTGAAGAGATAAGTGCAACTGACCCAACCATTCCTGACTATAAAACACGCAACATTTTACACGTTCAACTTAAACACTTATCCACTAACCAGGTGTTTAGTTTTTTTGTTAACCATTGGTCGAGTAGGCGAGACGGTGAAAAAGAAACTGAAGCAAAGCGTTTGTATGCGGCCAGGCAATTGCGAGTTAAAATAGATGAACAAGAAAAAAAGAATCCGGGTATAAAAATAATTGCCATGGGCGATTTTAATGATACGCCTGCCAATAAATCGCTGAGTAAAATTTTGAAAGCGGTTGATAAACCTAAGCAGGCAGATGAATTATTAAATCCTTTCGCATTAATTACTGATCCTGAAGTTGGAACACATTTTCATGCCGGTAAATGGCAGATTTTCGATCAGATTATTTTAAATCAAAATTGTTTAAAAGGGAATAATTTAAAATATAAACCCGGCAATGCATTTATACTTAATAAAGATTTTGTAATGTTTAAGAATACAAGAACCGGTGAAACAAAACCAAATAGAACCTATGGCCCGGGCAACAGGTATTATAATGGTTACAGCGACCATTTGGCTGTGTATTTGGTTTTAAATTAGGCATAATTTAATCGCAGCGCCCTCTTTTATTTCCGAAGAATGATAAACTAATATTTCATTATCATTATTGGTGTTAACCAGCACTTCGTAACACTTACCATTAAAAAAACACGCCGATACATTTCCTTCAATATCTGCCACACCCGTTTTGTTTAGTTTTAATTGATTAGGACGAATCACTTTTTTAGCTTTTAATTTTAATTTAGATTGTTTATTCAAGTCCTCCGGATGAATAATGGAGTAGGCTCCTAGAAGTCCTGCCAGCTTGGTGTTTTTTGGGTGATAATAAACATCCCAGGTAGGACCTAGTTGATTAATTTTGCCATTATCCATCACCGCAATATCATCTGCGTACATTAAGGCTTCTTCTGCTTGATGTGTTATTAGAATTACAGAGGTCTTGTTTTTTTTCACCTCTTTAATCACAAAATCAAATAATTTGTTGTTTAATATGGCGTCCAGATTACTAAAAGGCTCATCTAATAACATGAGTGGCGGAATGATGGCTAAGGCTCTTCCAATGGCAACACGCTGTTTTTGTCCTGCAGAAAGAAAACGTGCTTTTGTGTTTTTTAAGGCGATTAAATCAAGCAGCTTAAGCAACTTGTTCACACGCTGTGCTTTGTATTCATTTGTATAACCAATTAATTTATCGGCTATGTTTTCTTCTACCGTGTGGTTATCCAACACATAAAAATCCTGACTAACCAAACTCATGTTTTCGTTACCGGGAATTAAATTAAAAGCAGGACCTAATACGCGTTGTTTATCAAACCTAATTTCACCCTCAACTAAATCAACTAAGCCATAAATGCATTTTATTAAACTGGTTTTGCCGCTGCCGCTTTTACCAACAATAGCAAGCACTTTGCCTTTATCTAATGTAAGGTTAACGGGGCCAACACCTTTAAAGTAAGTTTGGTTGGGGTAGTTATAAAAAACATTTTTTAGTTGTAACATACTTCTAATGTACAACGCTCAACGTTTTGTTAAAACAAAACCAATTAATCTTTTAAATAAACCTTTGTTTAAAAACTAGTTTTTAATGATCTCTTTGATATCGGCAATTATTTTTTTAGCTAAACTTTCAGCGGTTGATTGGGTTTGGCTTTCGCTATAAATACGAATAATTGGCTCTGTGTTGCTTTTGCGCAAATGCACCCATTCCTTGTCAAATTCAATCTTAACACCGTCAACCGTATTTACGGGTTGCTTTTTGTATTTGGTTTCTATTGCCTCAAGTACTTTATCAACGTTAATCTGAGGGGTTAGTTCAATTTTATTTTTGCTGATAAAATAGTTAGGATATGATTTTCTTAATAAGGAAGCCGGTTTTTTAAACTTGGCTAAGTGTGTTAAAAAGATAGCGATTCCAACCAGCGCGTCTCTTCCATAATGAAGTTCGGGCAAAATAATGCCGCCGTTACCTTCGCCGCCAATAATGGCGTTTGTTTCTTTCATTAGTGTTACCACATTCACTTCTCCAACCGCACTGGCAGAATATTTTCCGCCTTGTTGTTCGGTAATGTCTCTTAAGGCTCTGGTGCTGCTTAAATTACTAACGGTATTTCCTTTTGGGTGATGCTTTAACACTGCGTCTGCAACGGCAACTAACGTATACTCTTCTCCAAACATTTCTCCGTCTTCACAAACTAATGCCAGGCGGTCTACATCTGGATCTACACTAATACCAAGATGCGCTTTGTTTTTTAAAACGGTTTTGCTTAAGTCTATTAAGTGTTCAGGTAAAGGCTCTGGGTTGTGGGCAAAATCACCCGTAACCTCTGCGTGTATGGTGTTGATGGTTTTAACCCCAAGGCTTTTTAACAGTTGAGGCACAGCAAAACTACCGCTGCTGTTTATCGCGTCAACAACGATGTTAAAATCGGCAGCTTCAATAAGTTTTGTGTCAACATAGGGTAATGCAATTATTTTATCGATATGTTTTTGAAGATAATCATCATCATGACAATATTTGCCAAGTTTATTTACTTCTGCATAATTGAATTCATTTTTGTCAGCCAGGCTCAATATTTCTTTTCCAATGGCATCGCTAATAAACTCTCCTTTCGAATTAAGAAGTTTCAGCGCATTCCATTGTTTTGGGTTGTGACTTGCCGTTAAAATGATCCCTCCTGCAGCTTTATAATCCACTACGGCCATTTCAACAGTTGGTGTTGTGCTTAGCCCCAGGTCTACTACATTAACTCCCATGCCAATGAGCGTTCCGGAAACTAAATTATTGACCATAACACCGCTCATTCTGGCGTCTCGTCCAATAACAACGGTAAGGGGTTGGTTGGGATTTGAATTAATGACCCATTGGGCATAGGCTGACGTAAATTTAACAACGTCTATTGGTGTGAGGCCCTCGTTTGGTAATCCACCAATGGTACCTCTAATGCCACTGATACTTTTTATTAAAGTCACAATAAATTAATTTAAACTAGTTACAAAATCGTTGAATAAGTAGCGGCTATCATATGGTCCCGGGTTCGCTTCCGGGTGATATTGAACCGAAAACACTTTTTTACCTTTTAAACGAATGCCTTCAATTGTGCGGTCGTTAAGGTTTACATGTGTTATTTCTATGTTTGGATTTTTGGCAATTTCATCGGCATTAACCGTAAAACCATGGTTTTGAGAGGTTATTTCACTTTTTCCGGAGATGTTATTTATTACCGGATGATTAATTCCTCTGTGGCCGGCGTGCATTTTATATGTACTGATGCCTTGACTTTCCGCTAGTAACTGGTGGCCAAGGCAAATGCCAAACACAGGCAAGCCGGTATTAACAAGTTCTTTAACTAAAGCGGTTTCATTTGGCATAGCGCCTGGGTCGCCCGGACCGTTACTTAACATGATTCCGGCAGGGTTAAATTCTAAAACTTCTTTAACGGTGCTTGTTTGCGGAAAAACTTTTAAATAACAATCACGCTCTGCTAAGCAACGTAAAATGTTTGTTTTAACGCCAAAGTCAATAACGGCAACTTTATTTTTAGCGTTTTCGTTGCCAAAAAAGTAAGGTGTTTTGGTGGAAACCTTGCTTGATAATTCAAGTCCGGCCATGCTTGGAACGGATTTTAATTTTTCTTGCAGTTCTTTGGCATCTAATATTTCTGAAGAGATAATGCAGTTCATAGCCCCTTTATCTCTGATGTGTCTGACAATCGCACGTGTATCAACATCGCTGATGCTTACAATGCCGTTTTCTTCAAAATAGGTTTGTAAAGATTTTTGAGCCCTTGGTCTTGAATAGCCGTTGTTAAATTTTTTACACACCATGCCTGCTATTTTTACTCCGGCGCTTTCAACTTCTGTCTGCTCTATCCCATAGTTACCAATGTGTGAGCTGGCCATTACAACAATTTGTCCAAAGTAAGAGGGGTCTGTAAATATTTCCTGATAACCTGTCATCCCGGTATTAAAACAGATTTCACCGGTGGTGGTGCCAATTTTACCGGCAGCCTTTCCTTCAAACACTTTTCCGTCTTCCAAAACCAGTAATGCTTTGGGTTTTGCGGCGTATTTAATTTGCATAATTTTTTAGAGCTATAATTCTAAAACACAAAAGTGCATATTATTTTAATGTTATTGAGTGAATGTTAATTTGTTTTGAAAAACTAAATTTACCTACCTTTACCAATTGCAAACATGCAGTTTGAGTTAACAACAGAATATTTAAGCACCTTGCAGGATGCCATTGCAAAAAAGGACCATTCTTTTTTGAAAGCACAATTAAATGAATTGTATGCGCAAGACATTGCTTTGATTTTAAATCAGCTGGAAGTTGAGGAAGCCGCTTATTTGTACGAACTAACCGACGATGAAGTTGCCGCAGACGTTTTGTTAGAGTTGGATGACGATAAGCGTGAAGCCTTATTGGCAACGTTTAGTTCAAAAGAAATTGCCGAACAGATTGACAACATGGATAGCGATGACGCGGCAGACGTTATTGCTGAATTACCTGAAAATATTCAAGAGGAAGTGTTGTCTCACATTGAAGACATTGAACAAGCCAGTGATATTGCCGAATTAATTAATTACGAGGAAGGCACTGCCGGGTCGTTGATGGCAAAAGAATTGGTAAGCGTGTATGCGTTTGAAACCGTAAGTCACTGTATTGAAGAGATAAGAAGACAAACCGACAACGTGGATGTGATGTATGCTGTTTATGTGGTTGACAATAACGAACGTTTAATAGGCATGCTATCTTTAAAAAAGTTAATCATCTCGCATCCATTAGCAAGAGTAGAAGAAATTTATGAACCGGATATACAATATGTGAAAACATCTGCCACCAGTGAAGAGGTGGCCGAGTACATGCAAAAGTATGACTTAGTAGTTTTGCCGGTAGTTGATCAGTTAAACAGATTAGTTGGAAGAATAACCATTGATGACGTGGTGGATGTGATTAAAGAAGCAGCCGACGAAAACCTGCAGCGCATGAGTGGGATTAGTGATGATGTTGACAGTAACGACCGGTTATGGGTACTTTCAAAAGCGAGAATTCCTTGGTTGTTGGTGGGGATGTGCGGCGGCATCATTGGTTCGCGCATCATTGGAACGTATGAATCTCAAATTAAGATACATCCTGAAATGGCTTTTTTTATTCCATTAATTGGTGCCATGGGCGGTAACGTAGGGGTGCAAAGTAGTGCCATAATTGTGCAGGGGCTTGCCAATAACACCTTGCTAGGAAATAAAATAGCACCTAAACTGGTGAAAGAATTAGGTGTGGGTTTAATTAACGGCTTAATTTGTTCGGTGTTAATTTGGGCTTACGCCTCTGTAATTGAAGATTGGAAACTGGCAGCCACGGTAAGTGTAGCCTTATTAACTGTTATTTTATTTGCTTCGTTTTTAGGAACTTTTGTGCCCTTAACCATGAACCGATTTAAGATTAATCCTGCCCTTGCCACGGGACCTTTTGTAACTACCCTTAACGATATCATTGGAATGACCATTTATTTTATTGTTGGACGGGTGATGTATGGTTTGTATTTATAAACGTGTATTTATACCAATCGTAAACCCATGCCTCACTTTGTTTTCGATGCCGTAGCCTAATACATAATCAACTCGCAAAACCCTAAAAATATTTTCCAGACCAAAATTAATTTCATAATAATCTTTTAAATTATTACTGCTTAAAAAATGAATTCCCGCTACTTCCTGTGCAGATAATTTTTTTAGCAGAGGTAATTTATTCAAAATAAAACCGTTAAAATGATGTTCGGCGTGTGCCTCTAAAAACCATTTATCTGCACTATAGGTATAGTAAGGTAACAGGCGGTAACTGCTTAAGTAATCGTTGGTGTTAAAAATAGTTTGGTTACCTAAGAAATATTTAAAATCCATAAAAAATAATTTAGCAGTATTTACATAAGCGCCTCCTCTTACACGATAACCCAATCGCCCAAACAAACCCATGTTAATGACATCAGATACCGAACCGGTTGCCAAATCATAGTCGGCAACGGTATTAAAAACCGGAAATGCTTTTTTGTAACCTACCACCAGGCGCGGGTACTTGCTGCCAACAATTATTTTTTCATTTGGCGTGGTAACAAAACGTTGTTTAAACCTGAATGAGAAAAGGATTTCCGCAGTGTAAGCCCTGTTGGTTGTAAATAAGGAATCAAAATTATTTTCGTTACGGGGGTCGTTGCTGGTAAATAGCTTGCTGTTATTATCAATGAGCAACCTATCTTCTGTGTTTTTTAGTGCCGCTCTTTCAACATACTTTGTATTGGCAGATAGAAAAACACCGTTAACAAGTTCCGTAAAGTAATTTACTTCAGCCCCGCTCTCTTTAAAAAGCTTCATGTAATTTTCATTCATCAAAAGGGTGTATAACGAGTTCACTAAAGGTGCAATAGGGTCTTGTTGGTTGTATTGTTCAGCTATTGATTTAACGCGAACACCAATTCTTGAAAACTTTTTTGGGTTATAAAAGTAATTGTAACCAACCTCTCCTCCCCATAAAAAATTACTGAAACCATATCTCACTCTTCCGTCAAACACGTGTTTGGTATTGTTTTCGTAGGCTTTGGTTGCACTAAGGTTATAACTCAAATTTAATCCTTCAACCGTATTGTATTGAACGCCGCTGGTGATAATGCCCGGTAAACTTACAGTAAACCGCTTTTTCGTAATCTGGTAGGTATACCCTGTAAAAAAATTATTTGGCCTGTATCTGTTTCGTTTATGGTCTACAGAGTCTTTATAACGATCGGTGCTCTCCACTTTTTCGATACTGTCTTTCTTTTTATAATCTTTTGTTTCTTCAACGGTGAGTGGCGTTGGCCTGTTCTTTAGCCAATAAGTGGAATCTTTTTTGTTAGCACTATCATTAATGACCAGTAGTTCATTACTAAAAAATTCTTTTTTTAAGCCTGGCTTTAAATTATAGTTTTTAATGGAGGCATTAAAATAACCATTCCCAATAATGCCCATAAATTTAAATGAGAAACTAAAATTATGATTTACCGGCATCCAAATGCTGTCACCAATTACCGATGCGTGTAGTTGTTTAATGGTTAAGGTGTCTACAAAATTAATTTTCTGATCTTTCGTTAAACGCAAATCCGCACCGGTTAATCGCCAGGTTTTGTCTTGTATGTAAATAATTCCTGTAAAGCAAGGGTCTGTTTTTCGTTTAGGTTTAACCAAAATTTTGTTGATTTTTTTCCCATCTTCAAATAAACTGTCCAGCAAATAAAACTTATAATAAAGAAAGGCCGTTTTATTGAGTGGCGAAACAATAGGCCTGTCACTAATTTGACCAATACTAATTAAATTTTGATTGAAGTTAAATTGCATTTGTGACAATTGGTTAAAACTAAAGGCTTGGTTGTTACCACTTACCCTGCTGCTGAACATGATTTCTTTTTGCAAATTGGGTTTTTTAAAGTAATAATTGCTTTCGCTTTCACTCAAATAAATTACGCCAAGTTGCGTACTGTCAAATTTTTCGCCGGTGGTGAGCTTCACTAATTTTTTAAACTTTTCAGGAACACTGATGAGTCTTTGTAGGCCTTTTATGTAGCTTTGACAGGTGTATTCTTCTATATGGTTATTATAATAGCTGCGTTTTTTTATGGCTTTTCGAATGATGGGATAGGAGGGGTCCTCACCTGCTTTTACAACCACTTCGTTTAAAGAAACTCCAGCTGATTTTAAATCAACATCAAGGTTCAGGTTTTTACTAAGCTCAATCACTTTTTCGGTTTTACTAAATCCAACGTATTGAAAAACGAGGGTGTGTGTGCCTTTACCTAAGCTTATTTCATAGTTTCCAAGATCGTTACTGATAACACCGTTTTGCGTACCTTTAACAGCAATAGTTACAAAAGGGAGTGCCTCGCTATTATTTGTAACTTTTCCTTTTACAACAAACGTTTGCGCATTTAAATTAATCAACGAAACGAAGAAAATAAAAACGATTAAAGTTTGTTTTATCATTTAATTGTGACGATGAATGAGCTGAAAAGTTACAACTATTTTTTGTTTCAATTTAAAAAGGCATAACTAATAATATTTGCCCCCATCTTTAAGGCTTTTTGTCTTGCTTCTTCACTATCCTTGTGAATTTCCGCAGATTCCCAACCATCCCCTAAATCGCATTCAAAATCATAAAAACAAATCAGTTTTCCTTTTAGAAATAAACCAAAAGCTTGCGGGGCTTTTTTATCATGTTCATGTATTTTTGGTAAACCATTTGGAAAATTAAATTTCTGATGGAAAATGCCATGATCGTTTGGTATTTCAATTAAATCAAGTTCAGGAAAGACTTTTTTTAATTCCAAGCGAATGAATTTGTCCATCCCATAATTATCACTGATGTGTAAAAATCCACCACCGCTTAAATAGTTTCTTAAATTTTCTGCTTCTTGATTCGTAAAGATGACGTTGCCGTGCCCTGTCATGTGCACGAACGGGTAATTAAATATTTCTTTGCTGCCGGCTTCAACAATGGCTTGTTCCGGGTTAATGTTCGTGTTTAAATTGGTGTTACAAAATTTAATAAGGTTTGGTAAAGAGGTTTCAAGATTAGAGTACCAATCGCCGCCGCCGCCATATTTTAACAAGGCAATTTGAAAGGAGTAGGGGGCTGATGATTTAAAAGCAAAACAAATAATAAGCAGCGATAAATAAATCACTTTTTTCATAGAAATTTTATTTTTAAATATCATGTGGAATTCGTTATTCTTTGTTTTAAGTATTCAAACAAAAGGCTATTTTGGTTACTAAAATAAGTCAAAAATTCAAACAGATTGATATTTTAAGAATAATTGGATAGTTTGTTTAGCTTCCATCACATCATGTACTCTTAAAAATTTGGCACCGTTTTGCAAGGCAAGCGTATTAAGTACGGTGGTTCCGTTGAGTGAGGTAACCGGGTTGGTACTAATGACTTTATTGATCATACTTTTCCTTGAAAGGCCTGCCAGTATGGGAAAGCCTAACACCGAAAACCGTGAAAGTTCTTTTAAAAGACGATAATTATCATCCAAAGACTTACCAAATCCAAATCCAACATCTAAGATGATCTTATTAAAATAAAGTTTATTTAGTGCATTTACTTTTTGTTCAAGATGAGTATAAACATCCTCAACAACATAGTGATAAGTTGGAAGTAGCTGCATATTTTCCGGTTGACCTTTAATGTGCATTAACACGTATGCTAAATTGAGTTTAACAACTACCGAGAACATGGCAGCATCAAAGTTTCCGCCACTAACGTCATTAATAATATCAATGCCACAATTGGCAGCTTTTAAAGCGGTTTGACTATTATAAGTGTCGATGCTTAAAAGTTGGTTAGGGTGTTCTTTTCGGATGGCTGTTAACGATTTTTCTAATCTCATCCATTCTTCATCCGGATGAATTAATTTTTCTCCGGGTTTTGTGGAGGCAGCACCAATATCAATTATATCAGCGCCTTGTTCTAATTTAACTTCTATGTCTTTTAAAACGTCAGCGGTTGATTCATATTTATTTCCATCGTAAAAACTGTTTGGGGTAAGGTTTACAATAGCCATTACTTTAGGACTATCAAATGATAAAATTTTACCATTGGTAAGGTAACTGTTTGTTATTATTTCATTATTTTTGACTTCCATAGATTATGCAAAAAACCTCAGAACAATACGATATAGCGCTAAGCAAATGTAAAGATATATTTTTAAAAAAGATGAAGGACTATGGCACGGCATGGCGTAATTTAAGACCTACCAGCCTAACCGATCAAATTTTTATTAAAGCACAACGTATTAAAAGTATTGAAGAAAAGGGAGAACAAAAGGTAAACGATGACATTACGGGTGAATACATTGGCATCATTAATTATTGCATCATTGGGTTAATTCAAATTGAGCTTAAAGACGACACACGCATAGATTTGCCATATGATGAGGTGGCTAAATTATACGAGAAGTATTTGATTCAGACCAAACAATTAATGTTGGATAAAAATCACGATTACGGTGAGGCTTGGCGAGATATGAGGGTTAGTAGTTTAACCGATTTAATTTTAATGAAAATTTTTCGAGTTAAGCAGATCGAAGACAACAAGGGTCAAACTATTATTAGCGAAGGTGTAGATGCCAATTATATGGATATGATTAATTACAGTGCTTTTGCTCTCATTAAACTTGCCTACAACCTTGTTTAGTGTTAAAGTTTGTTAGCAAGGTATTTTTGATTTTAATGTTTCGTATCTTTGTTCCTGAAAATTGAAAAAATCCCCTTTATATTTCTTTTTGTTTTTATTTGTTGTTTCTTTTTTTCTAAAAACAACTGGAACAATTACAGGCTCTTATTCTGTTGTCTCTTTTTCAAAGGAAAAGCCCTCTTTATTTAGTAAACAAAACGCAGCTGCACCATTTGATTGTCATAATGTTTTAGCTGACTTAGAGGAAGAAGATGATAATGAAAACGAGAAAGTAATCAAGCATGCCGGTTTTGGTAATCACACAAACTACTTTATCAAAAGCGCTAACCAATCAAATTACAATATACCTGGTCAATCCTTCAAAGGTTATTACTTGAAACCAGGCAATACTTTTCTATCACATATACGTGTTTTTAAAATTTAAACACCTCTTAAATTAAGCGTTTGCTTCATTTAATGTCATTAAATTATTAAAAACAATCATGAAAAAATTAATTATCAGTTTGCATGTTTCAGCATTATTTTTGCTGGTTGCTTGTGGTTCTCATAACGAGGAAAAAACAGAGCAGGTTAAATTTACAGCGACTAGTGTACTAAGAATGGACACAGTTGCAACGCGTAACTATGTCTGCCAAATTAGAGCGCATCAGCACATTGAGTTGCGCGCATTGGAAAAAGGATATCTTCAAAACATTTATGTTGACGAAGGTCAATTCGTAAAAAAAGGTCAGTTGATGTTTCAGGTGATGCCTTTAATTTATCAAGCTGAGTTACAAAAAGCACAAGCGGAAGTCAATTTTGTTGAAATAGAGTATCAAAACACCAAGCAGTTGTCAGATAAAAATGTGGTATCACCAAACGAATTGGCGCTCGCAAAAGCTAAATTAGATAAAGCCAAAGCCGAATTAACACTTGCTCAAACACACCTTGCATTTACCGAAGTTAAAGCACCGTTTGACGGAATCATGGATCATTTTCAGGTACGTTTAGGTAGTTTGGTTAACGAAGGTGATTTATTAACGACGCTTTCGGATAATAGTTTGTTGTGGGTTTATTTTAATGTTCCCGAAGCGGAGTATCTAAATTATAAAACACATGCCACTGAAGAAAATTTATTGAAAGTGAATTTATTAATGGCCAACAACCAACAATTTGATTATCCTGGAGAGGTAAAAGCGATTGAAGCAGATTTTAATAATGAAACAGGTAATATCCAATTTAGAGCAACGTTTCCAAATCCCAAAGGCCTGTTAAGACATGGCGAAACCGGAAACATTATTATGAACATTCTTCAGAAAAACGCCATTCTGATTCCCCAGAAATCTACATTTGAAGTATTAGAGAAAAAATACGTATTTGTAATAGACGCTAACAATACTGTTCATTCAAGAGAGATTACGATTGAATCAGAAATGCCCGACTTATATATAATTAAATCAGGGTTAAAGGAAAACGAAAAAATATTGCTGGAAGGAATTCGAAAAGTGAAAGATGGCGATAAAATCATCTTCCACTACGAAAAGCCGCAAGATGTTTTTTCTAAACTAAGTGTTTACGTCGAATAATAATCTTAAAATTAAAACACATGTTTAACAAATTTATTCAAAGGCCGGTATTAGCCATTGTTATTTCTTTGGTAATACTGTTTTTAGGAACGTTAGCAATCAAAACGTTGCCTACGTCGCAATTCCCGGAAGTAGCGCCTCCCGTTGTTATGGTTAGTGCTTCTTATCCGGGGGCTAGTGCAAAATCTTTAGCGGAATCAGTAATTATTCCCCTAGAGCAATCCATCAATGGTGCGTGGGGGATGCGTTACATGACCTCAGATGCAACAAGTGCCGGTGAGGCAAATATTCAAGTGGTGTTTGAACCGGGAACAGATATTAATCAGGCCTTAGTTCAGGTATCAAATAGGGTACAGCAAGTAACAAATCGTTTACCTGTTTTAGTACAAAGGGAAGGTGTTGTGATTACGCCGGTTATTCCAAGTATGTTGATGTATGTAAATCTTTACAGCAAAGATAAAAATGCCAACATGAAGTTTTTATTTAATTATGCCGGCGTTAACATGATCCCTGAAATTCAACGTATAAACGGTGTTGGTCAGGTGAGGATTTTAGGCAGCAGGCAATATGCCATGCGCGTTTGGTTAAATCCTGACAGGATGAGAGCCTATAATGTGTCGCCTGACGAAATAATGGAAGCATTAAATGATCAAAGTATAATTGGTAAAGCCGGAAGGGTTGGTCGTGGCGATGGTTTACAAGCAGAAGCACTCGAGTATGTTTTAACATATTCTGATCGTTTTAACGACCCAAAACAGTATGAAAATGTTATCATCCGTTCTAATCCAAATGGCGAGCAGTTGAAGTTGAAAGATGTGGCTAAGGTTTCTTTGGGAAGCGAATACTACGATATCTATTCAAGCATGAATGGCAGTCCTTCTGCTGCAATGGTTATTAAGCAAACCTATGGAAGTAATGCCAGCGATGTAATTAAAAAAGTGAAGGAAAAACTTGAAGATTTAAAAAAATCATTTCCTCCCGGAATGGATTATGAAATTGCCTATGACGTGTCAAATTTTTTAGACGCATCCATTGAAAACGTTATACACACTTTGCGTGATGCTTTTATTTTAGTGGCTTTGGTTGTTTTTATTTTTCTTGGTGACTGGCGATCCACATTAATTCCTACACTGGCAGTTCCGATTTCTTTGATAGGTGCGTTTTTTTGTATGCAACTATTCGGACTAACCATTAATATGATTACGTTGTTTGCGCTCGTGTTAGCAATTGGTATTGTAGTCGACGACGCAATTGTTGTAGTAGAGGCTGTTCACGCTAAAATGGAGGAAGAACATTTGTCGCCGTATAATGCAGTTAGAAAAGTTATTGGCGAAATAAGCGGTGCAGTTATTGCAATTACTTTATTAATGGTTTCTGTGTTTGTACCTGTTTCATTTATGACCGGACCCGTAGGAACTTTTTATAGGCAGTTTTCAATCACTATGGCATCTTCAATCGTATTATCTGGTGTTGTTGCTTTAACTGTTACCCCTGTGTTATGTGCAATGATCTTGAAAAACAACCACGGTAAGCCGCGAAAAAAACATTTATTAAATCGCTTTATCGATAGCTTTAACAGGGGCTTTGAAAAATTAACCGGCAGGTATGTTTGGTTATTAAAATTAATAGCACACCGTAAATTAATAACAGTTGCTTTGTTTGTGATTTTTGCTTTAGGTATTTTTGGTGTTAGTAGTTCCTTGCCTTCGGGTTTTATCCCAAGTGAAGATCAGGGCATGCTATATGCCATTATTCAAACACCTCCGGGTTCTACACTTGAAAGAACAAATGATTTATCAGAAAAATTAGTGAAGTTAATTAATGAAGTAGAAGGGATTCAATCTGTTTCATCTATCGCAGGTTATGAAGTATTAACAGAAGGAAGAGGATCTAATGCCGGAACCTGTTTAATTAATTTAAAACCATGGAGTAAACGAAAGCACAGTGTTTCAGAAATTATTTTAAAGCTGGAAGAAAAAGCTAAAGCAATACCGGGTGCAACAATTGAATTTTTTGATCCTCCGGCCGTGCCGGGTTTTGGCGCCGCCGGTGGTTTTGCTCTGCAGTTGTTGGATAAAACTAATAGCGGAGATTATAAACAACTTGAAAAAGTGACCAACGATTTTATGGCTGAATTAAAGAAGAGAAAGGAACTAACAGGTATGTTTACTTTTTTTAGTGCCAATTATCCACAGTACGAAATTGAGTTTGATAATCAGGCAGCCATGCAAAAAGGTGTAAGTATAGGTAATGCCATGAACACACTTTCGATTTTTGTTGGTAGCACCTACGAGCTTGGTTTTATTAAATACCAGCGATTTTTTAAAGTTTTTGTTCAGGCCTCTCCAGAGTTTAGAAAATTGCCTACAGATATCATGAATCTGTATGTAAAAAATAATCACGATGAAATGGTGCCTTTTTCTGCTTTTATGAAGATTAAGAAAAAACAAGGTGCCAACGAAATTAACCGTTACAACATGTATAACACGGCTGGCATTAGGGGTGGCCCTGCAAAAGGCTATAGCAGCGGTGAAGCCATTGCTGCAGTTAAAGAAGTGGCGCTAAAAACATTGCCTCATGGTTTTGATATTGATTGGGCAGCTTTATCCTATGATGAA
>JADBXZ010000110.1 GCA_020403265.1 Bacteroidota bacterium
AATGTTTATAGTTTGCGTCTGATCCTTTCATTACATAGTTAAAACCAGATTTGTTTGAAGTGATGCTTTTATCTTCAGTTCCCAATATAATTTCATTTTCGATATCACCATGCGGATGAAAATATTTTATCATTTGTTTCAAAAAATTGCACTAATCAGTTGAACTCAGCAATTTAAAAAATGAGCTAACTCGATTTTATTTAATGATTAAAAAAAAACTCTAGTTTGAGACCCGAATAATAAGAGCATATAAAAAGAAAAGTCATGACTGTAATTGAAATAATAGCAATAGCCTTTTTATTACAGTGGTAATAAACTACGCTATATAAAGGGAACAACAATGTCATGTAAGGGTTTATTTTTATTTCTCGATTTAAGGGATCAAATCTGACTAAGCAAAAGTAGATGCATCCAGATAGCAAGTAAAGGAATATATACGTTAGCCTTTTAAGAAGAATTGATTTTGTTTTCATTTTATTTATTGTTTAAAGGTTTGCTATTCTGATTTTAACTTGCGCACAACGGTCGGCAGCTTGGCGTTTGTGGCGGCATTTGAAAAACGTCAGCCGAAGGTAAGCACTACTGCTGATAGTAGCACATCAGTTGAATGACTTCCGTCACCCGCCATAACGCCAAAATGCTTGTTGTAAGAAGCCCTATTTCTCCCTGTCAATAAAAACAATGTTGTCCGATTCTAATGAGTGCTTTAATAGATAACCATCAATATCGTTTTCAGGAATCAGGTCTCCGCTATCACTAATAATATTGCTTGAATACCCCCATCTTGATAAAAGCGAAAATGCTTCTTTGTGAGCTGAATTTCCTCGTTTTGGTTCTAAATACTCCAAAATAATTATGGGTTTCTTTTTTGAGGAAGTCAAAAGATTTTCTGCTCCTTTTATAACTTCATTTTCAAATCCTTCAACGTCAATTTTTATGATGTCTGGATAAATAGAATTATCGATACAAAAATTAGAAAATGAAATGGAATCTATTTTTTGCATATTGGGTTTTATTGCTTTAAACCAATCTTCGTTTTCAAATTGTGAAATCTGTGTTGAATTATACTCTGAGTGAAGATTGTCAAATTCATAAAAAGCAATAGGGGTGTTCCCCTGAGAAACAGCCTTGTTGAAAATTGTTACATTCGTTAAACTCGATACGTTCCTCTTTAAAATATTGAAACTTTTTGAGGACGGTTCAAATGAGTAAACTTTCCCATCTTTTACAATATCAGAAGCTATCAAACTGAAATATCCATAGTGGGCACCTACATCAATAAATGTAGAATCAGAATGAAGATTCTTTATCAGGTATTTTGCTAATCTTATTTCAGAAATATGCGATTTTCCACCTGTTAAAAAAATATCTGTAGAGGCAGGTAAAGCAATTATTATGGGGCTGCCATTGAATAACTTTGTTTTGATGACAATTTCTTTTTTCCTGAATGGATAAATAAAATCCCTATACATAATTGAAAATATATATTTAACAGGATTATTGATCATCCTGTTAATCTTATTCTTTTTGGCTATTCTTTCTACAGATGCAAGTGAATTTATCAAATTGTTATTAGTCATTTTGTAAAAATAGATTTTTGTTTATAACTGGTTCCGTTTTGTTTTTTCAATATTATTAGATAAAGTCCATTAGTCAAGTCGCCAATAAATAGTTGAGTAGTGATAGAATTTATTTTACCAGATCTAACGATTCGGGCTGACTGGTAAAATACTTCAAAATAAACGTCCTCAAGAGATTCTGATCACATTTCTATTTGGATTATTGAGCTGGCTGGGTTGGGATAAATTTTAATTTTATTACCCATATCAATCTTTAGAAATAATGAATCCTTTAAAGCATATTGGTTTTGCATTTTGACATCATTACGAGTTGGTGGGGTTTCATTCGTTTTTTTTGCATATACAAATGCAGATTCAATTATATTTATACTTGGATTTTGGCAATATGATTCTTGAAATTTTACATAGTGAACATTTTTATCTCCGGTAGAATTAAAACAAGGTGTTGCAATATCTTACTGCTCAATGGCGCAATCCTGTCTTTCTTGCCCTTGCAATTTTTTTGACCAAAATCAAATATCTTTCCGAATCTATATGACTCGGCTGTAAAGCTAGCAATTCCCCCGACCTGAGCCCACAACTATACAACAAACTCAACATCATCCTATGTTTCTGATTGACAGGAACAGAAATAAGTCTCTTCACCTCCTCCTTGCTTAATACACTAGGCAAACTCTTCGATCGCTTCGGTCGATGCACTGCAGCAATATCTATCTCCGCTTTTTTTATTATCCGAAAAAATAACTTAATAGCATTCACTACCTGATTCTGATAAGAAGCAGATAAACCTCGTTGTAAAATATATCGATTGTTGTACTCAATCACATCCTGATTGCTAATGGCTGAAATGGTCTTACCATGAAAAAATAATAAAAATGATTTCAACGCTTCACTATAAGTCCCCACCGTATTTTCACTGTACCTCCTGGATCTTAACCAATCTTTGAAATCTGCTATAGCCCCACGTATCTCTTCACTCATAACTGGCCCGTTCATGGATACTACCTCAAAATGGACTCGATTTTGATCCGTATCGGGAATATGCCAGGCATGCAAACTTCTACTCCACTTCGACCCGGCAATACTTTTGACAAAATCATTTTTTTTACGGTCATTGTCAAAATAGATGGCAATTCTTTGCTCACCTTTGTGTCGAATCAACTTCGTCTCCCAATTTCCCATAATCTTTTTCATTAATTTTTTTCAGAACTCAATTTGCAGATTCAATCTCTATCATCCAATTTAAATTGTTCAACTCATCGTAAATCACATATCCTTGCTGTATTGTTAATTTGTTGGTATTGATTGATTTGTATGGAACGAATTATTTAAATCCTTCGTTCATACATAATTTACTAACAATTCGTTTCATCGCTCAATTAGAGAATACAATCTGTCCATGTTTAAATAGGATATATCATCGTCCTCTTTCGATTTCAAATCTTCCCCTCCAAAAAAAATTCCCACAAATTCACTAAGTTTGAAAAAACAGG
>JADBXZ010000111.1 GCA_020403265.1 Bacteroidota bacterium
TAGGTCGATAATAGTGCTGTTTTCCTGTATCATTTGCCCTATTCATTAGGTATTTATCACAAATATTTCACCTGATTTTTAATTGGTGCTGATCCGTCCAAGTACTCGGTTTATTTTGGGGTAAAAAAAGTTGTGTTATGCACTTTACTGTTTATGTATTGTACACTGATATAGCAAAGAAGTACTATACCGGTTTTACAGAAAATTTAATAGAGCGGCTAAAAAGTCATAATGAGCTAGTGGACGACTGGACAGCTCGCTATCGCCCTTGGCGGCTTATTTTCCAAAAGGATTTCGCTGCTAAGTTAGATGCCATGAATTATGAGCAATGGTTGAAAAAAGGTCAGGGGCGGGCGTTTATTAAAACTTTACCACACTAGACATTTTTAGATGTATAAGCAAGAGATACACTAGGCCACATTCTTGCCAGAAAAAATCAAGGACTTACATTAAATCGTGGATCCTTTGTTTTGTGAGGACCCCCCCCTGAATTCAGTTAAAATCGATTGATTTCGGTTTTGTGAAAACATAACTATATACTTATCAACGCCAACATTTTCTCAAAAAATCTTCATATGCGCCTCTTGCACACATGGGTTCAATGCACCGGAGGCACAACATATAGGGCGGACAGCGTAGTGAAACGAGGCTGACAATAACGTGCTAGTAATATGAAAATCAATGAGATATGTTAAATCATAGGTCCTTTTTGTGTCGGGACAACATCGGTCCAATCGGTTTCAATCCGTTTTACATCTAAAATTCACCTTCATTTGAAGTTTTCTGCGTGAGGATTTTCATTTTATTGAAAAATTATTTGTCTAACTAAAAATATAGTTATAATATTGACTAATAATTTAGTTAGAAAGTAAAATTTTAGTCTATGAAAAAACTGACACAAGCTGAAGAACAAATTATGCAAGCCTTATGGGCATTGGATAAGGGCGGATTTATTAAAGATGTTTTAGAGGCAATGGATGAGCCAAAGCCACACCACAATACAGTGGCAACTCTTTTAAAGATTTTAGTGGAGAAAGAATTCGTGGGTATTCAAAATCCAAACAGAAACAATTTTTATCATCCTTTGGTGAGTAAGGAAGCTTATTCTGCTAAAAGAATTGAGGGTTTGACGGAAAGTTACTTTGAAGGATCTTATTCAAATGTCGTTTCCTTTTTAGTAAATAAAAAACAAATGTCTATCCAGGATTTGGAATTGCTTTTGAAACAATTAAAAAATAAAAATCATGACTAGTCAGATTGTGATTACTTATGTTCTTAAAACCATATTAATATCAGGTATATTCCTGGCTTATTATTGGATTGCATTAAGAGATAAAAAATTTCATTATTACAATAGATTTTATTTATTGACTGCATCAATAATGAGCTTAGTCATTCCCTTGTTGAAGTTTGATTGGTTTATAGTGGAGAAGCCTGTTGTATATAGTTCAAATGAAATCGTACAATTCATTATACCAGTATCTAATGTAAATAAGAGCATACAATATGATTGGTTAGATTATGCTTTAGTTATATCAGGTATTGTAGCCATTACTTTGGTTTACATACTGCTTTTGAATATAATTAAAATTCAATTGTTAAAAAGAAAGAGTGATGTAACGAAAATGGAGGGGTTTGATTTTATAAATACCAATGACGATAATGCCCCTTTCTCTTTTTTAAATAATTTATTTTGGAAACAATCTATTTCATTACAAGACGAAGGTGGCCAACAAATATTCAAGCATGAAATTACCCATATACAGCAAAAGCATACCTGGGACAGAATATATAGTCAAATAGTTACTTCAATATTATGGATGAATCCATTTAATTGGATTATTCAAAAGGAGTTAGTTACTATTCATGAGTTTATAGCAGATGAATCAGCAGTAGGGAATAGTAATGTAGAAGCGTTTGCAAAAATGTTATTACAGACTCATTATGGCAATCATTTTTTAATTCCAACACACCAATTTTTTTATTCATCCATTAAACGAAGATTAACTATGCTAACAAAATCAACCAACACAAAATACTCCTACCTAAGAAGGGTAATGGGATTGCCCATTTTAATTGCAACTGTTTGTTTAGTATCTATTAAGGTAAATGCGACAGAAAGAATTGAAAATAAAGTAAATGAAATGAAAGATACTATTGATTTTACTGTGAGTGATACTACAAAGCCCAAAAAGATAACTCCTTCAAAGTCGCCAACACCTCCAAGTCCTTCTTCAGCAAAATTCAATTATTATATCAATGGGGAAAAGATTAAGATTACTGAAGGTGCACCACTTCCGACGTCATTGCCAAAACCCTCTTTTTATTTAAACGGTGTAAAGGTTACCGAAAAGGAAATGTATTCTATTTCTGTAAATGATATAGAATCAGTCAATGTTTTAAACGGAGAAAAGGCAAAAAAAATATATAAAGAAGATGGTAAAAATGGAGTAATGATTATTACCACAAAGATTCCAAAAACAAATCTTCAAAATACAATGAATGAAGTGACAGTTACAGACCATTCAAATATTGACACAGGCGTTAGTTCTGTTTTTATTGCACCTAAGATTCAAAAAAACGTTGATCCTTCTAACGACCCCATTTTTTCTTCTGCTGAAAAACCTGCAGAATTTCCCGGTGGTAAAGTCGGTTGGTCTAACTATTTAATGAATAATTTAGATAGAAATCTACCCAATAGAAACAGCGCTGTTCCCGGTAAGTACACTGTTAAACTCAAATTTATTGTGAATAAAAATGGAGATGTTGAGAATGTCATTGCTGAAAACAATCCTGGTTATGGAACTGCAGCAGAAGCAATTCGTGTTATTGAAAAAGGCCCTAAATGGATTCCAGCAGAACAAAATGGCAGAAAAGTCAACTTTTTAATGAAACAAGTTATTGTATTTTATGTTACCGATAAATAGATAAGCTTTAATAAGTTCAATTTTGATTAATTAGTGTGAACAAACCCTCTGCATTTCTATGTAGGGGGTTTTTAATTCATCAAGCCCTTTTACTATAGAATTCACAACTACTAGGTGCGGAAAATTCCCCCGCCGGATTCTTTTACAATCGGTCGTTTTAGGTTTTGTGAAAACATAACTCACAATACAACATCGCTTGTCTTGACAATGACGGTTTTATAGTTAATGAAGAAAAAATATCATACTGAATTCACATATTCTGTCTCCTAATAACAGTACTTCAAGTGAGAGCGACTTTTCTTTTTGTAAGTGAAAAATCAATTATTTTTTGTTAAAACTAAAAAATTAGTTGATAAACTAAAAATATAGTTATATGTTTGATTGATAAATGTCGCATGTATGAATAAACCATTAACAAAGGCTGAGGAACAGGTTATGCAGGTGCTGTGGAGGCTTGGGTCTGCGTATTTAAAAGATATTGTAGAAGCTATGCCTGAACCTAAACCGCATAGTAATACGATAGCAACTATTATCAAAATATTGATTGATAAGGGATATATATCCCATAAGGTACATGGAAGGGTTCATTGTTACACTCCGGTAGTGAGTAAGGATGAATACTCAGCATTAAGTATGAAGACTTTAGTTGAGGGTTATTTTGATGGTTCTTTCTCCAATGTGGTTTCTTTTATGGTACAACAGCAAGATCTGAAAGTTGCTGATTTAGAACTGCTCCTTCAACAAATTAAAAAGAAAAAAAATTTTTAACATGATAGCAACTCTTTACTATCTGCTGAAAGTGGTTTTGTGTAGTACTTTATTATATGCCTACTATTGGTTTATATTAAGAGATAAGCAGTTTCATCAATACAATAGATTTTATTTGATGGGCATATCAGTGATTTCATGGCTGGTTCCTTTTATTAAAATTGAAATTGTCAAAGAGCAAGTTGTTGCTGCACCTAAGGTTTTACATTTTGCTACTGCTATCGCTGAAAGTAATAGTAGTATTGAAAGGGAGGTTATTGAACAAAGTGCACAATTTTCATGGGACAAGTTAATTCTACTCATTGCAACTATTGTATCAGTATTTTTTATACTGAGGTTTCTACAATCATTGTGGAAAATAAAGAGATTAATTAGAAAGTATCCAATGAAGGAATTACTAGGCTTTTACTTAGTAATGACCGATGTTAAAGGAACTCCTTTCTCATTTTTCAAATATGTTTTCTGGAATAATTCTATTGACTTACATAGCGAATTGGGGAAGGGAATTTTAGCACATGAAGTAGCGCATGTTGAAGAAAATCATTCATTTGATAAACTTCTAATTGAATTACAGTTGGTTTTTGGTTGGTTTAACCCAATACTTTGGCTTATTCGAAATGAGTTGTATTTGATACATGAATTTATCGCTGATAAAAAGTCGGTTGAAAATAATGATGTAAGTGTTTTGGCCGAGCTATTACTAGCATCAGCATACCCTTCACAGCAACATTTATTATCCAACCCATTCTTTTTTTCACCAATTAAACGTAGAATCCAAATGTTTACAAAAACGAAAACAAAATATAGTTACCTGAGAAGATTAACTATTTTGCCAATTTTGGCTGTAATGGTTTTGCTATTCGCTTTTAGAAATCATTCAATAAATTCAAAGCCAATAACCCATTTAGATAAAAAATATACAGTAATTGTTGATGCAGGCCATGGCGGTCACGACCCAGGCGTAACTACTCTAGATGGAACCACTGAAAAGAATTTGACACTAGCCATAGCTCA
>JADBXZ010000112.1 GCA_020403265.1 Bacteroidota bacterium
CATTATGATTGGATTCATAAAAGACTCCCAGAGATTTGCTCATTTTATAATTTAAAACTTCTGAACTTCTTTTTCTGTTTTTTATTATCGCGTTAATTTCCAAAATGGTTTCGTCAGTCTTTCCTTGAAGAAGGTATCCTATCAAACTACCGTTTTCGTATTTTTTAGAAGCGAAGTTGTCAATCCCAGTGATAATGTATCTGCGCTTTAACGCTGAATCGTTTTGTTTCAGATTTTTAGCTTCAAAGAAATACTCATATTCATAAGTTGAAATAAACGAGGTCAGTCGAAAATCTATTCTCGGGAATCTGTCTGAAAATCCTTTAACTTTAGGAATGTCTTTTGGAATATCCGCTTCTACACTGGTTGAAACTTTCCACTTTAGTCGTAAAGGATTTTCTTTTACATGGCGGTGCAATTCGGAAGAAATATCGTTTTCATTCCAGTCTAATTGAATTACTTGTTCTTTCAATGAAATTTGATATGCTTCAATGATTAACCGCCAACATTTTTGCTCAAAAGCATTCCTGAGTTTTTCGTAAACAACCGTATTCAAAGCCATTATTACTTCCCGTTTAATATTTCGAGAATTAGCTCTGTAGCATCTTCTAACGCCATTGACTGCGACCAAAATCTGCGTTGGTTAGGACGAATGATATAAATATCATCTCCTGTTTTGTAATTTAGTTTTTTTCTAAAATATATATTACTTGATTTTTCTTCCCATAAATGCTGGTCTATTTTTTCTAGTTCACCATCAACAAACTCTTGAGATGTGACTACTTCTTTTTGCTTTTTAGAAAAAGAAAGTTTAATGGTCATTAAAGGTGTAAACCTGCTGATATTATAGATTGTGGCATTTGCAAACAAATCTTGACTATCAAGAAATTCATTGAGTTTAGCACTGATTGTTTTTCCGTATTCTGTTGTTTGTTCTTGTAGAACAGGATATAGAGCAATTGATTTTTCTTGCTTGTGAAATAAATCCACATTGTAATTTATACTATCATTTATTAGATTAATTTCATTAATATCTAAATGTAAACTCTCATAAATTACGCTGTCAATATTTTTAGATATAAAAATTTCAAGCTCTTTGTTTTCAATAGAATTAGTCAAAAAGCTTTTTGCTTTTAGCTTCGATAAAACTTGCGTTGTTGCTTTTTTTATTTTTAAACTTTGCCCATCATTCAAATTAATAGGAATTGACAAGTATTCATTCTTCATTATTTGCTCTCTTTCAATTCCGTATGACGAAATGGTCATAAAAAGAAAATAAGTGCTTAGATTTGAATTAAAATAACTTAATAGCAAATGCAACTCTTCAATATTTTCTTTGCTGGTGTAAAAACCATAAACCCCATCTCTAAATGAACACTGATTTTCAATAAAAGAAGCACAAATACTATTTTGTTCTAAACCTTTTTTTACTATTATATGTGGTTTAGTAAAAGCTTCAATATCTCCTAATCTTCTAAAAGCTGTTAGTTTTTCTAATCCATTAATATCACCAATTTTATAGTAATCTTTATAGAACTTGGTTGCTTTGGGAGTTTTGATAGACTTTTTTACATCCCTCAATAACTTATCCGATGTGTAATATCTTGTTATAACATCAGCATCTAAGTATTTTAGCTTAGTTAAGGTTTCACTAAATTTGGCTTTATCTTTCTTTTGGGTGAGCAGTTGAAAGCCAACCCCTGATTCTATATTATTTTTTTTTGCAAATTTATTTATAGAATTAAGTTTAGAATTGTCCAACCGTTGTATCAACTCCCAATCATTCATTCCGCCCCACATTGCAACTTTCCAAATTTTTGTATCGGGTTTTTGACATTCTTCTCTTGGCAGATATTTTAAATCGGTGAAGTCAATACTCAATCCATCAATCACATTGGTTTTGATGAATGTTTTTGGAGCGTAATATGCAATCTTATTGAAAGGCTTTTTAGGTTGCTTATTTTGATAGAAAACAATACTTATTGGGCCGGTTGCATCGCCAAATAACTGGCCACCAAAATTCTTTTTTGCATTACGAAGAATTGAAAAGTTAAAAACCTTTTCTACATAACAATCATTAAATAACCATTTTCTGAAGCTCTGATAAGTGCCCCCTGTGTTGGTTAAAACTTTGGTATTGAATATCAGAGCTATTTCGCCCTTAGGGGCAAACTTTGTTGCTTTGTGAAGAAAAGGTAGTACCATTTCCTTGGCAAAACCATAGTTATCGCAATAACTACGGACAGATTTCTGTAAATCAGTTGTTCCAAATGGTGGATTTCCGATTACCAAATTGAAATCAATACTTTCAATTTCTATATTTTGCTGAATAGTATCTCTGCAAAATAGATTTTTGCCTTGTTTCTTTAATGATTTGTCCTTAGGATTATTGATAAGATTCGGCAAACGATGTTTTTTCTTTTGCCATAACGTTTTTGGATCTAGCTGATCAACCAACGCCAAATACAAACTAAATGCAGCTACTTTTATCGCTTGTTGATGTAGTTCAATTCCAAAGATGTTATCAGTTAAGAGTTTTTTTAGCTTGTCAAAGTCACTTAGCTTTTCTTTATGTTGGTTTTCATAGCGTTTTACCAATCGCTTAAAACTTTCTACTAAAAAAATACCCGAACCGCAACTTGGGTCTAAAACTTTAACATTATAGTTTTTTTCTGTTTTGTTGATGGGTAGTTTTTCGTTCAGGATAAACTCCACTAATGCAGGAGGTGTATAATATGTTCCTGTTCGCTTCTTTTGGCTTGGGTCAGTTTTGAACAAGAAGTTTTCGTAGATTTCACTTAGCAATTCAATTTGTATGATGCTGAAATCAAACAATCTCCAGTTTTCAAATAATTGTACTTGTGCTGTACTATCATTGCCACTGATGAAACATTTTTTTATAAGTTGTAGCTGATCAAAAGTTATTTTTTCACCTTTCTCAATAGTAAAAATGTTGCCATTAAAATACTCCTCCAGTCGTTCATACAATTGATAAGTAGCTTTTGTATCATTTAGAAGGTCAAAATATGATTTTGCACCTTTTTTTATCTGAGAGTATAATCTATCATCTGTAGCGCCTCTGTCCTCAAGATACAGTAAGAAAAGAGAACGTAGAATGATTTTATGAATAAAGTCAATTTCAAGCCCCTGCTTTTCGAGTTGCTGTGCGGTATTTACTAAACTTTCTACTAAATATTTATCGACTCTATTTTGCAGATTTATTTTATCTCTGATAAACTGAGCATCTTCTAAGGTCCAAACAATCCCCGAATCAATCGCAGTTCTTGAAAACAACTTGGTAAGTTCATTAAGTTGCTCTTTGTC
>JADBXZ010000113.1 GCA_020403265.1 Bacteroidota bacterium
ATTGATAACACAGCTTCTTTAGACATCTTATCTGTTGCTCCAAAATTCTCTGCCATGAACTTTGCATCTTCCCCTTCTAACTGCAATGCTATTTTGGTTCCCATGTTTTCAAATACAACTGTTGCAAAATCTCTTACACTCTGAGAAGCTAAAATGAAGCCTACTCCGTATTTCCTTGCCTCACGGATTAGGTCTGTAAGTGTTTGGTCATAAGAAAGTTTGTGTGCTTCGTCAATTACTACATAAAGTTTGATTTTTTTGGAAGGACCTTCAGCAAGCATCCTGTTGTAAATTGCTTGCAATACAAATCTTGCAACTGATTTCATCAATTCCGGTGTATGTAAAGTTGAAAGATTGATTACTGAATTTTGCTTTAGTATTTCTGAAATGGAAATGCTGTTTGCACCTGAAACAAAAATATTGTTTTCAAAAAGTGGTTCAATTCTGTATTTCAAATTTCTAACATTGCTACCTTCATTCTGTTCCATAAATTCCAGTATTGCCCAAATATCCTGAAACTGCGGTGGCTCGTTATTCCATGTTGTTCTGTCTGCTACTGAAAAGCCCTTTTCTTGATATGCTCTTTTGATTGCATCTTTTAGAACAGGATGTTGAATATCGCCTAAACCAAAAATCTGTTTTAATATTCCTGAAACCTGATAAACATTGTTCATGTAACTCACTCTTTCGCCATTGCTGCCACTTATTGAAAGCTCCAATGGGTTTACATCCATCCCATAAGATGGGTCTAACTCTACTGAGTTTGTTGCTTGCAAAAACGAATCGCCATTTGAATTTGATAAAACATTTGAAATGTATTCACCTTGAAAGTCAAGAATGAGAAAAGGAATATCCTGTTTACTTAATTCATAAAGCAAACCACTTGTGTTTTGTGATTTTCCTGCTCCTGATTTACCTACAATTAAAAGATGTTGGTTTGCCAACTTCTTTGGTAACATGGTAGTTGGGTCAAACACTACATCCTTGCCATTATCTACATTCTTCCCTAAAACTATGCAGGGTTGTGTTATTGTTGGGGATGGTGGCTCTGAAACAATACTTGGTGGTGTAGTGTTTTCTGCTTTAGGTTTTTCTGTTGTAGGTTGCTCTGTTATTTCCTTGTCCTTTTCTTTTTCAGCAACTTTAGTTGCTGGTTTTATTGGAGGGGTTACAGGGCTTACAACTGGTGAAACTTCAGTTTCACTTGTTGTGTCTGTGGGCTTGCTGTCGGTTGGTTCTTCAATTTCAGTTTCTCTTATCTCAAGTAATTCTGCAATTTCTTTATTACCCAATTCATACACCTTATTGCCTTTGTAATTGTCAATTGGTTTGGTAGTTCCTGCCCAATGAAAAATGTAGCCCGATTTTTCAAATTCTATTTGAAAATCGCCTGTGTTGATGGCTTCAATCATTTGCTTTAACTCGGAAGAGTTATTGCAAAATCCGTGTCGGATTGCTCTCTCTAAATAAAAACCAATGAGTGTTGAAAGTGATTTGTTTGAAAGGTGAACATCAATTTTTGGGTTGGTATCGTCTGAAATGAATTTAGTTCTAAATGCTTTTTCAGAGTTCTCATTCTTCTTTACTATTTCTTCTTTCAAAGCCATACTTTCTGTGATATTTCCTTCACCTGAACGGAATTTCACTTCAATCAAATTCAAATTCAGTTTGCCATTCTTTACAGAAACTAAAATCAAATCACTTCGCTTCACAGTTATTTCTTCCTCAATGTTTCTGCGTTTGCTTTGTGCAAAAATATCTATGTGAGTATCTACCGGAATTAATACACCGTCATTCATTAAGCCTTCTTTCTCCAATGCCAAACGGGTAATAGCCAAGCCAATTATTTCTCTTGCATTGTTCGGATTGTTTATGAGTTTCAAAGCAAGTTTGCCTGAAACAGATTTGATGATGTCTAAAATTTTTACTGCTCGGAATGAAGATGTAGGAATGTTTATTTTATTCAATCCATCTTCAATTAGTTTTTCAATTTCATTTAACCAACCAGTTGAAACAATTAAACGGTGTCCTACTCCATCCATAAATTCAGGTGTGTAGTCAATCAAATAACTTTTCAGATTTGGGTTTGCATCAGCAGGATTATCAAAATATTCTATTCCAAAATTTCTGTCAATGGTAAAAACCCAATCGCTTCTATCATGTATTTGAGAAAGGATGTGGCGGTCTTGTTTTTCTAATTCTAATTGTATTGTAGGTAAATGGTCAATAGATTTTCCCCAATCAAAATAAGAACATGACAAGCCCAAAAAGTTTAGTCCTGTATGGTAAATTAAATCGCTGATTTCATTCCCTGCTGTAATTTCTGATGTTGGCGATGGAACTACTTTTCTGCTCCATGTAACTGCTTCTTTCATTATGTTGAACTCTGAACGATACTCCGCTAAAAGGCCATGCAAGAAATAACAGCCGGGAACATTGCCAACAGGTCTTGAAATTGTTTTGGTTACAAACTGGTCAATGATTACAGTAACATTTGCTTCTTTAAATTGAACCTCTGTCCATTTATCAGGTGCAACTTTTACTTTTGAGAAAAACAATTTCGGGAATAAAGGATTGTGGCTTGGTTCTAATAATTCTTCATCAATATCCAACCCTCTGCCTTCGGTATTGGTATTGTCATTCATCAATTCATCAAATGCACTGCCCATTAGTTCATAGCCCAATGTTCCGTAAAAAGTAATGTCGTAACGCAAGTTTTTGAAATCATCCATTTTCTGTATCTCACGGATGGTATTTAAAAACAGTAAGCCATCACCAGGATTCAGCACATTTAATTTCAAAGTTTTAATGTAGGGATGGTGTCTGAGGTATCGCCACAATCTATCTGCTATTTGTTCAGGATTTACCGAGGAAATATTTCCTAAATCATCTTTGTAGCCTAATGCTTTTGAAATCATTGCTACTACCTTTCTAATATCGGTTGTTGTGCTTTTCGGGAAGATGCTCCAAAACAAATCCAACACATCTGTATTTACATAGAAATTGTTTTGCTCAAATGATAATGCGTTGGGCAAATTAAGAGGCAATATTTTTTCAAATCCTTCAATGTCTATTGCTTTGCGAATTGCATCTTCACTCATTCCAGTCATTTGATTACTCCAGTCAAACAACATCAATTGGTATTGCAGCAACCACAACATTTTTAAAGGGTGTGTAGGTGCAAGCAATATCATTTCTTCTGGTTCTTCTATTGAACCCAATTTGATGTGAATGGTGTCTAACCTATGCAGTAAATGAGTATTGGTAAGCAGGTTGTTTACTTCTGCATCGGGTGAGTTGGTAATTGCATCTGCAATTACTTTAGTGAGGTGTTGGTATGCTTTAGCATACTCAACAATTTGTGTTTGGTAAGTTCTTAAATCAAGTGTTTCAATGACAGCAGCCGAATCAGCGGATGTGATGGCATGAAATAATTCTCTCCTTGTTTCTAAAAAAGCATTGAACTCAGTTCTGAAAACTGATAAATTTATTTTACCTGCTTTAAAATCACCATGTTCAATAAAACCTCTGTTTAGGATGTCAACTTCATAAACACCGCCACTGAAAGGATCTTGTAAAATTTTTCTTTCCAATTCATACAGCAAATCATTGAGAGGGATTTGATATGTTTCTCTCGGATTGGTTTTAATGCGATACATTAAAATTCTGCCTGTTTCTAATCCCTGACTTTCAATTTCAATTTCTTTGCGGAATCGGTAAGTGGCTTTAAATGTAGCTTCAGCTACATTCCTTATTCTGTTGTAGCGTTTTGTTTCACCACTTGTGGTGTCGCTATCTTCGCCTCTTAAATAAAACGGTTCACTGATGTCTTCTGCAATCTTTGCTTTGTTTTCATCTAAGGCAACTACACGAATTTGCACCAACCATTCTTCACCTGGTTCCAATTCAACATCTTTGAATGGGAAGTTGGCTTGCTCTGTTGTGCCTTTTGCTGTTTTGCGGTGTAATTC
>JADBXZ010000114.1 GCA_020403265.1 Bacteroidota bacterium
ATCTGCGATGGGTCTGTTGGTAAAAGTATTGAACATATCATGACCAATCAGCATCGCATACATCAACCCCTCATGCAAAGTGAGGCACAGCGCTTTGTCATTTGAGAATTGCTCATTGAAAGAAAAGCCAAGGCTGGTCCAAAACTCCCTGGTTTTATTGAGATCTTTTGTTGGAAGATTGACGAAGATTGATTTTACTTTCATACTGGGTATTTTTGATATGGAAGTTGTTTAGCTGATTTTTACAATTCGTTTGATCTTAGGCAAGATATTATACAGCTGTTTTTTAATTGCGAGGGCGCTCTTTTCAGAAAGTATAAATTATCAATACCGGGAATGGTTTCATGACATACATTTATATTCGTGGTACCTGAAATTGTGGTTTTTAATGAAGATTTTCACCCATCATCTTAATTTTAAGTAACCATTTTTCCCTCTTGTCAGCTGCTGAATTTTTGATCGGACCGATATAGGTGACTTTCACCGGCTTGATTCCGCAAAACTCTAATGTTGATTTTTTGAGTTGATTGACACTCGGACGCCCAAATGCGAATCGATAATACCAGGAAGGTTGATCGAGGGTTGTAATGATATGTGCAGTTCTGCCTGCAAGCAGTTTGTCCCACCAAACAGAGTTTTTCCTATATTGAAATGCAAAGCCCGGTAAAAAGAGCCTGTCAATAAATCCTTTGGCTATGGCCGGAAGTCCGCCCCACCAAACAGGGTGTATCCAGACCAAATGTTCAGCCCATTTTATTTTTTCCCAGGCATCCAATAAATCAGGTTCCAATTCTGTTCTTTTTTGGTAACCAAATTGTAGGTTAGGATTGAATTGTAAATTTCTAATGATTATCTCTTTTAGTTCAGCACCTGCGGTAACAGCTCCTTTTTTATAGGCATCATGTATTCCAAAATTGAAACTGTCTGCGTTTGGATGACAATTGATGATGAGTATTTTCTTCATAGCAGTATCTCTTGTTTAGTGGTTTTTAACTAGACTATTCACCCTTTTCTATGTCTTGGATTATTTTTTTGTAACCTGCAACAGTTGAATAGGAATTGAATCCTTGCATATGACTAATCTTCCATTTTCCTTCTTCTTTTATGGCTTTCATTTGATATTGTTTTTCATTGTTATCGCCCCATGACCAGTAGAAAGATACCATACCTTTTTCGAACTTGAAATTGTTCAGTGTTAATAATTTCCAATAGTCATCGGGGTAGTCCTGACAATCGCACCAGTCTTCAGCACCAGTTTCCCAGATAGACATGCCATCGTTGGCGTTGCGCCATTTTTTATCTGTTTGTTGTATGGAGGAATCAATGCTACGAGCGATGTTTTGATGCGATACAAAGAAATAATCTGAAAAGTAATGGGTCTTTCTTAATTCCTGCATCTCATTTTCATAAGCATCCCAGTCAACTCCGGCAATCAGATCTTTTTTTGTACCGGTAATTTTGAAGGGGAATCCATTTTTTTTGTGTAGGGTTAGATGCCACTCATATACATTTCTTACTAATGTGGTGAGTGCAGTACTGTCTGATGATGTCAGCGCCTCAATACGCTGTGTATTTATATTTTTAGTTGCGGGTGTTTCGCAGCTTCCTAATAATGTAATGGCTAGAAGCAGTGCCGGAAGAGAGTTATTGATAATCATTCTTAATTCGTTGTGAGGCCATGAGGGGCATGGAATGGTTGGGAAGGAAGTTGAATTATAAGTTATGGATAATAGTATACATTCTCTAGTTTGTCCATTGCTCAATATGCAATTGATTGCAAGTTATTAAATTCGGTCTATTGTTTAGTTGATTGATCTAGTATCTATTTCACTTTTCAGTGTCTCCGGGTCTTTGGAACCAATTCTGATGATCTTATCTGTATTTTTGAATTTCAATTCAATTCCCTTAACTCCGCTGATGTTGTATAAAGTGCCATTGGGAATCATTCTAATACCCCAGCCCCAGAACCAGGGATTTTGAACTACCCTAACAGCTACAATATTGTCGAGAAGAATTTTCTTTTTGATGAGTCCGATACCGAATGAAATTGTTATTGATTTCGAATCAATCCGGGTCGTCATGCCAAAAAATAAAAGTAAAATAAGCAGGCAAATTCCAGTTACAAGAAGATATGCGGGTTTTTCCAATGGCTTATCTCCCATATTGGATAAGAATAGGTACGTCAACATCAGATGAAGGCAACAAATAAATAAGAAAACCTACCAGCTGAATGTAAATTCTTTGAAGTCTTTCATCGGTTCATTGTTGGAAATTGGTTTATAAAATATACTCTGTCATGTATAGTAGGGAGAATGCTTTTACAAAATTAGTTTTGTTACCACGTATTAAATAAAGCTGATGCTGGAAATATAGTGACATAAAATTGCCACGAAATTGACTCATCCATTTTCTTTTATTAACCCATCCAATTCATTTTTAAATGTACTTGAAATTGGAATTATAAAATCTTTAATTGTGATCATATTGCCTTCTTTTTTAGTAACATGAACAATATTAATTATAAAAGATTTATGTACTCTAATAAATAGATTTTTTGGTAATTTTTCCTGAAGTTCACTTAATTTATCCAATACCAGCAAGGGCTTCTCTTTCTGCGTATGGATTTTCACATAATTCCCGCTGCCTTCAATCAACAAAATTTCGCTAAATAAAAATTTGTAGATTTTTTTATCGGCCTTAAAAAAAATATAAGATAGCTCTGAGACGGGTTTTTCTGTTACTTGTTCATTAATTTTTTCTGTAGTGGTGGGTATCAATATTTTATTCACGGCTTTTAAAAAGCGCTCAAAAGGAATAGGTTTTAATAAATAGTCAGTAATTCCATATTCATAGCTTTCTACCCCAAATTCAGAAAAAGCAGTTGTTAAAATTATTTTGGGTGGATTTTTAAGTGTTTTGATCAAATCTAAACCAGATAATGATGGCATTTTGATATCTAAAAACATAATATCAATTTGTTCTTTGTGCATTACATTCAAAGCTTCAAACGCGTTATTACATTTACTTACCAATTGTAGTGCATCAATTTGTTGTATGTAATTTTCGAGGATTTGTTGAGCAATTGGCTCGTCATCTACTATTATGCATTGATATTTCATAGTTGCAGATATAAAATTACTTTGAATTGGGTATCCGTTTCTTCAAATTGCAATTGATGCCTTTCTGGATAGATTAGTTGCAATCGTTTTTTGAGATTATTTAATCCGTTACCAAGTCTTGCGGTTTTATTTATATTATTTCCAATTGAATTTTTAGCCTCAAAATACAATTCCTTGCCTTGAATGGATAATGAAAAATGTGCATAACAATTATTTGAAACTGTTAATAATCCATGTTTGAATACATTTTCAACCAATGGAATGAGCAATAGCGGTGCAATTAAAATCTCTTTATCTAACCCCGAAATCTCAAAGTTGATGTCAGATGAATTGCTTAATCGAATTTTTTCAAGGGTTAAATAATCTTCTAGAAATTTAATTTCATCTCGTAAGTTAATCAATTCAATTTTACTGCTATCTAATAGATATCGCATTAAGTCTGCAAGTTTCAATGTGATTTCAGCTGCTTTTTCATTGTTATTATTTTGAATTAATCCATAGAGATTATTCAATGTATTGAAAAGAAAATGCGGATTTACCTGCGATTTAAGTAAATCTAATTCTGATTTAAGTTGTTCGTTTTCGGCTTTTATTAATGATTTTTCTTTTTTTGCGTATTCTCGTAAGAATTTCAAGGAACTGGTAATAATTATAAAGAAAAATAAATTGATACAATGCTGTAGTAGCGATATATTAAAGAATTCATTACCGGAAGCGAAGATTAGTTTTAAAGAAAGTGCACCTGTTATAATTAATGCAAGTAAATAAATCGAGTAGCTTACATATTTTTTCCGAAAAAAGAAAACGGGTAATAAAAAATACAAATTACTATAAATTACCACTGCACAAACTAATAGAACTGTAATCCAGGAAAGATATTCAGTTATATTTGCAGATGGATTTTGTTGCAAATACAATAACAAAAAAAAAGTCCAAAATGCACCATGAATTAATACCCGTTGTTTCATTGAGCTTTTTTCTTTGAAAATGTATGTACTATTCCCACTAATAATATCAATGCTACAATTTGTATTGTAAAATCTATCCAATTTATTTTCCAGCTAAAATTCTCATTCATAGCTTCAGACAAATCCAAAAACACTAGTGAAAGTAATAAATTATTTGCATTGTGTGCCCCGGCAACAAATTCAATTCTTTTCTGAAAGATGACAATTAAAGCAAATGCTACTCCAAAAATCCAGGAAGAAAGAAAGCTTTCCAATCCATACCCAATATGTAGTAGGCCAAACAATAGTCCATTCACAAATATAAGAGCAGTTGTATTTTGGAGTCGTGTATGTAAGCCTTGTAAAATATACCCCCTAAAAATTAGTTCCTCAAAAAACGACTGAACACCAATTGCAAAAAATCCTACTAAAAGTGAAATGGTAAAATATTCGGGTTGGAAGTTATTTTTGAATGCCTCGAACTTCTGATAGTCTGATATGAGTAAGCTAATAAATAAAATAGCTCCCCAAGTTATCAAGCCCAAAAAATATTGACTCCAACTGAACTTATTGAAAGAAGAGATAAAAGTAATTCCAGGCCTTTTGTGTATTTTACTTGCACTATATAAGAAGGTGATTAGGGCAACTCCGAAAACAATAAAAATGAGGAGATATGTTATAAGTCCCTTACCAAAATCGTTTGCCGGAAAGAAGGATTTTATAGTTGGAAGTACTAGCCGTATTGCTATATTCACAATTATTATAGCGAGGATTGCTGATAAAATGCTTGTAATATATTGCCACCACTTATTGGTGCCCACATTCGCATTTTCTAAGAAGTTATTGCTCATTGTTCAATATTTTTATGGATGATTTGTTTTTTTCTTTTCTGTCCACTGTATAGCTCCCCATAGAATACTTTTTTGTTCATACTTTGAGCTATCTATTGATTTACCCGGTACCGAAGATTTAAATTCAGGTGTATTGAATTCAAAAGCAAATGATTTGTTTTTCGGATAATTTTTAGATCTTATTAGTCCCCAGGCAAAGGTGTAATCTGCCTTTTTTTTCTGTGTCGTGTCATTTGCATTGCTTTTGGCTTCTACAGAAGCTGACAAAACCAGTATGCAGCTAAGAAAGATGATTTTTTTCATGTTTAAAAAGTTAGATATGAATTAATGGTGTAAAATTCTACACAATTCGCTTCCTGCTAAAATTAGATGTACGATTTCACCAATAATTTATGTGAAATCAATATTTTCTTATGCGAATGAAAAATACATTATCCATTTTTACCAAAAATCATGTATTCTAATAAATACACTATGCTTATTGAGAAAGGCGGCTATTTCTTATTGATTGTAGTATCATTATCTAAGTTCAAGTAATAAGTGCAATTTTTTCCTGTAGCACTTGGTTAGATGCATTATAATAAAATTTTCTTACTGGTCTGAAATTTGGGGAGTGTTATACCTCAAACAAAAGAAAGTTCGTTACGGGTAGTACTTATAATTTCTATTAATTCGATATCTTTTCCAATATCCTGCTACCTTTTTTTGATATAGAATCCAGTTGTGAAGTTGTTTTGTTGATTAATGTGTCAAGTTTTTTTACTTTATCACTTTCCTTGATTATTATCGAATCGAGTGTTAAAACCTTGTCTACCTCTTTATTGATTAGTGAATCTAGCGACGCTGTTTTGTTTTTTAATTCAATTAGTTTGTTTTCAACTTCGTTGCTTACGTTTACACATGATGACATATAAACTGATATTATGGCAAGTAGAAATAATTTTAATGATAAAAGTTTCATCGTTTAATATTTTTAAGCGGTTATTTAATTTTTTTGAAATTACTAATTATTTCCCATTCTGTTCATTACTTATTTTCTTCCTTCCTTAACAAATCACTTTATCTTTTCAAGTAAATGCGTGATGCAAATTCACTGGAGAGCATGCAGATCTTTCCACCTTTCATCTATAAATTCGATGCCACATTTGAGACCATGGATAATTGTAAATTGACAACATTGCTATAATAATCCCTTTGATAACTAGCTCATGTATAGCTATAGTATTCTTGTATTTAATTTTCAATTTCTTTGTTTGCCATTTGATTGTATGACTTTGACAATAATTTATTTTCGATATTTTTTGCCTATAATAGCTCAAGCGTACGATAGCTAATTCATATTCGAGGTTTTTTTAAGGTCAATCTTGTTATTGTTTACAACAGGATTCAATCTGCCTGCTTCATGCAATTAAATGCGATTCCGTTCAGAAATACAAATTGTCGTCTTCCGATTTGCATTTGCTTTTATGCAAACCATTTTATAACAGGCCGGGTATGGATTTAATTCCAGATCAGGTTGCTTTGCCAAAATAGTAAAAGAAGATTAGCACGGGTGTTGCAACTATTTATATATCCAATGGTACTTTCACATTTGGTCAGACCAATTTATCGCATCTACTTTTTTCCTGTCTTTTTTTCGAATCTGTACCTCAATCCCCAAGAGCTCTGCAGTAATACATCATTTTCGAAATCTATGGTGGGTTGAAACTCTATGTGTAATGAGAAGTTTTTAAATTTTTCAATGGGGGTAAATTGAACGCCAATTGGCACCACTATACCATTAAAATAGTTAAGATTTACACCCAATCCAAGGTAAATGTTGTGATTTTCTTTTCTTGAAACATTGTAGTTGACAACCAATTCCGGCGTTATATTTTCTATTGATGTATTGCTATATAGCCTCAATTCACTCCATAACTTGTCATTAAAATTGTACGCTAATCCGATCTTTGAAAGGGAAGATGAGTAATACGAAATACTTACTTGTGAGATACCTTTAATGCTAATAATGGAAATTAGTACGGATAAGAATAAAATTCTACATTGTTTTGTCATTTTGTTTGGTATATAAGAGTTAAAAAATATTTTAGCTGTTCCTTGGTTAATTCCTATTTGCTACAATTTAATGTAACTACACAATCGAAGGGGGTAGGGGCTACCTGCCGAAAGAGTACGAGACGGTTCTATAAAAACAACTTAAACTATTTGCATCCTTTGTTATCAGCTTTTTTCTATTATCAATTTTTATCTTGATGTATTGCTATTCGGTTACCTTCACTGTC
>JADBXZ010000115.1 GCA_020403265.1 Bacteroidota bacterium
CGAAAGTTGTCTGCGGGAAATTTTAAGAGTTTATTGTTTGTCAAGGGAGAGCAGGCGACAAGAAAAGTCGTGATATAGAGTAAATGTCTTTTCATTTTTCGTGTCCGCATAAATGGGGCATAACGTTTTGCACATTTGCGATGGGCGTGCGGTTAAACTCAAATGTAACTTAGGGAAACGAATTAATCAACTACTAAAATCCCGTCAAACGGAGACGAATTGCACGCCTATTGCAAATGTGCTGTTAGCAGTAGTGGTATCTCGTCCATTTAAGGTTACTTTGTCAATTTTAAGCAGTCTATTGCCATTGATTTCATAAGTTTGTACCTTTGTCGTCAATAATGAAGTTTTACGAAAAATATCCTCAACTAAAAGAAAAAGGTTTCTTAGCTCAAGTCTTGACCAAAACTGTATTTTCAACGATGTCGTTGGAAAACCAACAGGTGTCAATGTCGAAAGTTGAAGAGATTGTTTTGTCATTGTTAAAGGAGCAAGAATTAAAAGGCGATCAATTCTTTTCTAATCAAGGTAGTTAAAGGCTCATAGTTTCCTTTGTCAGCCGATTTCATTGCATTAATATAAGTTTTCCTGCTGTCACCTTCTCTGTAATAAAGTTCAAGTGGTTTGTATCCAAATTTGAGAGCAACTATGTTCATTAATATTCGTCCTGTCCTGCCATTTCCATTAGTGAAAGGGTGAATGCGAATAAACTCATAGTGAGCAAATATTAAGCAGTCAATATGGTCTAGTTGAGTTGAAGCATTATGTATTTTAAAGTTTAAATTGTCAATAAACTGATACATTAATTGTAATACTCTTGAAGGGTCAGGAGGTATGAGCTGTCCAACAGTTACAGTTGTTGTCCGCCATGAGCCAGCCCATACATAAAGTTCTGAAAACGCAATGTTGTGAATGTCTAAAAGTAACTTTGTAGAAATTTCAGTTTCGCTGTCTAACTCAAAAACAAATAGTTCTGCCGCGGCAATGCCTTTAGCTTCATATTCGTTGATAAGGTTTTTATCTGTTAAGTCTAGTTTATTGTCTTCAGGTGATGGTGTCCAATTTGTGTTATCCTCCATTTTTCAAAGGTATGATTTTTAATGTTCGTGTGTGTCACCAACCATTACTGCTAACGGAATGCAAATTTGCGCCGTTTTTTGCTTGTCCAAATTTAGCATTTGAGCGCTAACCCGCAAAAAATTGCAAGTAGGTGTTGTTATGCGGTCGTAGGCGGCACACAGTTTTTCTGTCGGTGTCCGCTTACAGGCCATGAATTTCCTTTGCTTTCTTCCAATTCTTTTTTAGGATAGGTTTACTTACAGTTGTCTCACCGTTTGAAGCCTCACCAGAGAAGTGGCAAAATTTTTCGGAATGATCGGGGTCGGCACCCGATTTGTTCCAGGATTTGTATGCGTCGTAACTCAGTGGCTTTTCAACGTCGAAAGGAATTTTAGCTCCTGTCCGAATGCAATAGCCATTGTCGCTGGAATTGGTCGAAGAAGTTTTGTCTTTGGATGATTTATTGTCGAACGATTTTGTAAACGCTGGCTTTGGAGAATTTAATTCAAAGCGCTGACTGGTCTGATTGATGTAATCAACCTCTTTGAATGCGTCGTCAAATAGCGCGGTGTCTGCCGGATCGTTTTTGTCAATGAGTACACCCATTTCTTTGTTATTCGCCATTGAGAATTCATAAAGGTTCAATGACGTAATTACCATTTTGTCGTCGTTGACGTAACATTTTGCATGCAAGTCCTCGTTGTATTTTAGAATAACAAAGCGAAGTCCTTGAAGGAATTTCATTTCGTCAGGGTTTAGCTCTTGCTTGCCAAAAATTACTGTCGTGATTTTGTCTTTACTATTGCGATAGGTCAGCAACTCTTTAAAGTCTTTCGAGAGCTTTAAATATGGTGAAACAAGAATGAGTCGTTCGCCAGCGTTTTTAATCAGGTCTTCAATTTCAGAGACCGCTTTTCTCGTGTTGATAAATTTTGCCATTGTCTGCCTGTATTTTATTTGTCTAAGATAAAGTTTTTTGTCTACCGTAATGTTGTCCGCCTATGCCGCATAACGGTTTCAAGCTAAATTCCCGTTTGGAGTTTGAAACTTTGTCTACCGAAATGTTAGTTTAAAGATAAATGTTTAATAGACTTTTGCAAAGCGAAAATTAAATAATTGTCTACCGCTTTTGCAAAAGCCGAAGCCGAATGCCCAAATGGGATTTAGGTTGTGTTACCACTTGTAGCTTTATTTCAAATTACAATATGATTCACTAAATGGAACGTCTTGAGCATCTTTGTCAACACATTTTGCTAGAGCTTTCTTTTTTGTGTCTTTAATTGTGAATGTTTTATATACACCGCCAGGATTACCGCATTCACAAACGTATTCTTTTTTACAACGGATAAACATTATACTTGTTAGGGCGATTATAATTACAGTTATTTTTTTCATAGCGATTATTGTTATATTTTCTATACGTTTAGGTCTACCGAATTTAGTTTAGTGAAGTTAAACATTTTTTGTTTATGTAAATTGTCTCAGCGGTTAGGTCAATATACAATTACGAATTGTTGTCTTGTAACTTAATGCCAGTTCTTTAATTAATATTCCTTCAGCGTTTAGTTTGTCTGTTCTCAAGCTATTAGTGGTAACGTTCTCCAAGCAGGCGAAGGCGGCATTATGAAAAATCAAGTGTCTACCCGCACCAAACTTACATACGAAGATACATGTTTTTTAGCGGAGGCAAAAACAAAAACTGTCCGCCCGAAAGGGTGACCATAAGTAGCCGAAGCCCTTATACGTCCCGCCGCTTGCGCTTGCTTGGTGTTATAGCTTGCCAGCCGCACACAGTTTATTATTGCGTCACACTTAATTTTTGTTCTTGTCCGCTTTTGTCTTTTACTATAATGTTGTACATACCTTTTTTTAAAGAAAGAGCTTTTTTGTCTGAAACATTTTTTAACTCAATTACGTCATAAGGAATAGGCATGTCTTCAGATTTTTTGACATCAATATTTTCGTCAGCCAAATAAGCCAAAACTAAACAAGGAAATGTAACTTTTATTTTTTCGATAAAATATGGTTTTCGTCCGCCATCGAACATCCATTGCGGTCTTCCATTTTGCCAGACCGTTCGAGGATGGTATACTCTGGCGTCATAGTCTTTGTGTTCTGGTAAGCCGTTAAAAACATGTCCGCTTGAGTCAACAAAGACGGCATAGTAGTCGAGATTTATTATTTTAAAAAGAGGGTTGTCAAATTCAGTTGAAGCATGTTCCGTAAAGCGAGTTTGGTCAATCGTGAAAGGATTAATGCCTGTGTATTCAATAAGTCGGCCTGCCATACATTTACCCCAACCACGATAGGGTGTTTCAACTAAATGATCAAAACCGCAATGAATTAAAATTTTCGCTTTCGGATCTTTGTCGAGAATTTTCTTAATATTTTGTGCCTGGGCAATTTCGCGTAAATTGATACCTGCGGAGTCAGTCTCTTGTCGCGTTGATTCATAAGAGAAAACTTTGTAACCAATTCTTAAAGCTTCGCGAATCATGTTACCGTAACAGGGTTCTTGTGTATAATAACCAGATTTTAGTAAAGGATATTTTCTTTTATTTAAAAGCGTGTCCCAATTCCAAATTGATTCAGCGCCAAAATATCGGAAACCTTGGTTATAAAGCTCTTCGAGTATTGAAGTTGTAAAAACTCTGTGATAGGGTTGCTGATGTGCTTCATTTAGGATAATTATTTGTTCTGTTTTCGCTTTGTCTTGGATAAAAATATTGGCGTCGACAGGTTTGTATTTTGAGAAGTTGTCTATGTATGATTGCGGAATAGAAGGAGATTTTCGTTCGTCTCGGTCCCAAATTTCAAGAGCTTTTTGATATTCACCAATGAAAGATAAGTCCCAAGACGCTTTGAAATTTAAAGTGTCCTTTGCAAGTTTATCCAAAATGTCTTGCGAGAATTTATACTTTGGATCGAAAGGGTCTTGTCCGAATGTCGTCGAAAATGAAAGCAAAAGATATATTGTCTGCCTTAATGTTTTTTTCATTTTGATGTCTGTCCGGTTGGTTAGCTATAACGGTTTGCGGCTAAAGAAAGTTGGCGATTTTGAAGCACTAACTTTCTTTTGAAAACCACATTTCAAATGTAAAATAAATTTTCATTAGAAGTAAAATGCAGCCAATTTTTTTTAGGTGCTGTTAGTAGTTGTAAGCGCCACACGGTTTCACGTGGGTGAAGTGTCTTCTATGTTCAAATGGAGATTGTGTTTTTAAGTAAGCATTGCTTGAAGTCCGAATAAATTTGCTCTTGTTGGTCTATTGTTTCGTGGTCAATTAAAACAACTGGATATTCATAGTCTTCATTTACGCTTTTGTTTGTGTCAAAGCATAAAAACCCCCAGTCTTGATAGTCACCAAACCATAAATAGCCTTTGTCAAACATAAATTCACGAAGGTCTTCATTGAAATTTCTTTCATAGAATTCGTTTTGCCATTTGTAAATTAGATGCTGAAATGGTTCGTAACTGTCATTTGTCTTAAGTTCGTAAAAGTGTTTATATTTTAAAAAACTCTTAAATGAATTAGGTAATTTATGTCTAATTCTGGATTCAACTTCTTCTATCTCGCTGTCAGTAACTGTGCTTGGAATTGCTTTCCAGGGTTTCCAATCGTCACTGAATTTACCAAAGGAGTCTAACATTTCGTCTGGCATATTCGGGTCAGGACGCATGAGTAGGTCCTTTTGTTTTAGCCATTCTATTCCATTGTCAACGAATGTTTTTATTATTGTGTCCATGTCGATGCGCTTATTACTACTAACGTTTTGCAGCTTGGCGTAGTTTTTTGCTAATGTCCAGCCCAATATTTGATCAGCCCTGCGCAAAAAATTACGCCAAACTGCTGTTAGTAGTTGTGCGCCACACACAGTTTTTAACTCCGTCTGCTTGTTAAAGAAACGAAAATATTTAATTATATGAAAATTATTTATAAAAGTCATTGTCGGCATTAGCGGAATATCGTCAACCGAGATGTAATGTACGTGGCAATTTTTTGGGTTTTTGCTGTGCGTCGGATGTTCTATTTACGTTTAGGTCGGTACACACAGGCGGGTAGGAAATTTACAAGCTTATTTTGCGAACTATAAAAACATTTATGCCCTTAAAAGGAACGCAAAATGTGCTTGTAAATGTGTGTTGGCTTGTCCTAAAACCGTATTTAACTTGTTTATGTCGCTATTTAGCACTTTTAGCAACTTTGTCCGCTAATTGGGCGTTGCAGTAGCTAACTTTAATGTCGCAGTAGCTAGGTTTATAGTTGCAGTTACTAGATTTGTTAATGCAGTAGCTAGTTTTGTTAAAGCAGTTAGCAATTTTAATGTAGCAGTCGCGAGTTTTGTTAACGCAGTAGCAAATTTTGTTAAAGAAGTTTTAAGGTTTGTTAAAGAAGTAAAGAACTTTGTTGTTGCAGAAGCGAGTTTTATTAAGGCAGTAAGAAACTTTAATAACGAAGTAGGTAGTTTTAAAGATATAATTTATTTTTTATAATTGTTATTCCAGCGCCCCTCTCTTATTTCAATAAATTTATCTCGACATTTAATAGCATCTTCTTTTGTATCAAAAATAATGGTTTCATTACCGTGGTGTTTTGAAATACACATTTCAAGATTTTTAATAATATTTACTTTTTCGCAATCAGATTTAATAATGTACTTAATCTCTTCATTATTATCGATTCCAAAAGTTAGCTTAATTAAATATTTACTTTGAATAATAAAAATATTTATAAATGGACCACTAAAACTTTTTTCATCTTTACTTGATGATGAAAACTTAAACTCTTTTTTAGCATTAAAAACAGTGTAATTTGTGTTTGTATAACCGTTTCTATTTGTCTCACTACTTTTTTTACCAACGTTTATTATGATTTGATACAATGAGTTATCATAGTTAGAATCGAAATTTTGTTCTAAGCAATTAATTAATTTATATAATTCTAATTCTTGATAATGTTTTTTACAATCATTAACGACTTTGTTTATACTTTCTATTAAATTTTTTTCATTTTCATTATCAATATAAAATCTGGTGGAGTGAATGTAGCGCCAAAAAAAATCTTCTATTGTATACTCAAATATTTTTTTATCTGCGGGATTAAGTAATGTAGTTTCAGTTATAATGTATTCTTTCAATTTAACACAAGTATCCTCGTAGCTGTTTTGAAAAGAAGTATTATATCTCTCTGCATAAGAATTATATGTTTTAACGTTTTCAATTTTTAAATTTTTGAGGTCTTTTTTTGTGTATTTATTTGAGTGATTACTCCTTGAGTCATTGTACATTTCAAGTATATATTCGTCCTCAGATATTTTAATAACTTTTTTATCTCTTTTTTTTAATAATTGAGAATATTGATTAACTAACTGTGATAGTTTTTTAATTAAATCATCTTTTTGAATTTCGAATTCACGTTCGAATAAACTCGGAATTGGAAATACATTGTCATGTTCAGTGTGGCTATATAAATTGGAAAATGAAGAATTATCTTTTGCTAAATCGAATCCCTCAATTACTTTTATGTATGCTTTTTCTATTGTTTTAGAGATTGCCATTTCAAATTTTAAAGATATAAGCCACAAAAAAATTGTGGCTTATAATTTATGAAACAAAATAATTTTAGGATTTAATTGTTTTAAATTCTAGTTTATTTACTTGTTTAAATTGTGGGCTTGTAGCACCAAAAACTGATTTTACATAAGCCTTAACTTCTTTAGCAACTTGGCACATACCAACGGTTGGGCTATACATTGAATTGTTGCGAGCAATACGGGCATTACTAACTGTAGTATAAGCGTTGGCTACTGCATTATTTAAGTTTTTTAAATTGGTTAGTTGTGTATTTAATGTTGTTAGCTGCAATTCGGTTTCGTTTGGAATATAGGTTGGTTCGGTTGCTAGTATTGCAATTAATTTTGAAAAATGGTCAATTAAATTATCGTATGATTGTTGTGAATTTGAAATTGTTTTTGCGGTAGTATTTAATACCTCTGGGTTTGCTGTTTTACCTGCATCTGCTTTGGTTAATTTACCGCCTTGTAATTTCGCATTTACTGTTTTTGCATCTTTAACTAATTGTTTAGAAGCATCGGTTACATCTAGCGCACCAACTAAACGAGTGCCTAATTTTTTAAGGTCTTTAAACGCGTCTATGCGGTTATTTTCTGCAATTTTGAAAGCGATGTTGGTTGTATTTACCGCATCAAAGTTTGTTTCCACGCTTGTTAATTGGGTTTGAAGTTGTGGAATCTTTAAGCTATTTTTACTCGGGTTATAGGCTGCCCCGTAGCTTTGACAAAATTGAATAAGTTGGCTAAAATGAGAAATGTTTTTTTTGTGTCCTGTTTCTGATGTTGATGCCATAATGTTTTGTTTTAAAGTGTTATTATTTATTTTTACTTAAACGAATTTAAAACATTTTATTGTAAAATCAAATACTGCTTTGAAAAGCATTTATTAATTTACGTTTTTAATTATGCTTACTCGTTACAATTGCAAATAGTGCCGTAAAAATCATTTCTAAAATTAAGTTCAGTTGACAATATTACCTCAATACTTTGTTCTTCATTACTTATGTCATGAAAAATATCAATTATATATAATGTTTTGTTATTTTTACTTTTATTATATTCTATTCTTTCATCATTAGATTTTAATAAACCACTAATACAGATTGTTTCACCAATTCTTGGAATGATAATTTCATCGCCTGAAACTTTAGCAGTGTGATTTTCAAATTTAAATTCTATTGTTTTTTTCATTTTGTTTTTATTTTTTAGTAAAGTTGTAAATAGTTTCTGAGGATTGAATATAATTTAATGTGATTTTTTTTGCGTTAGGGATTGGAGCGAAAATCCTTTTTGCTTGCCTCTTTGCAAAAAGATTGTAGCGGAAAGCCCGACCTGAAAGGGAACGCTATAATTTATTTAATTTTAATACCTTTCTTATTTGCTTCACATTCGTTACAATAAAATTTGCCATCGCAACCAGTTACACCAGGGCAATCAGTAAGGCACGAATTGTTTTTATTTTGTTTTTCTACAGAACGACTGTAACATTCAGGTTTATTTTTATTACAAGCAGCGATAAAAATTAAGAAAAGTAAGCTAAGGGATATTAATTTTCGTTTCATTTGTTCCGTCTTGGTTAAATTCTACAATATTGTATTCACTATAAAGTGTGCTTTGGCTTGTTGGATATGCTATAATTTGAGTTGCCATTAATTTTTGGCTAAAAGGGCTAATTGAAAAATGAAAATATTTATTACGAGGGCAACTATTAATAATTTTTATTTCAGAATTTCCTTTTGTATTTATTTTATAAAGACCAAAGCCATTGTGATAAAATATAGTTTCGTTGGTTGTGTTCAAGAAACAGCCTGACACAATATCATCAGCAACCTTAAATGGTATTGTTTTTATGGATGTTTTTATGTTTGAATTAGTATTAAATAAGCATATAGTTTGAACTGAACTACCATTAATAGAATTAGATTCGATAAATAACATTAAGCTATCCTTCTTTTGAATTAGATTGTAAATGTTTTTTATAGTGTCTAACATAGCGCCTGTATTGCTTATTTTATATGTTTTTAAATTAATGTTATTATTAATAAAAATTGTGTTGTCTGCCGGATTCCAAATTGAAGAAAGAGCGGTATTAGGCTGCGTTAACTGAGTTAAGCTATCTCCATTGCTTTTAATTTTAAAAACGGTAAAATTGATGTCGCAAAATGTTAACCAGCCCTTGTTGTTTATTGAAGGTTTAGATAATACATTTTTTGCAAGGATTTGTTTGATGCCATTTAACCTATTAAATTTAATTAATAGTAAGCGATTACTTGAGGTATCATCTGACAGGGCGTATATGATGTTATTATCGTTAAGGTCGAAAATGGCTTTTTGAAAGTTTAAAAGTGGATTACGAGATGTGGTTATCCATCCTGTGCTTGGACTTGCGGGTAAGTCTTCGCATTTTACCTCAATATTAGGATTTATTCTTGGGTCTTTCTTACACCCTACAAATATTAGTAGGGTGTAAAAAAAACTCAGTTTAATTATTAACTTCATTATTCAATGATTAACTTTTTTATTACAGATTTATTGTTTCCGTTTTCTAAAGTTACAAAATATAGCCCACTTAGTAAAGAATTTGTATTGATTGTCAAATTATTTACACCAACAGTACTTGACTCATTTAATTCTAACACTTGTTTACCCATTACGTCATGAATTGTTATTTTAATCTGCGAATTAGTGTTACTATCAAATCTCAAGTTAAAAGAATTTTTTGTAGGGTTAGGAAATAATTTACAATCTGCTGATTCTAAATTTTGCTCTTTTAAACCTACTGCTGTTGGGTCGTAAGTGTAAAGTGTCAAAGCACTATTTACTGCGGTTGAGTTCATAGGATATTGAATGTTTAGTAGCTGACCCAAAATATTATATTTTATTAATATTGTGTAGGTTCTTAATTGTGCTTGAGTATTATTGGCACTAATTACTTCACAAAACCATGGTTCATCTGTATTAATTACATTACCATATTTAGCAACACCTGTTGATGCTTTAAATAATGGCCAATAAGAAACTACATTTTCATTAGGGTTTAAATTATAATTTAATGTAGTAATAGTTTCATATACATCCATAATATATGTACCAGCGGGAATTGTACTGCTACCTTGGAAAATAAATTGCTGATTGCTAGCTACAGTATTTACAACCTTTGAAACACCTGTTGCAAAATGACTTTGGTCGACATGACGGATTTTATATTTAGGTTGTTGAACAGAAGCGAGCGCAGCACCAGCATTTATTCGACCGTGACCAGTTGGAGCATCATAACCTGGGGTTTCACCATAAAGACCAGTTAAATCTGTACAACTTTTTAAGATGATAAACTCACAATCTTCGCTAGTTAAATTGTTCCAATTAGGAGTTGGTTGGTTTAAGTAACTCATTAATAAGGCACATAAACCAGCTGCATGCGGTGTCGCTGCTGATGTGCCATTAAAGCCACCAAAAGCATTACCGGGTTTTGTAGTCCTTATTATTTGTGAAGTACCGGGGGCTACAAAATCCATTGGATAACCAAAACTTGAAGAGTAATTGTCGCCTCCTGACGCGGGGTTTTGATAGTGACCATCAACACCGCTAGCTCCAACGGAAATAATAATTTGTTGTTTTAAAGTAGATGGAATATTTGAACCACTGGTTCCGTCATTACCTCTTGCGGCAACAAAAGCTACACCTTGACGGTTTGCAAAATTAATTGCATCCATTAAAAAGCCATCGTAAGTTGCATTTGAACCCCAACTATTATTCATAACATTTAATTCGTCGCCGCCTGCACTTAAGCTTTTTGCCCCACCAATAATTGCTTGTCCAATACCTTGATTTGATGCAAAATTAGAATTTGAACCACTTGCAATTCTATAATCATATAATTGTACGCCTGGTTGGTTTAAAGTCCAATCGCCTCCTGCAATACCTGAAATACCATTATTATTATTAGATTTAGCACCTACAATGCCAGCGCATGATGTACCGTGTCCATTTTGATCAGTTCCAGAAATACTTGTATTATTAGCATAATCGTAGCCACCAAATACGATACCATTTAAATCTGAGTTAGCAGATTCAATACCTGTGTCATATATGCCTACTTTTACAAATGGCTTACCTTTTGTATAGTCCCACGCTGGTTCACAATTAATGTTTGCGTTTGGAAATGTTGGAATAGAATGTAAAGATGCTTGATTACTATTATACAATACGTCGTTTGGAACAAAATTTAAAGAATACAGGTAGTTGTATTCACAATAATTAATGTCTGGTTTTATATATCCTAACGTATCAACGGCCATATCTACATTAAAACCTTGTGGTACTTCAACTAGTAAATAACCAAAAAAATCTGGAATTCTCGTGTTATCTCCTTGTCTGCTAATTGAAATTGTATCAGCAGTTGTTTGGTTAGCGAAAATTTTACTTGCATTAAAATTGGCAGATTTGAGATTGAAACCCATTGTTGTATCAATTCTATTACAAACTGAGTCTTTCACAAAATCATTTAATCTGCCAAATAATAAATTTTTATTATTTATGTTATTTATTTTTAAAGCAGTTTTATTAAAGGCAATTATTAAATGATTTTGATTGTAGTCTTTACCCATAGAATTTAAAGCAGGAGTAATTACAAAATCTTTATATTCATATTTTATAGTAACATTTTGGTCAATTACTCCATTATTTGTTTTACCACTAACAATAATAAAATTACCATCAACTAATAAATCTAATAATTGGTCGTCTAAGTTGCTTGCACCATTGTAGATTTTTTCTAAAGTATTGTTCCCACTACCATCAAATCTTAAAACCGCCATATCAGAGTTGTTGTTTGTAGAATAATTGCCTCCAACAAATATTTCGTTGTTTGTTTTAATTCTAACCTTTAATCCTTCAGCGTTTGATGAATTAATTTTTGGTTGCTTCAACATTTGCCAATTTAACGTTCCACTGGATGAATATGATAATACTAAAAGTTCTTTTGTTAAGTTTTGTTTTGTAGCATAACCAGTTACGATAACATTACCTAAATTGTCAACTGCAACATCGGCACCCTGATCAAAGTTTCCATAACCGTCGAATGTTTTTACCCAAACAACATTCATGTTCATGTCATATTTAATTGTTTGTACATCGAAATTAACTCCGTTGGACGAAGTTAATCCAGTAGTATAAATATTCCCGTTATTGTCTTTTGTGGATGCTAATACCTTATCTTGCGCTACACCCGCATTTACTTGGCGCTGAGCTTGCATTTGAGTACCAGTTGTAGCATTATATTTTACTGTTGTAAAATCCCAATTATTATTTATCGAAGAAGAAGCACTAGAACCTGAAACAACCACATTACCTGAATTATCGAGTAATATGCCCGCAGGTATATCAATGCCGTTTGAAAAATTATATCTAGAAACCCATTGTTGTGTACCTGCGCTATTGTATTTTATAGTTACAAAATCAACTAAAGCGAATAAAAATCCTACACTTGCGCCAGTTACATAAACATTTCCGCTTGCATCAACTACTACATCAGCTGCAATATCGTAATTATTGCCAGGACCATTATAATGTTTTACCCACTGCTGAACACCCGCATTATTATATTTGATAACAGTTAAATCTTGGCCGTTCGTACTATTAACATAGGTAGAACCAACCACGTATATATTGCCAGAGTTATCGGAAGTAGTTGCAGTTGTAAAGGCTTTTTTGTTACTCACATTAAACAATTGAGACCATACTGTAATAATATTTCCAGTTAATGAAGTCGTTTTAAAATCATTTTGAGTAGAGCTTATTTTTTGATTAGCAGAAACAATATATGTATTGTTTGCCGTTTTTAATATTGGTGCGAGTGGGACTGTATCAGTCTGCCCTGTTATTGTTTCGCTTACTTTATTTACCAACGCATATTGAGAATAGCCTATTTTACCGATTAACAATAGTGGGATTAATTTTGATATTTTTTTAATATTCATATTTTATTTTTTAATTATTAATTTACCATACGCTTGTGGCGCGCTTTATGTTGCCGAAGGCAAACGCGCAAAAGATACCCGCCTTCAAGGCGGGTGCAATATTTTTGTGGGTGAGCAACAAAGCTTATTTATTTTTGCCTTTGTACTTGCAAAAATAAATGTGCTTTGTTTTGGGATAGCCAAAATGCTTTTGAAAAAAGCAAAGTGCGGCAGGGAATTTAGCTCTTTTGACTTTTTATGTGGGTGAGCGTCTGAGCAGGAAAAAGGCAAATGTGCTAAATTAGCAATAGCCAACACGCCTCTGTCGAGGCGCAGAGCGGGAGAGAGCAAAAACCTAAAAAATTGCTTACTGATGTTTAAAGTCGAGAAGTTGTCGACCGTGATGTTGCCTCTTGTCTTACCGTTGTATTTATGTCCGTCGTTATGGCGCATTACTACTAACGGATTGCAAGCAGGCATCAGTTTTTGGCTATTGTCCACCTTTGCATTTGAGCAACCCTGCGCCAAAAATTGTGCTTGCTTGCTGTTATAGCCAGTGCTTTTCCGTCCGTCTGTGCGTGTCGGGCAGGCATACTTATTTGTAAGCTTTGGTCGTGCGCTGATTTGTGCGGCTTGCAAATGTGTATGGCTGCGAAGGTCAGGCTCATTCTGCAATTATTTCTGTCAATATTTGTTTTACGTTTAAATGTTTTGCGTCCGAGATTTTTTTTGATTGCAAAGAAATTAATTCAATCCAGTCGGCTATTTTTTTCTTCTCACTTGTCTTTATACCCCAATAGTCAGATAACTCAATTGATGAAGTCTGTCCGATAGTTTCAATGATAAAATCTAAGTTGTCGAATAGATTTAAAAATATGCGAGGTATATTTTTGTAAGTTTTTTTACCAACTAATATTTGGCCTTTGCCACCAGCGGTAAATAAGTCGCGAATGTTTGGACAAACTACACCTTCACGAGTAACAAGCCAAATCGCAAGTCGACCAAATTTGTCACTGCTATTACTAAATAATTCAGGAAAATAAACCATAGCTTTATTTTTCACTTCTTGTTTTTCCTTCACACTCAAATTAGTCCAAACTTTTATTACAAGATTACTGGCTTTGCTATTCTCTTGGTCAATCCACCAAAGATCCTCGCCCGGTTTTAATTTACTTTTGTAATAATCAACAATTGGTCTGATTGGATTTTCCTTTTTTCGTAAAGTGTCGTAAGGCACTTTTATTTTATCGAAAATAGTTTTACCCTTCTCTAAATTCATATCAATTAAATAACGTGGCGAATGAGTTACTACCACTTCTGATAAGCATTCTTCATAAGGTCTGCACCTGAATTCAATTGGGCTTGCTAACTTTGCGAAAAGCATAAATATTCTTTCAACATCTTCAACTCTTGTCCCTTCTAAAACACTATTTCCAGTTGTTTTCCAGTGATTCTGTGTTGTTGTTTTTACTTCAATTCCGTAATATTTCTTCGCAACTATATCTGGAAATTTTTGTCCACCAATTAATTCAATTGAATTTTCAAAAGCAGTCCCAATAGCTAAATCGGACATTACATCTTTAACATATGGCTCAAGGTCTCGACCCAAAAGCTTTGAGACAGCCTTAGATGATTTTTTTGCGTGGCTACTTAGTTCTGTAATTGTTGAGTCTAATAAATTATTAAACTCTTTTCTGTTAGGTTCTGAATTTGCTGAAATTATCATAATTATTTTTTGAAATATAAATCCCAAACATCTTCAAGTCTTTTTGCCACGTTATAAGCAAGAAGTGGTGGAACTGCATTACCAATAATTTTATATGCTTGTGAAGGACTAACTAAAAACGAACCTTTTCTTCCGCTTTTATTTTCAATTACAAAATCATAGTCGGGCGGAAAGGTTTGTATTAATGCACATTCCCTTGGTGTTAATCGTCTTTCTTTTAAACCTTTTGAGAGTTCTTCTGTGATTTTACCACCATTCTTTTTAGATAATCTTCTAAATTCAATATTTCCGTGATGCTCAGCTCTGATTGTTGGACCAATTCCTGCGGGCTTTATTTCAGTTTGCCCTTGGCAATGAGCACCCATATATTTTGCTTTGGAAAAATATTTTTGAGAAAGGTCATTTGATTTTTCAGGCTCTTCTAAAGTGTTAAATATTTCTTTTAATTCAACGTGTCTTTTCAAATCAGCTCCTTCAACAGTGTAAGAATGTGTTGGATGTGGATAAGGATTGTACTTGTCGGAAATATTTAATTTTTCTAATTCTTCGAGTGCGGATTTTTTTAATGCAGATTTTCTTATTCCTATAAATATTACTCTTTCTCTCGATTGCGGAACACCATAATCGGCTGCATGCAATACTTGCGGATCTAATACAATATAACCGTTGTCGCCCGTAGAAGAAAAGTCATTTTGAATAATTTCTTTTACGTTAGATAAATTAACTAACCCTTTGACATTTTCCGCAATGAATATTTTCGGTTTGGTTATTTCAACAACTTGTTTCATCCACATATAAAGTTGTCCTCGGGTTTCCGTAGATGGAATTTTTTTATCACTTATTTCACCTTTATGATTTTTGTGTGACTTGAAACCATTTCTTTTACCTGCGATACTAAAATCTTGGCAAGGAAAACCACCTGTTACAACATCGATATTCTTAGGAAACACCTCTGTGCCATTTTTATGTAGTTTTACTAAATCTACAATGCTGTCCGTATGAAATAACTCAGCATCGTGTCCTTTTTTTGAAAAGTGATTTACCCAAGCATTTCTTGCATCCGTTAAAATGTCGTTAGCAAATACCGTTTTAAATCTTGTCTTTTTAAGTTGAATAAATTTTTTGTCAATTTTTTTATCAATGAAGTGAGGAGTTAAAATTTCATTTATTGAAGAAGATATAACCGAAAATCCGCCTTCAAAGCCTAAATCCATTCCTCCACAGCCAGAAAAAAGAGAAAGTACATTTAATGTTTCTGTTGAATTATCTTTTTTAGTGCTAGTTAAGAAATTTGGTTTTACCGAAAACTTTATGTCCAACTGTGGTTCTTCAACCACACTAATATTTGAAGTTTTTTGATAGTCTCTCATATATTAACTTTTTATTGGGTGGGCTCTTAAATATTTTACTTTTTTTTCTGCAACTTTTAAAACTCTACTTGCGCAATCTTCATCAGCAATTTCATATGCAATTTTATCGCTCATAAATTGTATTAGTAGTTCGTCTTTGTCGAGTTTAAGAATTTGGGAAAGTTTAAATATGTTTTCCTTTGTCGGTTTTCTCTCATTTCTCTCGATTTTGCTTAAAATAGCTTGGTCGATGTCGAGATGTGCGGCAACCTGTCGCAAGAGAAGTCCTTGGGATTCTCTTTTTGCTCTGATAATTTGTCCTACTGTTTCCATTTTATTACTTGACAATAAGTGTCAAATGTAATTGGTCAAGTCTGAAAGTACAAATTGTTTGTCGAGAATTTATTAACAGTCAGCGGGTGGGAAGATTTTAGCTCTTTTGGTTGCGAAGCGGTCGCCTGTGCGGTAGGGCAACCAAATGTGCTAAAATGTGCGTTGGCTTGTCCGTCTAAGCATTGGCTATAACGTTTGGCGGCTACTGGCCGTTGGGCTTTCGAAGCATCAACTGTCTATAACCACAAATGTTTATTTAAAGATAAATGTTTATTAGTGAGGTGCAAAATAAAAATGCGCTTCAGCGCACCTTAATGTCGCACCGAACGATGACTGAGTCCGCCCAATGGCCAGTAGCATATATGTAAAAGCAGTAGATTGCAAACCAATTATCACCTGTAGTACATAAATTTATGTCTACCAAAAAAATGTAATATCATGATAACACAACCTACCGCTTCAATACCAAAATTATACATTGGTATCGATGTTCA
>JADBXZ010000116.1 GCA_020403265.1 Bacteroidota bacterium
AACTTTTTTCTAATCGGTATAAACCACTGTAGCAAAAATAATTATTGGCATAATTATTTTTTCACATTGGTATACCCAAATGGTGATTTTCTAAATCGGGCTTGCCTGCTAAAGGCAGGCTTGCCTGCAATAGGCAGGATAACCCCAATTAATACAAGTAGTTCGGCTAATTCTTAGTCTCCTATTGCATAAATTGGGTTAAATCGAAGTTAGACAAGAAGAGCATTTTGTATCGAGACACCTTTCTTAGTGCTGTTAGCTCTTGTTTATTTAGTGATTTATAACATGTAAAAACTTTGAATTACTTATATTGAATACTCTCAAGTTTTTTATTTAGTTTCAACGCTTCGCTACGCGAATCTATTTGGTTGAACAATTAAAATAAAAGTTATTTATTAATAGTTAAAAATAACAATTTTAGATTTTTTTAAGGAAAATTAAATGATGATATCTAACAATTATTTAGTCTTCAAGTGGTACTTTTTTAGTTAAAACAATCACCTCTTTTTCTTGCAACGAGACAAAATAAAGGCCTTTTGCATAAGGAGCCAAAATACTGAACTCATTTTGACCTTTAGTGATGGAGAGTTTTTCTGATTTTAATAATTTACCGGCAGCATCAATTACATTCAACTGTAATGATTTTTCAATGGTTGAGGATAATTTCACAATGATATTGGAATGATGAGCATAAATAACAGGGCTTGTCTCATTCTGACATTCTTTTGATAACGTAACAACAGCAGAATAATCGTTTTGTGAATAGTGATTGGTGCTTTTTAGTTTAAAGTAATTACCTATCACCGATTTCTTATCAAGCATAACACTGTAATTTCCATTGTTAGTCGAATTAGGTAAAACTTCAGCAATTTTCTTAAAATCTAATGCATCTTTACTGTTGAGTACTTCGTAGTTAACAATTCCATTTTCATTTGCTAATTCAAACGAAGCAGAATAATAGTCAGAATTTTCGCAGTTAACTACAAACCTTAAAATTTCAATTGGTAAGGGAACAAGTTTAGAGGTAAGAACATAAGGGCCTGAAGCTGTCATCCCTGGTGCTGTTAGAGCACCTGTGCCTGCTATAACACCTGCAGCACTACCAAAACTGGCATTATCAAGCAACCAGCCTGCACCTGTCCAATATTGAGCGCCAATGTTTCCAGTGGGAGCATTGGTCATGGTGTTTTCAACTCCTCGATAGGTAAAGGTTAAATCGGCGGTAACAGGATTGCTATTGTTGACTTGCCACCACCTGTCTATAACTGAGCCAATGGCACAAGGGTTTGCACTAGTGCCGTTATTAGGACAAAACATAAATCCCACCCCTGTTGTCCACGGTTGATTATCGTTTAAAGCAGTTGGCCTGGTTGAGAGTTCAACGTTGCCCGAAGCAGAAGCCATTGGTGCCGTGATATTATAAGTGAAAGGAATAGCTACACCACCTGTTGTTCCAAATGGTACAATATGTGGTCCTGCAGAAGTTCTAACATACCACCGCACAATACTAGGGTTTGTTGCTGCATTTGTTTCACTGATAATATAGCCGCCCGTTTGCGTAATAGCACCACCAAGTTGATTGGTAACATTTAAAGTGTTATTATTTAAATCTAGCGGGCGTGTGCCAAGCGATAATACGCCATTAAAAGTTGATTGTCCGCCAACTGTAGTTTGATTAACAGTTAACTGCTTTGTACCTGTACCTTGTAAACTTAAATTAAAAAACGCACTTGCGTTGGTACCACCAATGGTTTGAGCTGCACCAGCTAATACAACGCCACCACCATCAGAAAAGAATGCGTTATTTCCGCCATTATTCACCCAATTACCGAGTAATGTAATAGTGCTGGATGCGCTTGGTGTAATTAAACCACCGGCAGTATTACTATAATTGCCTGTTGCGCCGTCAATGTAAATTTGACCCCCACCTGAAAAAACAATGCGAGCTCCATTGTTGCGCAGGCCTTGAGAAAACAAATCATGTGCGAAAAGCATTAAGGAAACGATGTAAAAATATTTTAGACTAATTCTCATGTTAAAGACATTATTTTTTAACATCGATAGTTGGTTTGAAATTCGAGTAAAAATTTAAAATCTTAGTTTTCTCTGAATTAGGCACCTCTAATTTTTCTTTTAGATTATCACTAATATTATTGCTTTTTGCATATTCATTTACGACGGATTTTGCCATAGCAATCCAATCAAAATTAATTTTACCTGAAGTATTAGGGCTTTCTGAAACTAATAGTTTAAATCCTTTGTCATTTTTTTCTGCAATACTTAAATTCACATTAGGATTGTAGCTTGAAACAGTTATAACCGGAATTTGACCTTTGAAGTCTTCAGTAAAGTCAACCCAAATGCTTTTTTTATCTGCGTCTAATTGCTCAGTTCCGAAGTCTGAAATATTCACAATCTTTTTTAGTTTATTAATTTCTTTAATACTATGTTGTGTTCCAACAATATTTAAAGTGGTTAACCCATAAATGTCCACACCAGAAAAACTCTCATCAAGTATAAAATCTGGAGATTCTTCTGCTATTAGTCCGATTCGATAAGCGGGTCGGTAGTGGTTTTCTTTTCCTTTAATCATTTTATCTTCTTCATTATTATAATTATACAAAGATGGTTTTACATTAAGTATTTTATTAATTAAATAGGATTCCAAATCATTGTTTTCATTTATACTAATAATGTTCCGTTTTAATTCTCTTTGTGATACTACTATCCAACCACCCGAGAAGCCTCTCCACCAATATTGATTGTTGCCTATACCTGCGGCATTATATCCAACATAGCCCCAACCTCCTAGTTGCTCAGGGTTAACCGTTGGGTCAGAACCACGGTAATAACCTAATGCTACCTGTAAGCCGGCATTACCATCATTTCCTACTTCAAACGGATAATACATGCAATTTGGAAGTACTCCTCCTATTACTGTTGGCGCTGCAGGCACACCTGTTAATCCAATTTCACCTGTGTTTAAAACCCGAATCCTTTCAGTGTTATTGGTCCTTAAAGAAAATCCAACATTATCAGTGGTACCCAAAAAGTTAGTCCCCAATAAAGTTCCAGCGTTGCCTGTTGTAGACCATCCGGTAGAGGTGTTTAGCAATTGGACCCAAACGATTCCATTAAAATACCAAAATGTGCCGGTAGTGGTGTCGTAAACTTTTAACCCTGTTGCTGGCGCTGCAATAGCTGTTCTTTGCGCAGTTGTCATTCTTGGAATAAGCAATCCGCTTGTAGTAGATGTTATATCCAACATGGCACTGGCCGCAGGTGCTGCACCCGTAGCATTAATAGCTACGTTTTGGGAAAGTAACGTGTAAGAAAGAACTACAATTAAAGTTGTGAATAAATTTTTCATAATGTTAAACTAAATGGCAACTCTAAGTTAAACAACAAAATTGATTTTTTATCCATAAATTTGAGTTTTAACATTTTAATTCTCATGGATTTAGGGAATGAACCAAACTGGGTGATTGAATCAATTAATTCGATGAGTGAATATTACAATTTACACTTATTAACCGCTTCAAATGAAATACAAACCGGCAAGCCTAATTTTGTCGTTATTCCATATGTAAATCCCTTAAAAAAGCCCGTTAATCCTTATTATTATCAAGTTAAATCTTCAAACACCCTTCAAATTGCCGATGTAGTGATGCGTACCCGACCTGTTTTTAAAAACAGCATTTCAAAACAAAACTATTTGCAACATATTAATTTCCTCAAAGAACAAATACAACTTGGCACCATTTATGAAATAAATTATTGTACACAATTTAAAGCAAAGGTTGAATATTTTGATGTTTTATCTGTATTCAAAAGTTTAATGAAGTTAAGTGATGTACCCTATAATTATTTGGTTAAGTTAAATCACGATTATATTTTATGTTGTAGCCCTGAAACTTTTTTACAAAAACAAAGCAATAAACTTATTACCAAACCAATTAAAGGAACTATTCGAAGAGGCACGAATGTTGATGAGGACTTGGACTTAAAAAAAACATTAACAAATAGTTTAAAGGATAGAACTGAGCATGTTATGGCTGTTGATGTGGCGCGAAATGATTTATCAATTGTTGCAAAAAAAGGAAGTGTTCAAGTTGAAAATCTATATGGTATAGAAAGCTTTAAAACTGTCCATCAAATGGTTTCAAGAGTAGAATGTGATTTAGATATCCGAAACTCATTAGGTGACATCATGAAGGCTACCTTCCCTATGGCCAGTATGACCGGTGCGCCTAAACAAAGTGCCATGAATTTAATTGACCAAACGGAAGAATTTGAGCGTAATTTTTACAGCGGAACATTGGGGTTTATTCAAGCAGATGGTAACTTTGACTTACCTGTTGTTATCAGAACTTTATTTTACAATGAAATAAAAAAGGAATTATCGTTTTCTGTTGGGGGAGCAATTACATACCTTAGTAATCCTGAGGAAGAATTACAAGAGTGTTTGTTGAAAGCCCAAACAATGATAAAGGCAGTAAACGCTCAATTGGAATGGGATTAAATAATATCTTTACAAACTAATTACTTAACAATGTTTTAGCATGATATCAATTATTTTAATAGATGATAAAAAGAATTGGAAGAATTTATTACCTTTTACTTATACCAAACCTATATGTTATTTAAGGTTTGGCATCTTAACCATTAAAGAAAAATGGGAAAAGCATCTAAATGCAAAGGTTGAAATTTCTACCGAAAGTTATTTGAATGACATGTTCCCTAATTTTTCAGGTGAAAATGCCATTTATGTTACTTCAATTGTTTGTCCGGATAAAAGTTTATTAAATCAACTTCAAAATTTAAACGAGGGTGAGGGTTTATTTTATAAAGATGAATTAATTGCTCTTAATGGTTCAAAACAAAATTTTATTGAAAAAAAGTGTGTTGCAAAACAAATTGAAGCACCGCCATTAATGATTCATCATGTTTGGGATTTGTTTCAAAAGAATTCTTTCGGAATCAACTTTGATTTTGAATTATTAACAAATGGCAAAACTTCCGAAAAATTGAGTGAAAGCAATACTGTAATTGGCGATACAAATTTGGTTTTTTTAGAAAAGGGAGCAAAGGCAGAAGCTTGTATTTTTAATACTTCCAATGGCCCAATTTACCTTGCCAAAAATTCAGAGGTAATGGAAGGTTCAGTGATACGTGGACCATTTTCCTTAGGTGAAAGCAGCGTTTTAAAATTATCTACTAAAATTTATGGTGCAACAACAATTGGACCACAATGCAAAGTTGGCGGTGAAGTTAACAACTCAGTAATTTTTGGATACACTAACAAAGCGCATGATGGTTTCTTAGGAAACAGCGTGTTAGGAGAGTGGTGTAATTTAGGGGCTGATACCAACAACAGTAATCTAAAAAATAATTATGGTAATGTAAAATTGTATAATTATTTGCAAGGTAAAATGATTGATACAGGTTTACAATTTTGCGGTTTAATGATGGGTGATTACAGTAAAAGTGGTATCAATACTATGTTTAATACTGGTACTGTTGTTGGAGTAGGGGTTAATGTATTTGGAGGCGGTTTCCCAAGCAGCTACATTCCGAATTTTAGTTGGGGTGGCTCGGAAGGTTTTGAAGTTTACGATTTGGCAAAATTAATTGAGACGAATAAACGCGTTTATGAACGCAGGCAAATGGAATTTGGTGAAAAAGAAACCAAATTACTGCAGCATGTTTTAAAAATCAGTTTAGAATAATTTTTCCGTCTTTCATTTCTAATTTACGATCAGCCATCATTGCCAACTCCGCATTATGGGTTACGATAACGAAAGTTTGTTTAAAATTATCGCGAAGCTTAAAAAAAAGTTCATGAAGTTCTTTAGCGTTTTTACTATCTAAATTTCCACTTGGCTCATCTGCAAAAATTACTTTTGGATTGTTGATTAATGCCCTGGCAACAGCCACACGTTGTTGTTCACCTCCACTAAGTTCTGATGGTTTATGAGACAGACGATCTTTTAAATTGAGTAATTCTAAAATTTCGGTCGCTCTTGTTTCACTTTCCTTTTTACTTTTTTTTCCAATAAGCGCAGGAATACATACATTTTCCAACGCAGTAAATTCAGGAAGTAATTGATGGAATTGAAAAACAAATCCTATGTTCTGATTTCGAAACGCGGCTAATTTCGTGTCATTTAAATTAAAAACAACTTCGTTGTTAATTAATAATTCTCCGGCAGTTGGTCTGTCAAGTGTACCAAGTATTGTAAGAAGCGTTGTTTTTCCTGCACCTGATGAACCAACTATACTTACCACCTCAGCTTCCTTAATTTCAAGATCCACTCCTTTTAGAATTTTTAAATCTTTGTATTGCTTTTCAATTTTTTTACAAACAATCATGTTTAATGCAAAATTAGGTAACACATAAAAGTAATAATTAATATGCCAATTAAGTCTAAAATTATACCAACTTTAAACATGTCTTTAATTTCAATTTGTTTAGTGCCAAAAACAATAGTGTTTGCAGCGGTTGCAACCGGTAACATAAATCCAAGGGAGGCTGCAAACGTTGCAGGAATCATTAAGAGCAACGGGGGAAGATTTAAATCTTTTTGTAAAGCCAACATTACCGGTATGGCTAATTGAATGCTTGCAATATTGGAGGCAAACTCGGAAATAATAGTTGTAATTAAGCAAATACCAAGAATGATTAAAAATGGATGAACATTTTTTAATAACGTTAAACTACCTGCGAGCCAGTTGCTTAAGCCACTTTTTTCAAATCCGTAAGCTAATGCAAAGCCGCTGCCAAACATTAAAATAATATCGTATCTGAGTTTTTTAGCATCTTCCCATTCTAATAAAGCTTTTCCTTTTTGAGCTTGACTTGGGATTAAAAACAAAATAAGAGCTGCAAAAATGGCGACGATAGAATCATCAACATACTTGGGCATAGGGAAAAAATTATTCCATCCTTTATAATGAAATGTTCCAAAATCAATATCAGCTCTCGTAAACCATAATAGTATACACATTATAAATAAACCAAATACCCATTTTTCTTCGTAACTCATTTTTCCTAACTTATGATGTGTTTCTTTAAAATAAGTTTTATTAAGTGTTAACTCTACTTTGTTTCTTATAAAATAAAAGTAAAGACAAACATAGGTAGCAGCAAAAAGTAAAATAGATATCGGATATCCAATTTTACTCCAAGTTAAAAAGTTTAAATCATTATTTCCCGGAAATGCTTCTTTGTATGCTTTAAAAAAATACATGTTTGGTGGTGTACCAACAGTTGTTGCCATGCCCCCAATGGTTGCAGCAAAAGCTAGTCCTAACAATAAAGCTGCAGCAAATTTTTTCTGGTGTTTATTGATGTGATGTTTGGTTTCCTGGATAAGCGCAAATACAGCGCTAAATAACATCATCGTGGTGGCTGTATTGCTAATCCAATTACTAATTAAGAAGGTACTTAACATCACACCAAATAAAATCGTTGCGGGCGATTGCCCTACAATTGATAATATTTTTAAGGCAATGCGTTGGTGTAAATTCCATTTCTCGATGGCAAAAGCCAGCATAAAACCACCAATAAATAAAAAGATGATGCTATCGGTATATTGTTGTGCAACTGATTTACAATCTGCTATGCCTAACACAGGTAGCATTAAAATGGGCACAAGTGCAGTTATGGCAAGTTCAACGGCCTCACTAAACCACCAAACACACATCCAAACTGCAATACCAGCCATTAAGCTAACATGATGATTATCTGGGTCTAAATTTGAAAAATTCCAAATCAAAATGGCTAATAGCGGACCTAACGCTTGAAAAATATAAGTATTAATCTTTTTCATTTAAGCGAGTATCCTTTAATAAAATCAGTAATTAGGTAGGATATTAATTTTCCTGTTTTATTGTCGGCTTTAATATTTGATAACACAGGAGCTCCTTCAGCAATATGCAGATATATTGGCTTTAACTGTGAGGCACAATGATGGATAAACTGCCTTGCTTGCAGTTGAGAAATACCACTGCTGGTTTTTGCACTGCTGGGCACATTGGTTATTGCATCCAGATCAATTTCTATACCGCATGAATTATCTTTTACAAAATTTATACTTCTTTGTAAGGCTGTTTTGAAATCGTATTTTTCTTTGATGAATATATCTTCGAAGCTGACAAAATGAAGGTTCTTATTTTCAATAAACTGTTTTAAGGAAGATTGATTGTTGTATTGTTCATGCAAAGCAAACACAGCATATTTATTTAAATAACCATGTTCCAAAGCATAGCTGAAACCGTTTCCACTGTGTCGGCCTTCTGCTTCGCGCAAATCACTGTGAGGATCACAATTAATTACATTAATGCCAGATTGAAGTGCCATAAAACAGCCTGCAATATTTCCGTAAGCATTATTATGACCTCCGCCAATGATAACCGGAATTTTTTTAAGGCTTGTAATATAAGTAATAACTTCAGTTACCCGATTATCAATTAGACGAACCATTTCTCTTAAGGCCAGTAAGTCAGAATGATTTTTTGAGTTGAGCGCATTGCTTTGTTCCATTAAATCGTTCACCATTACATTACCGAGAACAAAAACTGAACTACCTTTGAGAAAAAAATTATCCTGTTGATTTAAAAAACTTTCCAAAGCCGGCTTATATGCCGTATGCGCTCCTCCTCGTCCGAGGTTAGCTCTTACGCCAATGTCTTCCGGAATACCTAGCAGAACAAAGTGGGCTGAAGATTCTTTAAGCTCTTTTTTCCAATCTAATGTTTTGCAATGTTGAACTGTTTCACCGAGTTTAATTTCGCCTTTTCTTTTTCTGACAAAAGTATTCAAATCAGTTTCGGTAAAAACTTCCAGAGGTTGCATTATTCAAATATAACGTATTTTCTTATGCTATTAGTCTAAAGCAGAATCATAACTTGATAAAATAAATTGCATGTATATCGAATTTAATTCAAACCTGTGACGAAATATTGTATATTGGTATTTTAAAATTCGAATTAACAATGGCTCGGTATATAATTGTAAAATTATTTTTGATTGCTTTAAGTTTAGTTTTCTATAGTTGCGTAAATATCCACAATGGATCATCAACTTCTAACTTGCCATTTTCGCCTAAAGATAAATGGGTTGACACACCAATGGTGAAAGTCAAAAACCTTAGATTTTTTGGGTTAGGGAAACGGGCAAAGCTTGATTTATACAGTAATGCGAAGAAAAAACTTTATAAAACATATAAGTTAAAGGAAGGACAGTACTTTTTAAATTTCACTTCCGATAAGAATCAATTTTTTATTTTCGGGTTTGTATTTGTTGTTAATAAATTGACACTTCAGGCTGATGTATATTCATCAAATCAATCAGAGATTTCAATAAATGAAAATCTTAGAAAAATTTCTTATCTAGATAGCATGACTAACGTTGCATTAGTCAATAATGTTATCGTTTCACCAGGAAACAATTCTTTGTTAAACTCACAAGTTATAATTGATAAGGATACTTTGAGGTTAAATGAAAATTACATTTTATATAAAAATGATACTAAAAAAGATTTGGTTTTAGTAAGTTCTAATGGTAATGTACTTACCTTCTCCGAAAAATTAAATAGTTATAAAACATATAATATGGTGTCTGTAGAAGATATTTACAAAGTTAATGGCGTCTATAATAATTATAAAGTTGGCGAGGTTGTAAAAGCTAAAGTTTATGCGGTGTACGAAAATGCAACTATTGTTGGATTAAATGCAAGAAGGCTATTATTAAATACCGGTTCTGATTATATTACCAAGGAATTTGATCAAGTAAAAAAGTTAGATTAGATCTACTTTTAAAAGGTACTTACTTTTCATGTACTTTTATTAATCTAAAAACTCCCAGGCACTTCTGTAATGATTATTCTCCTCGCAATAGCTAATAAATGATTCGTAAAATTTATTGCTGCCCAATGTAGCACTATCTCCTATAATGACAAGTTTTTTCTTCGCTCTGGTAATGGCCACATTCATGCGTCGAAGGTCAGCTAAAAATCCTATGATTTGTTCGTTGTTACTCCTAACTAAACTAATGTATACCACATCACACTCTTGTCCCTGAAATCCATCTATTGTATTAATTCTAAATTCTTCTATTATCGATTGGTTAATTTCAAATACCTTTAATTCTTCTTTTAGCCAGTTTACCTGCTCTTTATATGGAGAAATAATTCCAATACTGAGTTTGGTTTCAATCTTTTGGCTCTCGTACCATTGCATTAATTGTTCAAGGTGATTAAGTAATAGTCTTGCTTCACCAACATTGTAACTGCTAAGCGTTTCAGGGTGCTGACTTTCTTCTAAACCGCAACCGGCGGTATCAATAAATTCTATAGCTCTATTAAAAAATGTTTCTTCCGTTTCAAACTCGTTTATCAAAAGGTAATCTTTCACACTATCATCAGCAATTAATTCATTATTATAGAAGTATTGATTACTAAAGTTCATAATTGGGGTATTCATTCTGTATTGCTTATTTAACAATGAAACAGCCTCTTTGTGTTCAATACATCTATCTAAGAGTGTTTGTCCTAAGCCTTCTTTTTGTGCCTGAATGCTTTTTACAACCGGAGGCAATTGATGATGATCGCCCGCAAGGATAATGCGTTCACATTTCAGTAGAGGTATCCATACCATTGGCTCTAACGCCTGTGAAGCTTCATCAAAGAAAAGTGTTTTAAATTTTCGTTTACTTAAAAATTTACTTGAAGTTGTAACAGGCGTACAACAGATTATTTGCGCAGTGTTAAATAAATCATCAATGATATAATCTTCAATTAAACGTGCCTCCTTTATACATGTTTTGGCTTCATTATAATAGGCTGCGCGTTGTTGTGCTTCCTCCTTCCCAAAAACACGTTTGTATTTTCCGGCCATCTTAAAATACTCCTCTGCTGTTTTTCGCAGATTTTTTATTTCGTGATAGTTTTTATGCGTTTGAATTTGCCCGTCAACACTTGTTTTAATAAGTTCTTCTGAAATTCTCGCCGGATGACCTAATCTTAATACATTTAAGCCTGCTTCTAATAGCTTTTCAGTTAATAAATCAACTGCAGTATTAGTTGGCGCACAAACGAGTACTTGCTTTTCATTTTGTAAACAAATTCTGATGGCCTGCACTAATGTAGTTGTTTTACCGGTACCCGGAGGGCCATGAATAACAGCAAAGTCTTTAGAGGCTTGAGCTTTAAGTATAGCTCGGTTTTGAGATAAATTGAGTTGTTGTATTACTAAATTGTCATTTTCTTTTTCGAAATTTGGTGGTGTTGATCCGGCTAAAATTTCTCTCAACTCAGAGGTACGATTAGCATTAGCTGCTATAACTTTATCCAATGCAAATTGCATCTCCGTATAACTATTTTCGTCAAACTGAATGTTAATCCCAAGCTTACCATCATAACACCAATCCGGTAACTCATCAGTATGCACTATGATTTTTAATTTATTTTTTTGAGCAGATTTAATAGTTGCCGTCAACTCAATCGCATCAGATTGCCCATTATTACTGAATAAACTAATATTTTTTCCACTACTAAATTGATGAGGTGTGTCGAGGTGAGTTGTTCTTTCAATTTCTAATTGCATGTAATCTGCATACCCAAGTTCTTCAGTGTTAATTTTAATAGGATACCAGGTTACACCATTTTTACGGCGTGTTTCAATATTTGCTTTTAAAAATTCAGTTTGATAAATCTTGAAATCTTCATCACGTTCTAATTGTAACAACTTTTTAAGTTTTTTTAGATGCAAAATCGCAGTTGAGTTACTCATGATTTAGTTGATTAAGGGTAGAAACAATTGTTTTGGCATAGTTGCGTGAAACAGGAATTTCTTCATTGACATTCTTTAGTTTTAACTTATAACCTGCCGCATTTCCGTCGATGTGCTTAACCTGATTGAGATTCACAATAAAAGCCCTATGGCATTGTATAATGAGAGGATTTTCGATTTGCTCTAGCAATCTTTTTAAACTACTGCGCATTAAATTTCTTTTCAATTTATTGTTTTCTAAATAATAAATCGCTGAATAATTATCTTCAGCTTCAATATATAAAAATTCGGATTCCTTAATGTGTAATTTATCTTTGGTGTTTTCTGCAGTAAATACAAGTTCATTAGTTATTTCAATTTTTATATCTTTCTTATTATCATTGATTTCTGTGGCTTCTATTGATATTCTTTCAAAATAATCTGATTTGGACTCAGAATAATCATTTTTTTTCTGAGAGTTTGATTTTTCGTTTTCAAAATAGTTATTTAATAATTTAACCTTTTCCTCATTTAAGCTTTTAAATTTATTATGCTTATTGATTAAACCAAATGAAATAGGGAATATTCCAATTGCTATAACAGTGATTGCAGACTGCAGGTATCCAAAAATGGAGATTTTGATACCGGTTACAAGAGAGAAATAAAGTTGATTAAAAAATGCAATTAATCCCAGTACAATAATGCTTGATATAATTTCTTTACCAACCGTCCAATTATCTTCAGTTTTGGTATTATTTAAACCAATATTTTTTATAATTTGATAAATTGTTGGCGTTAAGAATGAAATTAAACCGAATCCGGCTAGAATGATCGTTTTATTTTTTATTTGCCAAAGACTAATTCCAAAGGGTTGAAAAACAATTAAAAACAGCCCAACAAAAACACCTATTGTAAAGTTAGTCAGCAGAATGTTTATAAAATCTGTGATAAGCGGGTACGGTTTTTTAAAAGTATTGAACATTTATTGTTGTTGGAGTTTATGAACTTGACTTCTTTCATTCATTTCAAGCATTGCTGCCAACACCAGTTGAGAATAATTTTGGGAGGCACTTTTAAATCGATTGGTTTGTGCATGCCATATGTTATAAATCAAATTCATATTACCTTCTGTTGGTTTAAAAGAATCGAGTGCCTTTTCCACATTATATGATCCAGCATGATAAATATGCATGACCAATAATTTGAACCACAACTCATTTTCGTTTTGATTGGTAATACCAAATTTAACAAGTATTTCGTGAGCTTTAGGCACACAAACTTTTTTAATTAAACTGCTAGCAGCAAAGGCACTTCTGGTAAAATCAGCTCTTTCATCTTGGTGTTTGTTTACTTTTAGTCCAAAAAGCCGCGCAACGTCTTTCATTAATTGAAATGAACCATATGCACCTGCATTACTCTTTTGTAATTTATTAGGACTTTCAATTAATAAGATAGCTTGCGCATACCAAGGGTCAACATTGTTTTCAACAAAACAATTTACTCCTTGATTAAAATTACTCGAAGTACGGTTAAAATCATAAAAAAACTTTTTGCCGGTAGTTAATAACACGCGAGTATTACTATCCAAGCCTAAGCTTTTTTTTATACTGTCTCTGTATTTTGATTTCAAGCTATCGTTTAACCTGGTCCACTCCTTATTGTGTATTTTGGAAACTATCGTTCTATTATGTGCTATATTAATTAAACTACTGTCTTCATGTAAATTCATTATTTGCCTCCAAAACTTCACTTGAGGAATGGTGTCAACCTTTAACTTATATAACTGTCGATCATAAATATAATTTTCACTTATTTTTGTAAGTGGATTACAATACCCTACAACATTGCTACAATAATTTGAGATAAAATAGGTGTCTGGAAAATTAACTATGCGCTGTTTAATAGTATCAGGTTTTAATATTTCCGTTTCTTGTTGGCATGCCTGACAGTTGATTACGGCCAATAGACAAACAGAAGATAAATAGAAGTATTTTCGAATAATTTTCAAGTAGAAACAGCTGGTAAACAAATTTAATTTTTTTATTTAACCGTTTCAAATTAAATATCTGAAAGTTTTAAAACAGTTTTCGTTTACAAATATTAACTTCGCTGACTAAACTATGCCAAGTAAACTTGAAAAATTTGAAGAATATAAAACGCTACCAAATTGTTTTACATTTTTATTCAATGAGCTATCTGCCGGCTTTCCTTTAAAAGGCAAGTGGAGGGAAGAAGTATTTAAAAATCAAAATCCGATTGTGCTTGAAGTTGGATGTGGTAAAGGCGAATATAGTGTTGGATTGGCAAAGAAAAACGCTTCAAAAAATTATATTGGTGTAGATATTAAAAGTAATCGTATTTGGACAGGAGCAACACAAGCAAAAGATTTGGAATTAGCAAACATTGCTTTTTTAAGAGCCAGAATTGATTTTATAGATCATTGCTTCGAAAAGGATGAAGTGGATGAAATTTGGATTACTTTTCCAGATCCACAGCCGCAAAAAACCAGAGCAAAATCAAGATTAACGCATGAGCGTTTCTTGAATCGCTATAAACGGTTTTTAAAAAAGGATGGCATTGTGCGTTTAAAAACTGACAGTACCAGTTTGTATGAGTTTACACTTGAAACTATTCAAACGCTGAATTTACCATTGATTTGGGAAACAAATAATCTTTACAAAAATTGTCCAGGTAACAGAAGCGAGTTAATAGAAATTAAAACACATTACGAAGCACTATTCACAGCAAAAGGAGAAAATATTAAGTACATTGAGTTTCGATTAAATTAACTTTTGGTTTTTTTGCATGAAATAACTATATTTGCTTTTCTAATTTTTTAAAAGATGATTGATTTAACTGGTATTATTTCTATTTCGGGCCAGCCCGGTTTATTTAAAATTGTTGCACAAAGCAAAAATGGAATTATTGTTGAAGGCTTGGCGGATAAAAAAAGAATCAATGTTTATGCGTCCACTAAAGTGTCAACATTAAGTGATATCAGCATGTTTACAACATCAGAAGATAAGCCGATTGAAGCGATTATGCACAGTGTTTTTACTAAAGAAAAGGGCGGAGCTGCTGTTGATCATAAAGCAGATGATAAAGCCATTGAAAGTTATTTCGCTGAAATTTTACCTGATTATGATAAAGAACGAGTTTATGTAAGTAACATGCGTAAGTTATTTACTTGGTATAATACTTTGCAATCGACCGGCAATTTAAAAGAAAAAGAAGAGAAGGCAGAATCTGAATCTGCTGAAGACAAAACAAAGTTAGCCAAGGTATCTGATTCTAAAACTAAAAAAACAACATCAACTTCAGGTAACGTTAAAACTAAAACAAGTGCCGGTGTTAAAAAAACTGCCGGCGTTCGTAAAACCGGAAGCGCCTAATCAAGATTAAATAAAAAAATCAGCTGATATTTTATCAGCGTATAACTTTCCGGCATCTGTTAAACAAAACACATCATTTTCTAAGAGCAGATGCCTTTTGTTTTTATTCAATATTGTTAAACAATGCGACTTTATTTCTGAACCGAACTCCATTTCAATTTGCTTTAAACTGCAACCCCACTTTGTTCTAAGGCCTGTTAGTATATATTCATTAAATTGGTTATCTCTGGTTAAAATTTCAGTTTCAAAAAAGTTTTCGTCAAGCCCAATAGCCTTAATGTAAAGTTGGTTATTTCTTAAGTTCCATTGCCTACTCTTCAAATTATAGGAGTGGGCGCTAGGACCAATACCAATGTATGTTTTTTGTCTCCAATAATTGCTATTATGAACTGCAAAAAAATCAGGTTTAGCAAAATTTGAAATTTCATAGTGGATGAAACCACTTTTAACTAACTCTTTAACGAGCGTTTCAAATTGCCAGGCGCTAAAGTCTTCCCTAACGGTTGGTTCATTACCTTTTTTAACTGAATAACCAAGCAATGTACCATTTTCAATGGTTAAATTATAGGCTGAAATATGTTGAATGTTTAATTCAATTATTTTCTGAAGCGTATTATGCCAACTACTCTCGGTTTGAAATTTACTTCCGTATATTAAATCAATGCTTATGTTTTTGAAACCCTTTGATTGAGCCAATTTAACACAAGCTAAACTTTCAGAGGCATTGTGTGCCCGATTCATCCACTTTAATTCGATGTCATCAAAACTCTGCAAACCGATGCTTAATCGATTGAATCCAAGCTCCCTCCAATCAATTAAATTTGCTTCAGTTACATCATCCGGATTGCATTCAATCGTTATTTCGGATGAAGGCTCTATTTTGTATATTTTATTAATGGCTTCAAACAAAATTTCCATTTCACTCCTTAATAGCAAACTTGGCGTACCACCACCAAAATATAAGGATTGTAATTGTTTATTATCAAGGTAATCCTTTCTGATTTCTAGTTCTCTAACCATTGAATTTACCAGCTCCGTTTTGGTGCCAAGTGATGTGCTAAAATGAAAATCACAGTAATTACAGGCTTGTTTACAGTATGGAATGTGAATGTATAGTCCGCTCATTTTGAGTGTAAAAGTCACTAATTTTTCGTTTTTCGGTAAAAAAATTAATTTTTGTTAACAATTAATTATTTTTTCTTATATTAGCGGACTATAACACTTAAAATAAAGTATGAAAAACACTTTAAAAATTACTTTGACTTTAGCTGCTGTTGCAACATTGGCAACGTCAGGTTTGTCTCAAAAAGCATTAAAGAAAGCTGATGCCACTTTTGATGCCAAACAATACTATAAAGCGGTTACTATGTACAAGCAGGTATACGCAAGTGCGCCAAAGGATAAAAAAGCTTTAATTATGTACAAATCCGGTATCGCAAGCCAGGAGATAAATGATTATAAAGGGGCTGAGTCTTATTTTCAAAAGGCCATCGCAGGTAATTTTGAGGATCCAACAGTATATTTAAAGTTAGCCGAAGTATTAAAAGTACAAATGAAATACCCTGAAGCGATTGTTGAGTTTAACAATTACAAAGCTAAAGGTGGAGACGCTAAAAAGGCAGATCTTGGTGTTAAATCTTGTGAGTTAGCGCAACAATGGAAAGACGCACCTCAACGCTATAAAATTGAAAACATGGCTCTCATCAACTCTAAAGAGAGCGACTTTGCTCCGACTTTTAGTGATAAGAAGTATCAAACTATTACCTTTACTTCTCGCAGAGAAGGAGCTTTAGGTGCTGCTGAAATTAACGTAGGTTCAAATCACTCTGATTTATGGGAAACCAAGTTGGATAAAAACGGAAAGTGGAGCCAACCAACAATTTTACCTCCATCTATTTCAACCCCAGTTAACGAAGGTGCAGCATGGATCAGTAAAAAGGGAGATATGATTTTCTTCACACGTTGTCCTGAGGAGTCAAATAAACAATCAAAATGTGGTGTTTACATGGCTAAAAAGCAAGGTAGTACTTGGGGTAATGCTGATAAATTACCATTTAATAATGATACAGTAAATTTTGGTCATCCTAGCTTAAGTGCAGATGGCAAAGTATTATATTTTACTTCTCGCAAAAGTGGCGGGTATGGAGGTTTGGACATATGGTCTTGCACGTTTGATGTAAAAAGTAATACATGGGGCCAGCCGGTTAATGCAGGACCTGCTGTAAATACTGAAGGAAACGAAATGTATCCAACTATCAGCGATGATGGAAAGAAATTGTATTTTTCATCGGATTATCATCCGGGTATGGGCGGTTTAGATATTTTCGTAGCGGAGGCCGGTGCTGATGGTAAATTTACGAAAGCAGTTGAAAACTTAAAATATCCAATTAACTCAAGCTTTGATGATTTCTCAATTATTTTTGAAGGAAAAAAGCAACGTGGTTATTTTACATCTAACCGCGAAGGTGGAAAAGGAAGTGATGATATCTGGAGTTTTAACTTACCGCCGTTAACTTTTAATGTTAAAGGTTTAGGCTTAAGCGCCGGTGACGAATTACAAGGTTTTAAAGGTAAAGGTGAATTGGTGTCTAACGTAAAAGTTAAAATTGTTGGAAGTGATGGTACAATCAATGAATATAACACTTCAAAAGATGGTAGCTACACATTTAAGTTAAAAGAAAAAACAACTTATACCATTACAACAGAAACCAGTAAACAATCAACATCTCCTACATTTACTTTAGGTTATTTAGCAAGTAAAGACTCTCGCGTTATTACTACAGTTGGTTTAGATAAATCTAAAGACTTCATTGCTGATTTCGAATTGAAACCGGTTGTTCCTAAGATCCGTATGCCTAAGATTTTGTATGATTTAGGCAAAGCAACATTGCGCCCTGAAGCAAAAGATTCACTTAATTTCTTATTCGACATTATGAAAAACAACCCAACAACTGTAGTTGAGTTAAGTTCACACACTGATAGTCGTGGTAAAGCTGTATCTAACATGACTTTATCAGCTGCACGCGCTCAAAGTTGTGTTGATTACCTTGTAAAGGAAAAAGGAATTAATCCTGAAAGATTGAAAGCAAAAGGTTATGGTGCAACAATGCTGTTAATTAAGGATGATGTAATTGCTAAAGCTAAAACAAAACAAGAGAAAGAAGCTTTACATGAAGTTAACCGTCGTACAGATTTCTCTATCTTAAATTGGGATTTCGTAGATCCAAATGCACCTAAAAATACAGGAGGAACGAAGGGTGGATCAGGTACTAAGAAAACTGATGATGAGGACGAAGAATAATTCAATTATAATCTAACAATAAAAAAATCCGCAGCTATTAACTGCGGATTTTTTTATTGATCTAATTAGCAGTTAATTATGATTTAATTTATAAGTTAATTTGATTTGTATTATAAACTAGTTTATATTTGCTTAAAATTTATAAAACATGGAAGATAAACAATTGAACCCAAATGAAAGTATCCAGTTAATTGAGCAAATGATCCGATCCACTAAAAATAAATTAGCAGACGATGGTGTTTTGCTGATTTTTTGGGGTTGGTTGGTTGTAGTTTCCGCGCTGGTCAATTATGTTGGCCTGCAATTTCAATATGAAAATTCTGGTTTAGTGTGGGCTATTTTAATGCCTGTTGGTGGTATTTTTTCAGCTTTATATGGAAGATATCAGAATAAACAACGTAATGTGAAAACTGCTTTAGATGGCTACTTATCCTATTTATGGGCCGGTTTTGGAATAGCATTAGTTATTACATTGGTATGTGGCTTTAGCTATGGTATTAAACCTGTTTACTTTTCATTGATGATTCTTTATGGCCTGGCAACCTTTGTATCAGGTGGTTTATTAGGATTTAAACCATTAATTTATGGCGGAATTGCTTCATTTATTTGTGCGGTTGTTTCCATCTTTTTAAGCGAAATGGATCAGTTACTCATTATTATTATTGCATTGTTGGCAAGCTATATCATCCCCGGTCATTTATTACGTTCAAAATTTAAATCGCAACAAAATGTTTAAAGAACTGGATCCTATTTTGCATTCGCAGTTGCGTTTAGCGGTTATTTCAATTTTAATAACCGTTAAAGAGGCAGAATTTAATTACTTAAAAGAACAAACGAATGCAACTTCCGGTAACTTGAGTGTGCAGTTACAAAAATTAAAAGATGCAAATTACATTGAAGTTGAAAAACAATTCAAGAACAACTACCCACTTACAATTTGTAAAATCACTGCTACTGGTATAAAGGCTTTTGAAGAGTATGTGATTAATTTAAAAAAATATATAACTCCTAATTAAAAGAAAGATGGAAACAACAAATTTAAACGAAAGGGAAAAAGAAATTTGGAAACAAGCGAGAAATCGTGTGAAATTTAAGCAGCAGCTTGTAATTTATTTAATTGTTAGCTGTAATTTTGAAATGACTATGAATCGAAAAATAATTATATGCTTGATAGGGTTGCTGACAACATCAATCAGTTTTGCCCAAAACACGACCGACACAACTGGCTTATATTTGGACTTTCCACTTTTAGACCTTCCCTATCAAACACACGCTACAAAAACAACCGGAAATTTCTTCACCAGTTATGCTAATCCAAGTATGAAACAATCCTTGGATATGTCAAATAATTTGTATGTTTCAGCACATTGGGGCATCAATAAGCTTGTACAAACTAAAAGTGAATTCAAAAATATTCTCTTTAGAAATCTAATGGCCACAGGTTTTGATTTATTTACAGTTTACACCCCACTCGGAATGGGTTGGCTTCATGAAGAATATCACAGGGCTGTATTGACAAGACGAGGAGTAAATAGTTTCAATGATATGAACACTTTTCCTTTTGGTAAACCGCTGGTATATGTTAGAAAGGTAACGGATGAAAACCTAATGATGCTATCAGATAATTTCAACCATGATTTTAGGCGACTGATGATAGCTGGAAACGAAGGGGAATTCTATCAAATTCAAACATTGCAAAAAAACAACTTCTATTTAAATCAAGATTTACCTCATATTTCTCTTTATTGGATGAGCACAATGACTAATATTAGTTATCTCAATCAGTCAGCTGGTGACGCTTTTAACGAAAGGGTTGATGAAGCTAACGAACAAGACGGAACAGATATAAGTAAACGAGATTTTACAGGACCTGATTTTACTGCTTGGGCAGACGCTTTGTTTTTCCCTAATAAACCATACTCCGACAGAGGAATACACCCATCTGGCATAGGTATAAATCGCTATATTAAACCATCCCAACTCTCCATTGAAGCAAGAAGTTATTTACAGAAACAAGGTAATTTGCATTGGCTGAATTTATTATCACCTCACTTATTCGGGTTTCCAAAAATCAAATTGAAATCTACGGAAAAGGGCAATTACTATGGGAGTTTTGCAGTGCGACATCTGTTGACACCTTTCGGAAACGACATCAGTCTTGACTTATTTTATCAAACACCTAGAAACAATTTTTTCTTTGCAATACACAACTACAATAACCTAAACAGCTCATTCTTAGGACTCGAAGGTGCTATAATTGAAAAACCATACATGAGTAATAAATTGCTCTTCTCAGGTAGGACAATAATTTGGTTGCAACCAGACGAGCATTCCTTTACCACATCAAAAGGGAGCTTGGGAGGCATGTTAGAATTTAAGGGTTCCTATAGCTTAGGAAGATTAAATCCTTATATCGAAATACAAGGTAAAACAAAAGGATGGGTGATGGGCAATGTGTTTTTGGAGGACAATATTAGTTTTAACTTAGGATTATCAATGAGGATGAAATGAGAAAAACTACAGCTAACACGGGTTTTGCGTCAGGCGGGGTGACGTGCAAACTTGGAGCTTTTTGCTTCTATTCAAGTACAGTGCAGGTTGACAGATTTGTGCTCCTAAACCCGCCCGAACGCAAAGCCCGAAAACGTTAATTTGATTTTATGGATCACCTGGTTACTAACAATGCGTTTTGATTCAGAAGAAAATACGGGATATACAATTCCATGGCCTGTTTTTCCGACTATTGGCTGGGGTATTGGTATACTAATGCAATATTTTTCTGCATACAAGTATAATCAGTACAACGCTATTGAAAAGGAATTTGAAAAACTTAAAAGTAAATAATTGCTATTTCGGCGTAACCGATTTTGTGCGTATAAATTCTGCAAAATCCTGATTTCTGGCCTTGCTTACTTGCACATGCGTGCCGTCACTGAGAATAACTTCGCCGCCTTCGTTATTACTATATTCTTTTACATAGTTTACATTGATTAGTGCAGAACGATGAATCCTAAAAAACTCAGTTTCCGGTAGAATGGATTCAAACTCCTTTAAAGTTTTACTGGCTACAATTTTTTTCTGACCATTTAAAAATAGGTTAGTGTAATTATCGCTTGCCTCTAACCAAATGATGTCTTTAAAATCAACTAAGGTAAATCCTTTACTATGATTAATTAGAACTAAATTCTTATCAGATTCACTTTTACCATTATTATTTCCTGATCCTCCTTTGCTTTCGTAGTGTTGAACCACTTTGCGTATTGCTCCTTGCAGTTCACTTAGCATTAAAGGTTTTAACAGGTAATCTGTTGCACCTGCCTTAACAGCTGTTATACCATGCTCACTATATGCTGTTAAAAAAATAACACAAAAATCCCTTTCATAAATTCCTTCTAACATCTGAAAGCCATTCATGCCTGGCATGTTTATATCTAAAAATACAACATGTGGCTTCAAATCCATTATTTTTTGCTTTCCTTCAGGGCCACTAGCTGCTTCACCAATCACTTCAATTTCCGGGCAATAATTCAGCAACATACTTTTGGTGTTGCTTCTGCTATCTTCTTCATCATCAATTATGATGGCTTTGTATTTTTGCATTTCCTTAATTTTTTACTAAACTAATTATAATTTTTAATGATTTTTCTCTTAATTATCAAAGTACTAGGTTGATTGAGTGAACTAATTCACAAATAAATAACTATTTATTTTATTTTTTACAAAGTAACTATTTAAGAGTTGATTCGCTTTTTGCATAAGTTTTGTTTGCTTGAGTGCTGTGCTTGAACTGCCTGTTTTGGCAACGTAATGAGATTTAAATTCATTTAACTGGCCTTCATCTTTTAATTTACCTAATTCTAGAATTACCCTACTTAATGCGTAAAATGCTTTTTGATTAAATTCAATTGGTGTTTTGATGCCGGTATTTTTTGGAAGCTTATTAAACGGTGATTTTTTTTCAGTTTCCGAAATAAATTCTTTTTCCCAACTATATTTTGCAGTACCACTTTTTATTTGTACCAGACCATTAAGCGCTTGGGCATAAATACTAATCCATCTTATTTTTCTTCGCATTTCATGTAAATGCAGTTCTATATCTTTAAACTGATTAGCGTTTTTGAGGTAAAAGGATTCACATTCCGCTAACTCCTGCTTTAAAAAATCACGAATAAATGCTTTGTTTACAGTGGTATTAAAGTTGATTTTTTTAGGATTTGAATAGTCAGCAAGAAGCTTTGCGTAAAAATCTTTTTTTAAGAGTCTTTTATTTAATTTACTGTAGTTTTTCTCAATTTTTTTTGAACACTCATCAAAAGCAGGTTTGTTTTTAGTAGTAGCTAATTTTTGTAGCGTTACATAATAATCTATTATACCAAGTGTATCCTCTATTTTTTTAATGGATTTTAAAAATTTACGATGCTCTTCATTATTAATGGCATAAAGTATTCTTCCTATGGCTTGTGCATTAAACAATAATGTCCTTGCACCATTATCAAATAAATATTTAGCCGGATTATTGTTGCTTTTTGCCTTTGTAAATAATTTTTGTGTTTCTAAAAGATATGTGCTTAGTGGATTATGATGCATGTTCACTTATTGTTAGTTTCTACATTAAATGTAGGAAATTTTAAGCAAAAAAAAAAGTCAAACAATTTTGTTTGACTTTTTGTACTTATCACTTATTAATATTGCAATTGTACATATCCTTTAATTGGTTTAATATCTTCAACTTTTAAGTCAAGGATATAATAGTAAGTGCCGCTAGGTAGTTTATCTTTACCAAGACTACTTTGGTTAGGTGTTCCATCCC
>JADBXZ010000117.1 GCA_020403265.1 Bacteroidota bacterium
AGAATCGAATACTAAAAGCAATAATACCCAGTAAAAAATAAATGGCTACTGGGGCTTTTAAGAATGTGTTATTTATTTTTTCAATTTTCAAAGTCTATGTCATTTTTATGTTTAGTATGTCTTTTTAGCATGAACGCTAACTGCTTATACCCGCTACTTAGTCGTTTGTAAACACTTACAAACGACTACAAGCGTTTACAAGTAATAATTGTTGCGCTAAAACAAATATACTTAATTGGTTTTAGCTTCACAAAAGTCAGGATGTGTTTTTAAGGGTTAAGCTAAAGTACCCTAATTGCCGTTTATCGGAGCTTCTTCTTTTTTTAATTTGATTTCTCGGCTATAACTTTAACCGACCTAAACACCAGCAATACCAAGGCAGAAAACACTAAGGATAAGTAACCTAAATAATGGTAATTATGCAACAAGCCGTTTTCGTCTTGCACCACAATAAAACCACCTATTAAGGAGGTAACTGATACCGCAAATTGCTGCACCGAGGCATTTAAAATTAAAAAAGCGCCTCTGATAGAGGGGTCGGCTGTAGAAGTAACCTGTGCCATGGTGATAATCATACGCGAGCCACTGAAAATAAAAAAGCCGGCCGTGAAGCATAGTAAAATTACTTTGTTGTGCGTTTCTAAATTGGGTATGCCTACCAACGGAAAAACAGACAATAACGTAAGTACCGCCAATACCGGGAAACGTCCTATTTTATCACTTAACTTACCAATTAAAGGCGAACAAACGGCTGATAACAAACCGCCAACCACATACACTAATGGCACGGAGCTCTTATAATCAAAGCCACAGTTTTTAGTAAAATAATCGGTTAAAAACGGAATGATGAAAAAATGGGCCGGCATCATCACAATTGTTAAAAGTAAAGCCATTCTTCTGTTTTTATCACTTAACACTTTACTTACAATCTGCACAAAGGAACTTACTTTGTAATTTTCTAAATGCGCCTTAAAATTAGGCACTACAAATAAGGCTCCAACAAATACCAAAACGCATAAACACGCCAATACAATAAAAGGTGTATTCCATTGGTAAGCAGAGGCTAAATATAAACCACCCGGTACGCCCAACACACTCGCTAAAGCAAAACCCAACATTAAAATACCCATTGCTTGCCCGCGGCGTTGTGCCGGAATGGCATCACCCACAATGGATTGAATAACGGAGCCACACACCCCACCAAATAGTCCGGTAATAAATCGTGCGATGACCAAAAAATAATAGGAGTTAGCCAAACCGCATAAAAATGTACCAATGGTAAAGCCTGCATAAATTAATACTAATACTTTTTTACGGTCATAGGCATCCACTTTATTAATACAAATTAAACTGGATAAAAAAGCGCCAAAACCATATGAAAAAACAGCCACCCCAAATTGCGAAGGAGTTACTTGCCAGAGTTTTGTGAGCATTGGCTTTAAAGGCATTAACACCATAAAATCTACAATGGCTGTAAACTGTATAAATGCCAATACAAGCAACAACAAAATCTCCGAACGTTTCATATCTGAATTACTGATTTAAACTACTTAACCATGTTTTGGTTTCCAAGGAATTTCTTCTACCTTGTTTACATGGGTAATGTAGCGGCTTAACATAAAGATGTAATCAGATAAGCGATTTAAATATTTGTAATGGATTTCATCCACTGTTTCATTTTCGGCTAAACGTAAAACCGCTCGCTCTGCTCTTCTGCATATACAACGGGCCACATGGCAATGCGAAACACAAATGTGTCCGCCCGGTAATACAAAAAATTTCATTTCAGGCACCACCGCATTAATGGCATCAATCTCTTCTTCTAACTTAACCACATCGCTTTCATGCATAATAGGCAAAGTCATTTTGTTTTTTTCAGGGTCGGCAGCAAGGTGAGAACCTATGGTAAACAAACGATCTTGAATTTCAATGATTAAATCGATAATTTTTTTATCCTGAACTGTATCTCTAATTAATCCTAAGTAGGAATTTAATTCATCTACCGTTCCATAAGCCTCAATACGGATGTGTTGCTTAGGTAGTCGTGTTCCGCCAATTAAGGAGGTTTGTCCTTTATCGCCGGTTTTAGTATAAATTTTAAAGGCCATTAAAATGATAAGGTTAAATTAAGATTGGGTAAAATTGGTAACTGGTTAATGCGTTTAAACGAAAACCGATCAACGTAAAAAATGTTTTGTCGGTTGTAAATATTTGTTGCACCACCACTCACTTCCAACATAACTTTTTCGCTATGGTGGTATTTGTATTTTAAGCTTAAATCTAAACGGTGGTAATCAGGCAAACGACCACCATTTAAGGTAGCAGGAATGTAGCCCAGATTTGGATTGTTTTGGTTAAAATTATAATTGATGTTTCCGGCGGGGTTAAACGTTGGAATGAAACCCTGAGTTTGTGTGAAAGGGAAACCTGTACCTAAGTTCCAACGGGCATTGAACTCACAATTTTTCTTCTTCCCAAACGTGTATGAGGTAACAAGGTTAATGTTATGTCGTCTGTCAAAATTTGGTGCATAGTTTAATATTTCATTCGTGGTATTATTTCCCTGCCATCTGTCGTTAAAGCCTAATGAATAAACGGCCCACACGTATAATTGTTTGCGCTCGTATTTTAAAAGCACATCAAAGCCTCTGGCCCTACCCTGTTCAATTACAAATGTTTTTTTAAATTCATCCGGCTGATTGGCATTTAAATCATTGTCGTTAAAAATTTTATCTCTGTTTACATTAATAATGGTATTAAAGTTTTTTTGATACGCTTCAATATTTAAATCCAAGCCTTTCGCCAAATCAATCTCAAAACCGGCTACAAGGTGATTAGCCTTTTGAATGGATGAATTAACGGTTTTTGTTTCTCCGTTTTTGTCTAAATAGGTTTTAGAAACATCTGTATTTTCCGGCGCATTGATGAACCCGTAAAAAAGATTCACTACATCTCTGTCACTGTTTGCACTCAACAAGGACTGACTGTATAAACCTGCGGCACCTTTAAAGCGCAATTTTTCGAGAATATTTACTTTTAATGCCAAACGCGGTTCCGGTGAAAAGGCACCAATGGTAGCATAATACTGCGTTCTGAAACTTGGCTCAAATACAATTTTTTTATTTTTATCTATAAGCTTTGTTTTTACATGCGCACCTAAATCAATGGTTTGTCTGGCTAACTTCACTTCTGCACCAAATGGATTTTGTAGTTCATAACTGGTATTGGTTGTTACCCCTTCAAAACCAAATTTAATTTCGTTGCGTCCAATAAACTTTGTAAAATTAAATCCGGTATTTACACCATTAATAGTACTTTTTTTGGTATCCGTTTCTACCAAAGGATTCTTAAAATTAATTTCGTATTGAGAATAACAAAAATTACCTTCCATGATAAAATCCGCATTGCCCGGCAACAACAAAAAATTAGAGCCAAGTCCCAGGTTTCTCCAACCAAACTGCGCAATCTGACTAAAATCTACACGGTCGGAAAAATTAAATCCGTAAAAATTAATCTTACTTCCACTTCCTGAATTGAAAGAGGTTTTGGCATAAAGGTCAGTGTAATAAAATGGTAAGCCTGCTGTATCTGCGTAGCTGTATAAAATTTTAGATGACTGCGGTAAATAGGAATGCTTGCCTGAAACCAGAAATGAACTGGAACCGCCACCATCTTCTTTTAGTTTTTTAAGCGGTCCCTCTAACATCATTTTACCGCCAAATGTTGAACCTGATACTTTTCCACTGATGCGTTTTTTATTCCCATCCCTGGTTGTAATGTCCATTACTGAAGATGTTCTGCCGCCATATTCTGCTCCAAAACCGGCTGTATAAACATCCGCATTTTTCATAATGTCATTATCAAAAACAGAGAATAAACCAATTGAGTGAAACGGATTGTAAATAACCAAGCCATCCAACAACACTTTATTCTGAACAGGTAAGCCACCTCTGATGTATAATTGTCCACCTTGGTCGCCGGTAAAGGCCACACCGGGTATAACTTGCAGATATTGGGCAATATCAGGTTCACCTACACTTGGTAATTTATTAATCACAATTGGGTCTATTTTTTGAACGGATACTGAAGTCTTTTCAACCTTATCTGCCGCTGCAGTGGTAACTTCTATTTCGTCCAACAATTTACCGCCTTTTTTAGCGAAATATTTTTTCTGGAGTATGTCACCGCTTTTAATCGTGATTTTATCTTTAATGGTATCATGCTCAAAACTGGTAATTAATAAGGTGTAGTCACCGGCCGGTATTCGGCTAATGTAAAAGTAACCGTTCAAATCCGTATTAGCACCAATGGTGGTTCCTTTAAAAAATACGTTTACAAACGTTACCGGTTCACCAGTTTCTTTATCGTAAACGAAGCCTTTTACAACTCCATTATTTTGAGCGTAAAATTGTGTGGTGATAAAATAAAGTAAAAAAGAAATTATTTTTTTCATGAATGAAACGAAATGGGAATGTAAAGCATTAAGTACTTAATTTATTGATTTTGTTTAGTTTTAACAACTGCCAAATATAGCAAATTCCGTTGGATGAAACAATCCAAAACCGGCAGGAAAACCAAGCTTTTAATTAAGTTTTTCCTTCAGGTAATGCCCGGTAAAGCTCTTTTTTGATTTCGCCAAGTCTTCCGGTGTACCTCCAAAAACCACAGTGCCGCCTTCTTCCCCACCTTCGGGTCCCATGTCAATTAACCAATCGGCACACTTAATAACATCCAGATTATGTTCAATCACAACAATGCTGTGTCCTTTTGCCAATAAAGCTTCAAAAGACTTCAATAACTTGGACACATCATGGAAATGCAAGCCGGTTGTAGGCTCATCAAACACAAACAAGGTTGGTTGTGTGTTATTAATCTGAATTAAAAAGCTTGCTAATTTAATGCGTTGTGCCTCTCCCCCACTTAGGGTACTGCTGCTCTGTCCCAATTGCACATAACCGAGGCCAACTGCCTGCAAGGCTTGTAATTTTTCCAAAATCTTTTTACAGGTTTTGTTATCCTTTTCAACCGAGAAAAAAACAATCGCGTCATCTACTGTCATTTCCAATACATCACTAATGCTTTTTTGCTGATAAGTTACTTCTAATGTTTCTGCTTTAAAACGTTTACCCTTGCATGTTTCGCATACCAATTCAATATCAGCCATAAACTGCATTTCGATGGTAACTACACCTTCTCCTTCGCAAGTTTCACATCGTCCACCCTCCACGTTAAAACTAAAATACCCTGGTTTGTAATTTCTATTTTTGGCTAAAGGTTGATCAGCAAATAAATTTCTGATATCATCATAAGCCTTCACATACGTAACGGGATTACTGCGGGTACTTTTCCCAATAGGATTTTGATCGATGTACTCAAGTGCCTTAATGTGTTTTAAATTCCCGGTAATTAGGTGACTGGCGTCTACATTTTCAAAGTAGCCATCCAAATGCCTTTGAACGAGAGGAATTAATCCCTTTTTAATTAATGTCGATTTTCCACTGCCACTGACCCCGGTAACACAACACATTAAGTTAAGTGGAAATTTAACTGATATGTTTTTTAAATTGTGATCATTTAAATTTTTTATTTCTATAAATTCTTTAAACTTTCTTCTGGTTTTTGGAACTTCAATTTGTAACTGAGCCGTTAAATAGCGAGCGGTTAAACTGGTTTTTGATTTTAACAACTCTTTGGTTGTTCCTTGAAAAACAAGCTGTCCGCCATTGCTTCCTGCCTCAGGGCCAATATCAATTAACTGATCCGCCTCTTTCATAATGTCTTCATCATGCTCAACAATAATTACTGTATTGCCTTGCTTTTGCAATGATCTTAAAACAGTTATCAACCGTTCTGTATCTCTGGAATGCAATCCAATACTCGGTTCATCGAGTATGTATAAACTACCAACTAAAGTGCTGCCCAACTGCGTTGCTAAATTAATACGTTGGCTCTCGCCACCACTTAGCGTATTGGCAACCCTATTTAGTGTAATGTAACCAAGTCCAACATCATTCAAATATTGAATTCTATTTGATATTTCGGTTAATAAACGTTTAGCGATTTTTTTATCGTGGTCGTTTAATTGGATTTGTTTAAAAAAGACAGACAGCTCTTTTACCGGCATTAAAACAAGGTCATTTAAACATTTACCATCCACTAATACATAATTGGCATCCTTTCTAAGTCGTGTGCCGTTACAATCAGGACAAGCCGTTTTCCCGCGGTAGCGCGCCAACATAACCCTGTATTGAATTTTGTAACTTTCTTTTTCCAACATTTTAAAAAAGGCGTTTAAGCCTTCAAAATGGTCGTTACCGGTCCACAACAAATCATATTCTTGTTTGGTTAAATTGGCGATTGGTTGATGAACCGGAAATTTAAATTTATGTGCATTTTTAACGAGTTGATTTTTGTAATAACTCATTACTTCACCATTCCAGCAGACGATGGCATTATCATAGACTGAGAGACTTTTATTTGGTATAACCAAATCTTTATCAATACCAATTATGCTTCCAAAACCTTCGCAGGTTTTACAGGCACCGATTGGATTGTTAAAGGCGAAAAAATTTAAACTAGGTTCTTCAAAGGTCATCCCATCCAACTCAAACAAATTACTAAACTGTTTTTGTTTGAATTTCCCATCGTTATCTATCCAGATTTCACAATTTCCATTCCCTTCTGCGTAAGCGGTTTGAACACTATCCGCTGCTCTGATTAAAAAATCTTCGTCCTCTTTATTTACTGTTAATCGATCTATCAGCAGATAAACCTCATCTGTTTTTTTAAAACTTTTTTGGGTTAGTTCGCTAATTTTTATAACAACTGAATTAACTACAACCCTTGAAAAACCTTGCTGAGAGAGAATATCCACTTGTTTTAGTAAAGGACGATCTTTTTTATCAATTAATTTACAAAGAATTAAAAACTTTTCGTCATTACTAAATGTTTGAATATAATTCACCACATCTGTTGTTGTATGTCGCTTTACTTCTTTGCCACTGACTGGGCTGTATGTTTTACCAACTCTTGCGAACAACAATTTTAGAAAATCATATATTTCGGTTACAGTTCCAACCGTACTGCGGGGATTCCTCGAAATCACCTTTTGTTCAATGGCTATAGCAGGACTTATTCCTTTAATATAATCAACTAATGGTTTCTCTAAGCGTCCCAAGAATTGTCTGGCGTATGCACTTAAACTTTCAACGTAACGTCTTTGTCCTTCAGCATACAAGGTATCAAAAGCCAAACTAGATTTACCGGAACCGGACAGCCCGGTTATAACTACCAGTTGATTGCGAGGAATAGCAACATCAATATTCTTTAAATTATGTTGACGAGCCCCTTTGATAATAATAAACTCTTTAGGGTTTAATTGTCCGATGTCCTTTAGTTCACTCATAAAAATTCCTTTGAAGTTAACAAAGTGTCTAATACAGAAGATTAAAAATTACTTAAGAGATATTAACCGATATTGGCGTTTATAGTTTACTTTTTAAGCAAACTTTCGAAAGGCACTCGATTAGTAATAGAACGGCCGAGCGTAATTTCATCTGTGTACTCCAATTCATCACCAACGGCTATACCTCTGGCAATAGCGCTTAAATTAATGTTGTAAGGCGCTAACTTTTTAAACACGAAAAAAGAAGTGGTTTCACCTTCCATAGTGGTGTTTAAGGCTAGAATGATTTCATTGATGCCACCGGAGGAAACTCGATTAATTAAATTATCGATATTAAGCTGGCTTGGTCCTATTCCATCCATTGGGGAAATTAATCCTCCCAATACATGGTAATTCCCTTTATACAAGCCTGTATTCTCAATGGCCAATACATCCCGATAATCCTGCACAACGCAAACAATACTTTTCTCACGTAAAGGATTGCTACAGATATCGCATATTTCCTTTTCACTAATGTTATGACAATTTTTGCAAAATTTTAATTCAGTTTTTAGCTGTGCGATGCTTTGGCTAAGCTGCACGACCGACTGCAAATCATTTTTCACAATATGCAGCACGTAACGTAGCGCTGTTTTTTTACCAACCCCGGGCAACTTACTTAAAGCCTCAACGGCCTGTTCAATTATTTTATTTCCAAGTTCCAATTCATTAAAATTAAAACTTTAAATTGAGAAAATCGGTGCAATTTATTCACTATGCTGCTGTTTAGAACTATTTGAATTTTGATTAAAACCATAAGCTTTAAAGTAAATATTTGTATAATGAGTTCAACCTTGCTCTTTTCTTTTGTAATTGGTTATTTTTTGCTGCTTCTACTTGTTGCCTGGTACACAGGTAGAGGATCCAGCAACCATGACTTTTTTATAGGCAATAAAAACAGTAATTGGTTACTTGTTGCTTTTGGAATGATTGGTACCAGTTTGAGCGGTGTAACCTTTGTTAGTGTGCCGGGGGGAGTTGGCAGCGGGAATTTCTATTACTTTCAAATTGTTTTAGGGTATTTTATTGGTTACATGGTAATTGCCTTTGTGTTACTGCCTTTGTACTACCGGCTAAATCTAACTTCAATTTATACTTATTTAGAAAACAGATTCGGTATTAAAGCTCATAAAATTGGTGCATCATTTTTTATTCTTTCCAGACTAATTGGCGCAACTGCAAGATTATATTTGGTAGTTAGCGTATTGCAAACGTTTATTTTTGATGAATTAGGCATTCCTTTCATCGTTACAAGTTTGGTGATTTTGATTTTGATTTTACTCTACACATTTGAAGGCGGCGTCAAAACAATCATCTATACGGATACCTTACAAACAACAGGAATGCTGCTAGGATTGGTTGTATGCATTTTCGTGTTGATTAATGCCATGCAACTTGATTTTTCAGGTGCCTTAAATTTGATGAGTGAAAAAGGTTATTCGAAAATTTTTAATACAGATGTAAAATCAGGCTCTTACTTTCTTAAACACTTGTTGGGCGGGGCCTTTATAGCCATATCCATGACAGGGCTTGATCAAGAAATGATGCAAAAAAATATTTCCGTGAAAACTATTAAGGATTCGCAAAAAAACATGATAAGTTTTTCGTTAGTGTTAGTTGTTGTTAATTTTTTGTTTTTGTTTTTAGGAGGGATCCTTTATTTATATGCCGAACAAACAAATTTAAAAGTTGCACCTGACGATCTTTTTCCTACGGTCGCATTAGGATCTCAATTTAGTGGAGCAATCGGCATCATCTTTATTATTGCCTTAATATCTGCTTTATTCCCAAGTGTAGATGGAGCTATTACTTCAATAACATCTTGTTTTTGCATTGATATATTAGGCATGAACAAACAAAGCAGCTCAGACGTAGAAAAAAAACGTACGCGCTTAAAAGTTCATTTTACGTTTGCATTTGTGTTTTTTATAATGGTATTGATTTTTAAAGCCATTAACGACAAATTAATTATCGACTTTATTTTAAAATTTGCCGGAATCACTTACGGACCGCTTTTAGGCCTATTTTCATTTGGCATATTAACTAAAAGAAACCTAAACGATAAATTTGTTTGGCTCGTTTGTATTAGTGCTCCTTTAATTGCATTACTTATTGATGTGCTGTGCAGCCCTGAATGGTATGAGAAAAAACTACACATTCAATTGCAGTTAACAGACCTGAGTCAAAACTTATTCAGTGGTTATAAAATTGGTCAGGAGTTAATTTTGATTAATGGAATCATCACTTTTGCAGGACTTTGGTTAATCAGTAACTCTAAATCAGAAAAGATTTCTGTTGTAAATTAACTCTTACCATATTGAACAATCTTTATTATTGATTGCTAACAAACAAATCGGTGGATTGTAGATTTAAACCTGATTTTTTTGCATCATTAATAAGTTGTAAGCCTCTTTGCTGTAAACGAATGGCTGAAGCCTCTTTTTCTTCGGCATTCTGCATATTTCCTAAAGCAGCAGCCAAATTTGTGCAGGCATATGCCTCTTGACGCATCAATACAGCCTGATTCATTAATTTACGCGCTTCTAAACATTTTTGTGTTACTTTTTCAATAACTGTAATTGTATTAGAAGGTAAACTTAACAGTTCGTAACTGATTTCCTGATTATTTTCAAGGAAGGTTCTGGTGTTTTTTTGCCAAAGCACTTCACTTGCTTTGATAGCATATGCAAATGCTTGTTGTTGTAGCTTATCAGCTTCTTTTTTAATTTTAACAGGATTAGAAGTTTGGGGAAGAACAATATTGATGACATCAGATGCATAGCTTTCGAAATCATTTGCTTGTTCGTTTAATTTTTTGTAACTTTTAATGGTAAGTGTAGCTGTTGAGAAATTTTGAGTTGTTACTCTATTGGTGGTAAGTTCGTTTATGAGATTGGTTGGAGTCTCAATCTTTTTATTACTTGATTTAGTAGAATTTTTTGAATCTTGAGCGCCCAAAATAGGTAAAATTTTAACTTGATTGGTATGTTTGATTGTAACTTGGCTCTCTGGTGTTTGGGCGCCTACCACTCCCTGAATGATAATGCCCAACAATGTTGGAATTAATAAGTTTGTTTTCATAACCTGGAGATTTTAAAAGATTAATTGTTTTCATGTTTTAATTTTGATTTTAGTTTAACCTGCAGGGTTAATTGTTATTGTTAGTTATTATTACGATGGAATTTGTAAAAGGTTTTAATTCGGAAAGTATTTTTTAATTACATTTAAAAAAAATCTACCAAAACACACTATTTTAGTATCTACTACGTTTTAGACAAGATTAATAATGTTTTCAGCTCAACTACATAGATACATTTTCCTCGTAGGAACATTTGGCTTAATGTTTGGGATGATGGTTGGTACTGCAACTGCGAGTATACCGGAAATTATATTAATGAGTAATTGGCTGTTGGAAGGCCGGTTTAAACAAAAATGGAATCAATTAAAATCTAACAAAATATACTGGTCTTTGATTGCCATTTATCTTTTGCATTTATTATCAGTTATATACTCTAACAATCTAAGTGACGCCATAAATGATTTAAGAGTTAAATTACCGTTATTTGTTCTACCCACCGTTTATTTCAGCACACAGTCGCTTTCAAAAAAAGAATTACACCTTGCCTTAATCTGTTTCATTGGCGGTGTATTTGCCAACACAGCTTGGTGTTACGTATTTAGTTTCGTAATACATCAATTAGAAACTGTTAGAGAGGTATCAAGGTTCATGAGTCATATCCGGCTAGGGTTGTTTGTTAACTTGGCTATTTTATGCGCTATTTATTTAATGAGCGAATTGCAATCCATCAAACTAAAAATTGTTTTAGTAATTCTTATCGCCTATTTTACCTGCATGCTAATGGCATTAGCACTAACTGCAGGAATAGGTTTTTTAGGGTTAATTATTGCATTGGGTTCTATTATTCTAATAGTCAAAAAAATTCAAAGGAAATATGTGTTAATAGGTTTAACGATATTAATAATTAGTATACTTTTCGTTGGTGAAAACTTAATGCGTTTTAAACAAGAACTCAGTACCATTAAGGAATCGCCTTCTAATCTGAAATTAGAAAAAACCAAGGCAGGCAATTATTTTCGACATGATAGCTCTCATCAAATCGAAAGCGGATTCATTGTTAACATGAACGTTAACTACGAGGAAGTTCAAAACACATGGAATCAACGCTATCCAAACGACACATTCAACATTCCTCAACAGTATAACTTAAAACGCTTCTATATTCTTTCAAGGTATTTTAGCAGTTTAGGCTTGCCCGGAGAGGCCCACTCGTTTAATTTGTTAAGTGAAAAGGATTATAATAACATTCTCAATAATGTTCCAAACCCTACCTACCCTTCATGGAATAGTATGAAGAAACGCTTTTATGAATTGGTTTGGGATATAACTGAATACCAACATGGCGCTAACATTAACGGACATTCTTTTAGTATGCGATTACATTATTGGGAAGTTGCCTTAAGTCAAATAAAAAAGAAATGGCTGTTTGGTTATGGGATTGGAGGTGTTAATCAAAGCATGCAAGAAGGTTACACTTCATTTAAAACACAACTTGATAAAAACTGGCAGTTGCGCCCCCATCAACAATTCCTTACAATTACGTTAGGATTAGGCTTAGTGGGTTTACTTTTTTTTATAACATCCCTAATTTACCCTATGATGGTTCTGAGGAAGCAACTACCAGTTATTTATTTTGTTTTTATGGTATTAACCCTTGTTTCATTTTTATTTGAGGACACTTTAGAAACAATTGCCGGTATTTGTTTTTATGCAGTATTTAATTCTGTTATGTTAAGTTATATCTATTTCAAAACAAAACATAACTAATCCATAAAACTACTTTCTTTATTTGATTATTTTAATTTTTAATCAATTTCAATCGCATTTGCCCTTTCTCAGTTTCAATGAGAGCAAAATAAATTCCGCTTGGTTGATTTTTTAAATTGATACTTAAAAGATTATCAGCTAATGCTGAATATTCAACTGAAATTAATTGTCCCAAATTATTAATAACTGTAATTTGTTTACCTGATTGTAATTCTGTTGCAAGTTTAAAATAATAAACTCCTGATGATGGATTTGGATAAATTAATACATCCGAAATGGCATCAGTCTTAAGGCTTGTTGTAGAACTATTTTGTAAAATGGAACAAGAAACTGCTGATTGATTGGCAATATTCCGTTGTGTGGTTGTCCCGTCGCCTAACTGACCACTCGCATTACGTCCGGTTCCCCACAAACTACCGTCTGCTTTAAAAAATAAAGAAAAATTAGTGCCTGCTGCCATCCCAACAGGATTGCTGAAATTAGTCATTTGAACAGGCACATTTGAATCAGCAACAGTGTTATTACCTAAATTACCATGGGTATTTCTTCCCCATGACCAAACGGTTCCGTTATTTTTTAATGCATGACAGTGAAAAGCGCCTGCGGCAGCAATTGCAGAATTAATACCAGCTAAGCCACTCACTTGTACCGGCGTATTAGAATCTGTTGTGTTTCCATTACCAAGTTGCCCATATAAATTTTGACCCCACGTCCAAACAGTACCATCATTTTTTACTGCCAATGAAAAAAATCTCCCGGCTGCAATTGCAACCACATTTGTTAATCCGTTAACCTGAACCGGTGCCAGTGCGTCTGTGCCAGTTGTAGAATTACCTATTTGTCCATTCACATTATCACCCCAAGCCCAAACAGTACCATCTGATTTTAAGGCAAGTGTATGATAGGTACCCGCTGCAATTTTAACAACATTGTTAATGGATGTAACTTGTGTAGGAATAATTTTATTTACTGTTGAGGCATCTCCCAATTGCCCGTCAGCATTCCAGCCCCAACACCAAACTGTGCCATCACTTTTAAGTGCAACAGAATGCCAACCACCCGCAGAAATTGCTTTTACATTTGTTAGTAGTAAAGCTTGAACGGGTGCGGTAACAAAGGTACCTGTAGCCGAGGCATTCCCTAAAGCGCCATACAAATTACTTCCCCAACACCAAACTGTACCATTGCTTTTTAGTGCCATCGAATGCGCTTCCAACTGATCTCCTCCGGCTGATACAGCTTTAATTCCTGAAAGTCCTGCAACGGTTGATGGTATTGATTGATCAGTAGTATTACCATTTCCTATTTGCCCGGTTGCATTTTCACCAAATGCTTTTACCGTACTATCATTGCAAATGGTTAACGAATGCCAACCACCGCAAGCAATATTTTGAGAAAATCCTTTGTAAAATAATAATATTGTTAATGTTGTTATTTTTAATACTTTATTTTTCATGTTTTTATTTTAATATGTGTTAATAATTAAAAATTTGCTTTCAACGAAACAATAAAATTTCGTCCAGGTGCATTAATACCTGATGAGTAAGGTCTGTACAAGCGGTCTAAAATATTTTCAACACCTAACATGACCACTACATATTGATTAAGGAAAAAAGCTGTTTTAAAGTTTAGCGTGTACCAGCCAGCCGAATAATTTTGTCCTTTGGGATCCTTGGAGAAATCTTTCGCATAAGAAGTGTTAACTCTTTCAGTAAGCGCTAATTCTTCAAAATCCATTCTATCATTAAATACACCGTAAAAATCCAACTTAACTTTTTTATACTGATAACTCAAATGTGCACTACCAAAAGCAGGAGCGGCATGTCTTAAAGGGTAATACACTAAACTATCTGTTGTTTGTTCCTGCCCTTTTTGCCAAGAGTAGGCTGCTCGCAATCCAAATCCATTCCAATTAAACTCCAAGCCGGTTTGTACCCCATAAACATAGGCTTTTGCAACGTTCTGAACTGCCTGTATATTACTTTTGTTTCCTTGGTAGCGGATTGTAGATTGACCGTTAAACGTAAAATCTTTACGTTCCATCGCATCAACAATTTGAGTGTAATATCCTGCAAAATCAAGTTTAAGCTTATCTGAAAAGGTTTTCACTGTTCCTGCCTCAATATTATATGAACGTTCCGGTTTCAAATCCGGATTAGGAACAACCAAATAACCCGGTGTTGATTCAAACACTTTTCCCATATCATCAATATTTGGTGCTCTAAATCCTGTAGCGGCATTCACGTACATTTGCCAAGATTGAATTGGTGTATACACAAACCCTATACTTCCGTTCAATGTGCTATTTTGCATTTCAGCAGTTTTAAACGGGAATGGAAAAACAAGTGTATCAAAACTTGCTTTGATCTTGTAACTACTAAACCTTGCACCTGCACTAACAATTACTTTTTTATGGAGTTGATATTTCATACTCGCATAAAAACCATTTGTGAACCAAGTTGAACCATTTGGATAACGCGTAACGGTTGAATCGTAAGTTTGTGTCACAACATGCGTTAAAGATGCTTGCGAACCAACCAGATTATGAACCAATTCAGCACCATATTTTAAATTAAGTTTTTGACTAAGTTGTTTATCAAGATCCAGATTAAACGATAACGCACGCACTGTTTCTCTTTGTGAACGTATCTCTCGTACCATGAATTCTCTATCAAAACGACTCTCTTCAAAATTTTGTAAGGCGGCAATAATTCTAACTTGATTATACATGATGTTCTTTTTAGTGTGTGTAAATCCAAGTCTATTCATTTTCCAAACTTGAGGTCCATAATACCATTCAGCCCATCGCAATTTATCCTTATAAGGACCTTGTGTTTGCATTACATATAGCCTATCATAACGGTTAAATGGTGAAGTTTCTGAATAGTGAAATCCATAATCAAACTCCATGTGCTTAGTTGGTTGAAACTTAATTTTTTGCATAAAATTAGTTTGATCGTACTTAGAACCAATCTGCAATGTTGAATCCGAATTAGGAACCATATAGTCTCTATTGTCGATTGTTTGAACATAGCTTTTTCTATAGAAATAGGAATCACCACCTTTTGAACCGCTTCTTAAATCGCCATACTCGGACCTAGTATAACTTGTTACCAAACTCCATTTTTTCATTCCTATCGTAAAATTCAAATGTCTTGTATTCTCCGAATTTGCAGTTGAAGTTCTCATCAAAGCATTCCCTGTAAATAAAAAACTAGAAGCAGAGTCAGCCAACTTTGGTTCAAGTGTATTAAACGACATAACGCCTCCAATGGCGTCGCTGCCATACATCACAGCACCCGGTCCAAACAAAATTTCAGCACCTTCAAGCGCATTAGCATCTAGAGATATGACTTGTTGTAAATTACCGGCTCTAAAAATGGCATTATTCATTCTTACACCGTCTACCACCAATAGCACTCTGTTAGTAGCCATACCTCTGATCATTGGAGATCCGCCGCCCAGTTGACTTTTCTGTATAAAAGCATAACCCCCTGTCCCTAACAAATCTGCAGTAGTTTGAGGATTTTGAAATGCCACCTCTTTCATGTTAAGCTTTTGAATTCTGTTAGGTGTTTCTAATTTATCTTCCTTTACTCGGTTTGCAGACACTACTATTTCAGATAGTGAAATATTTAATTCCTCTAATTCTACCTTAAAATCCAATTTTGTTAATTGACTAAAAGACAACATTTTCTTTTTGTAACTGGAAGAAAAAATCTGAATGGAGTCCATTCCATTTAATGCAGTAACATCCACCTTCCCTTTCTGATTTGTGAAAACCGGAGGGGTTTTTCCTACCAAAACGGCAACACCGGGGATTGGTTCGCGGGTAACCTTATCAACCACTGTAAGCGTTTGTGAATGGGCACAATATATCTGTATTGCCAAAAGCAATACAACAAGTTGTTTCATGTCAAATGAAATAAAAGTGTTAAATTTTAATTAGGATAGTTAAGATAAACTTAAAAAGTTTCTGTTTATACTTTAGGCGGCTTGATGATTTCAAAAAGCACCATTACACCACTTCTAAAGTGGTAATTAAAAAAATGATTAACCTTGGTCGGGAAATTGGCATTAATAACAATCTTATTTGATGACAGAAAATTTAAAGCCATAAAAAAATGAATACATTTTGTAGCATCATCTTGTTGCGTTGAATCCTTAATAAATGCTGCAAATAAAGAATTTTCCTGCTTATCTTCAACCAAATATAATTCAGCCAAATTTCCTTTGCTTTCTATCTTAATTACCTCAAAAAAATAACCTTTGTATATTACTTCCTTATTTTTATCTTTCCATTCAATGCCCTCTACATCTTTGTACAAATTCTCAATTGGAATCACCAACTTTTGAACTATTTTATCCTGACTAAATAATGACGCTTGACGAAATTCTACTTTTTTAGAATGCAAATAAGATTGAAACAGAATATATTTTGAAGCAATGATTAACAATGCCGTTAAAAAAATCAAAATAGTGATTTGTCTCAACATGACTAACAAATTTATTGATTTTAATTGGAAAAACCGAATAAATAATCTAGGGCAATTGGATATAAAACATGTGGCTTAACCAAAGGTTAAATAAAGGAACAAACCCAATTTAGATATTCTTAAATAAAGGGAATATTGATATTATAAAAACAAGAAAAGGAAATGAGAACAACATTTAGTTAACGCTCATTTTGGCAACAGCCTGAATGACGTCGTGTTTGGTAATGATATGGTAGTTACCTCCTAAATCACGCATCAATACTGCATTGTTGTCTTTGTTAATCAGCTTACTCACCTCTTCAATTGTTGCATGTTCTCCAACTACGGGAAATGCAGGTTGCATAATTGATTGAACAGTTTCATTTTTTAAATCGCTATCACTAATTAACTTATTAAATAAATAACTGTCATTTAAACTTCCAACGTAATCGTTACCGGTGGTTACCGGAATTTGAGAAATATTGTATTTGTTTAATAAAGCTAAAGCTTCTGCCACCTTTGCATTTGCATCAATGGTTAATAGTTTTTGATTTTTATGATTAGCAACTAAATCAATGGCTTTAGGTTTAGATACTTCCAGAAAATTTCTATCGCGCATCCAATCATCGTTAAACATTTTACCTAAGTAACGGGTACCGTGATCATGAAAAATAATCACCACCACATCGTCCTTTTTATACATGTGCTTCATTTGTAACAACCCTGCTAATGCACTACCTGCACTATTTCCAACAAAAATCCCTTCCTCCTTCGGAATTCTTCTGGTCATAATAGCAGCTTCCTTATCTGTTACTTTTTCAAAATGATCAATGATATTGAAATCAACATTCTTTGGTAAAAAATCTTCCCCAATCCCCTCAGTGATGTATGGATAAATTTCATTTTTGTCAAAAATACCGGTCTCTTTGTATTTTTTAAATACAGAACCATATGTATCTATACCTAATACCTTAATTGCAGGATTTTTTTCTTTAAGATACTTACCTGTACCACAAATTGTACCGCCTGTGCCAACTCCAACAACTAAATGAGTTACCTTTCCATCAGTTTGTTCCCAAATTTCAGGGCCGGTTTGCTCATAATGAGCTATTGCATTACTTGGGTTGTCGTATTGATTAGGCTTCCATGCATTTGGTATTTCATTTACTAATCTTGAAGAGACAGAATAATAAGAGCGCGGATCTTCAGGGTCTACATCGGTAGGACAAACGATTACATCTGCACCAAATGCTCTTAAAGCATCTACTTTCTCTTTACTTTGTTTATCAGTTGTTGTAAAAATACACTTGTAGCCTTTTATAACGGCTGCAATTGCCAAACCCATACCGGTGTTACCACTCGTTCCTTCAATAATTGTTCCGCCTGGTTTTAAACGGCCATCTTTTTCAGCATCTTCAATCATTTTGATAGCCATTCTATCTTTGATTGAATTACCCGGATTTACGGTTTCAACTTTTGCATAAACTGTGCAAGGTAAGTCCTTAACTATTTTATTAAGTTTTACCAAGGGCGTATTGCCAATTGTTTCTAAAATATTATTGTATACTTTCATAATTTACGAATGGTTAAAATACTAAAATAGACTCAAAATCTTTCGTGAATTTATGAAAGAATTATGAGTAGTTTCTGATCTACTTTTTGCTGCGTGCTTTGTTCATTTCGGCCTGACGTTGTTTGGCCATTTCTTCTAAACGAGCTGCAAAACCACCTTTTTTCTTAGGTTTTTTCATATTCTCGTCAATTTCTGCTCTTATTTTTTCGTCTTTAATAATGAATTTTAAACCATAGTTCTGCAAGAAGGTCATCATGTTTGCCAAGAAATAATACCAGCTTAAACCTGCTGCATACTCATTCATCACTGCTAAAAAGATAACAGGCATAAAATACATCATAAATTTCATGCCCGGCATTTGATTATTTTGCTGAGGCATTAAATTACTGTTCATGTATGTATAGATTAAAGTACTCACAAACATTAATGCGGCAAATAAACTAACATGATCTCCATATGCCCAACTAATGAAAGGAACCTTACCAAAAGTCCAGATACTGTCGTATGTACTTAAATCATCCGCCCATAAAAAGCCTTTTTGCCTTAATTCGATAGCAGCCGGAATAAATGCAAACAAGGCAATTAAAATAGGAAACTGAAGTAACATTGGTAAACATCCGCTTAACGGATTTACGCCTGCACGCCTATATAATGCCATCTGCTCTTGCTGTTTCTTCATTGGATCGGCATTCTTATCAAATTTTGAATTTAATTCATCAATCTCTGGTTTTAAAACACGCATGCGTGCACCGCTTAAATAGGTTTTATAACCAATAGGGAATAGAACAATTTTAACGATGATTGTTAAAATAAGAATAACTATACCCATATTTAAACCTGAAAGTCCATTAAATAAAGGGATCACAAGCCATCTATTAATGTAACTAAAAATACTCCAGCCGGTTGGAATAATGTCTTCTAATTCATCGCCATAAGCTTTAAGTGTATTGTAATGATTAGGCCCGAAATAAAACTTAAACTCAAATTTTTCGTTTGGTAAATGATTGTATTTAATTCCTAACTCAGTTCTTGCAGCCTTTACTACATCAGAAGCAGCACTTCGATTGGAAGTTTCAATTAAACTGCCGCCTTTTTCAAATTTGGTATTGGCAATAATTGTTGCATTGAAAAATTGTTGCTTAAATCCAATCCACTTAATATCAGCATCATTTAATTCTTTTAATTCCTCCTTCATCGGATTGATATAGTCAGGCTTATTTTCCAATTGTTTATAATAAATGGTTGCAGCCTGCCTTTCCTTTACAATGTATTTCTCCTGACTAGGGTATAACATTTTCCAATTCAACTGCATTTCATCAACGTTACTACTGATGATGTTTTGCATGCCTACAAAGTTAAAGTCTGAATAAACCATGTAATCATTTGGCTTTAACGTGTAATTAAAATCAATGTAACTACCTTCTTTCTCCGTCATTAATCGCATGGTTAAACCTGATTTGGTGATGTTAACCGGCGTAAAATAAAAATCACTGGTATTGAATACTTTAGATTTATTGTAGGCACTTAAAATTAAGGCAAACTCCGTACTGTCTTTATCAAATAGAACAAGAGGTTTAGCGTTGCCGGATCTGGCATACTCCTTCAATTCGGTTTTAACAATATAGCCACCTTTACTGGAGATGTAAACTTTTAACTTTTCGTTTTCAATAGTTACAACTTTTTCAACACCAGATACTGCGCCGGAAAAATCCAAAAAGTTTTGTTTTGTTAATGCTTGTTTTGTAGAATCATTAACTGCCAAAGTTTGTATTTGGCTAACTGTATCAATTTTAGCGGTAACTTTTTGTGCCTCCTTTTTTAGTTCTTCCTGAAGGGCTTTTTGATTGACCACTTCAATTGAATCTTTAATTCTTTTTTGTTGAGCAATTTGTTCCTTGGTAGGTCCACTTAACCAAATCCAAACTCCTAATATAACGGCAATTAAACCAAGTCCGATCAGCGATTTTTTATCCACAATGTTGTAAAATTTTGAGTGCCAAATGTAAGCATTATTAAGAAATCAAATTATAAAAAAACAAAAAAGCCCCTAAAATTAGGGGCCTTTAAAAATTAAAGAAAAATAAACTTTATTTAGCAACTACTAATTTAGTAACACGTTTGGTTCCACTGGTGCTTGAAACATTTATTAAATAAACGCCACCGGTCATTTCATCAGTGTTTATTTCAACATTAGTTTCTCCATTGTATAATTTACCTAAAGATTGCGTTTTAACAATTTTACCGGTTAAATCCATAATATTTAACATAGCACTTTCTCCTTCAATACTATTAAAATAAACTACTGCATAAGAAGAAGTTGGATTAGGATACACCTTAATGTTACTTTCTTTTTCAGCAGGTAATTCTTCTGGCACTGCAACCACCAATTTTACAAGAAAATCACTATTGTACCAAACACCTCTACCATTCGTTGCAGCAAATATCTGTCCGGAATTGTATGAATGGAAACTTGCTTTGGTTTGTTGTTTTAAATCAAACACCTGAATTTTAGGGAACGATGTAGCAGAAGTTCCACTTTGATTTAACCATGTGTTAGACGAAAGTGCATTATTTGTATAGTATATACCATCTGTTGCACCAACAAATAATTTATTGGGATCTGATTTCTCGAATAAAGAACAGTATGTTTTAATTGAGGCTCCTGAAGCCAAAGGCATTCCGGTACCATCTGCTTTCTTGAATGTTAAAGCTGAACCACTTTGTGTTCTAATATCACCGTTAGAAATAGCCACAAGCGTATCCCCTGCTGCACCGGTTCCATCAAATGTAACAGCCATAATCGAATCTCTTCCCCCAATTGCGATACTTGTAATAGGTTTAGCAAATGTTCGCAATAAAGTCGTTCTAACCGGACTATTAGGATTTGGTGTTACTGTATTATGATTTAATACGCCGGTATGAAATTTACCATTGTAAAATCTTGCACTTGAATCAGCTAAAGCAAATAGTCTGCTAACTCTGTAAAGTTTATTAGCATCAGTCGCAAAATATAGCTCGGTTCCAGAATTGGCCCACTCTAATAAAGTAATGTTACCATCTATGTTAATTGCTGTACTGATTGGAACACCAACAGAATTAGTTGTAAGAGCACCATCTCGGCTTACGCAGATATGAGATAAAGGATCATTTAAGCTCAAAGGAGACAACGATACATAAATTCCATTAGAAGCACCTGATGAATATGGGTAAGCTAATCTTGCTGAACGCACGGTTGCTATTTTTATAGGCTTGTTATTAGGAGCAATTTTTGCATTGTTGTTGCCCACTGTAGCAGTAGTTGTAACAGGCAAGCTTACTGTTGTTAAAATGTTTGCTGTTGGCGTAAATGCAGAAGCGCCGCTTATTGCTGTAATAGTATAATTACCATTTGAACTTAATGTGAAAACATTTGATGTTTGTGTAACAGTAGATGTGTTAATGCTATATGTAACAGGATTAACTGTGTAGTTAGTTGTAAGAGTAGTTGCACCATTGGCAGTTACAGTATATACAACCGCCGATGTTTGAGTAGCTGCTATCGTAAAAACATTGCTGCTTTGTGTAACATTACCAGGTTGCAATACATATGTTGGTGTACCTGCTACTGTTGGAGTATTAGCAATATAATTAGAATATGTATTAGCAGTTACTGAGTATGAACTACCATAAGTTCTTATTGTATAAGTTACAGCCGTAGGATGACTCGGAAAAAAAGTAGCAGTTGACTGTGGCCCAAGCACATTTTCTGTAGAAGCAGCTGAATAAGTTAACCCTGATGCGATAACGTTAGTTGGTAATGATGCAGCAACCATTGTAGACGTTTGAGATGAACCAAATTTCCAATTTAAACCCGTTGATGGCGTTATGGCAGTATATGTAAAATCCTTTGTTGAAATTGATTTATCAACCACTTGAATTTGGGTATTAGGCGCTATTTTATAATAGGCCGTTGCAAAAACCTTATAATATGCAGAAGGATCGGGAACACCTGATACGGAATTAGTTGCAACACCTAAAAACGGAGATGAAGCGAATCTGACGATGATTTGGTCTACCGCTGTTCCACCATCTAGTATAACTGAGTGACCAGTTACACTTGCCGCTGAACCTGTTACTGTTAAATTATTAATACTGGTTGTTCCTGTAGATGAACTTGTATATGTGTTTGGAAGTTTTATCCATATAGTTCTTCTGTTAGCCACTGGAAATGCAGGGCTATTAGCATTACCTCCTGAAACCGGCAGAACAGCTGTTCCGGTTCTAATGGCAATACTATCAAGCATTGAAACTCCTGATGGTCTTGAAATACTTAAAGTAAAGCTAGTTGTTGTAGTTAAATTTGAAACGCCAACTAAAGACGCTAAACCTCGAACGCTATCGTTATAAAATATTACACTATCAGGAGATGGTCTGTTTGGAGCAGGTAACTGACCGTAATTTTCCCATAATCTGAATGGTGTACCTGTTAATGCATAATTTGAGTTTGCAAAATCAACAACGTTTTGGTCGCTGGTTCTTCTTAAATGTTGACGTAATTCAGGCGAATTGTTTACCACATCTGAATTAAGGAATAATCTGCCATTTGCTGTTGAAAAATAAGCTGCTTCAGGCAATATTTTTGAATATTCTGCATTGAACACCTCTCCCGACAAACTGTTAAATTCTTTAGAAACTGTTGTACCGTTTTGCCCGTCAAAATAATTCAAACCACTTCCCCCGGTTCCTCCTATGTACTTAATATAAGGTGTATAAACTGAGCCATTAGAATTGGCATTACTAGCTGTGAATTTAGGAAATGCCGAAATAGAAATAGAATTAAACTGACCGGTTGCCATTCCTTTGTAAAAAGGTTGAATCGAAATCAAATTGTCAGATGACCTGTAAGTACCGGCATCTGTTATAAAGTAGTAACGGCTAATTGAACCACCGGATAAAATTGCCTTGAAATCATGAACATTTTCATGTAAATATAAACCTGTATTTAAAGCCAAATGGTTACCGATTTTAGACCAAGTACCAACAGGATTTGAACCTGACATTCCTGTTTTGGTGTATGAATACATTTGAAAACTTCCTAAATAAATTCTATCAGAGTTTAAAGGATCTACACTTAAAGTGTGGGCAAAATCACCAGATGCGCTAGTTCCGCTTCCATTTCCTAAAGGATCTAATTGTGTGGAACCAGAGAAAATATGAGCCCAAGTAGAACCTCCATTATATGAAACAAACAAACCCATTAAACTGGAAGCAGCAGGGTTCGAGGTGTTTAAGTATTTTCTTGCAACTGAAGCATAAATAACATTATTATTTGTTGGTGCAACTGCTAACTCAATACGACCATAATTTGTACCTAAAACAAATGGGCTTGTTGGTGTGATGTCGGTAAAAGAAGTTAAAGAAACATCGTTAGATTTGTATACTTTAGAATCTACATTTGGAATTGATGTTTTTTCGTTACCAACTGAAAAATACAAAATACCAGCACCGTCAAATTTAACATCTAAGCCATAATTTAAATTATCAGTAAAAGTAATTGAAGCGGGTTGTACAAAAGTTGCCCCACCATCATTGGTTATTAATATTCCTTTATTTGTGGCTAAAGCAAAAATATTTGAATTGAGAGGACTGCATGCAATTCTGTTAATTTCAGTTCCTGTAATTGTAGCATTAGCAATAGAAGTTAAAGTGTTACCCGACAATCTATATAATCCGGTGCCTGGTAAAGACTTAAGTTTTTGACTTGGTCTCAAAAAACCTTCGCCTGTTCCGATAATCAAATCATTATTTTGGGCCTGACCCAAATAACTAATGTTCTTAATAGATTCCACCGGTCCGGTAATTGAATTTTCAATATTTGTCCAATTCAAACCAGCGTCAGTAGACTTAAACAATCCACTGGTTGAGCTACCAAGAAAAAGAGTATTTCCACTAGGGTTAGCTTTATCTACAATCATATTTCTGCACCTACCGGATAAATATACCGGACCCGCAGAGGACCAAGGCAAAGACTGAGCTATAACCTCATTACCAACAACTAAAACACCAAGAGCAACAGCACCAATGGTTTTAAACATTACTTTATATAAATTTTTGTGCATAATTAATAATACATTAATTTTACTTTAATAAATTTTAACAAAATTGCCATTTTAATTTCAAAAAACAAAACAATAAGTAACAATTGTTATAATTTTTTTTAAATCTGGTTGATTTTTGGTTAAAACTGGTTGATTTATACCCAATTAAAAAAAGCCATGCTTTATTTTGGCATGGCTTTTTTAACAATTTAGTTTAAATTAGAACCTTTCGAGTGATGAAAAGAAAAAATTTGATTCGATATCCGCGTTTTCATCACTATCACTTCCGTGAACTGCGTTAGCAGCAATACTTTTAGCAAAAAGTTTACGAATTGTGCCATCTTCAGCCTTTGTTGGGTCAGTAGCACCAATCAACTTTCTGTAATCGGTAACAGCATTATCTTTAGTTAATATAGCTGCCACAATTGGTCCACTGCTCATGTACTCTGTAAGTTCGCCATAAAATGGCCTTTCTTTATGAACTTCATAAAACATACCTGCTTGTTCTTTAGTTAAGCGCATGTATTTCATTGCCAATATTTTAAACCCGGCCTTATTAATCATTGCTAATATTGGTCCGATGTTATTTGCCTCAACAGCATCCGGCTTAATCATTGTAAAGGTTTTATTCCCTGCCATTTTCTTTTTTTTTTAGAGCGCAAATGTACAGTTTATTCAAATATCTTATGTTTAAAATTTAATGACATTCTCTTTTTTATTAATTAATATTTAATTAACTTAGCGGAACTTACATCAATTATTATGAAAAAAATCTACTTTTTATTTGTTTTAATTATCGGACTGAGCTTAAATGCACAAGTACCAAGCACTTGTTCTATAAGTCCTTTGCTAAACAAAGCCGGAATTTGGCCGGACAGTCTCACCAATTTTATGTCGGGAACAGTAGGAGTTCCTTATTTTCAAAATATCACAATAAAGGTATCAAAAGATACCTCTGCCGGACCTTTAGCTTTTTGTTTTACTAGGTTTGAATTAAGTAATCCGGGTACAGCAACCAACTACAACTTACCTCCAGGATTATCGATGAATGCAGGGCCAAGTTTAACTGTGGCAAGCGGCGTAATCAGAATTCCGGCTCAAGCAGCAAGTTGTGCATGGATTGGCGGCACCCCAACTACAGCAGGAACTTATACCTTACAATTAAGGGTTCAAGCATTTGGAACACCAAAGTTCGGAGCTTGTGCTACTCCACCTAATTACAACAACGGTACTGCTATCAGCACACAAACTTTAACCTATTATATTATCCAAATTAATCCGGCGGTGCCTGCGGGCATCAAGGAACTGGTTAACTCTAAAACTTTAAATTTAAGCGCTTCTCCAAATCCTGCTGCTCATAAAACGACCTTAAAATTTAATGTTAATGATGTAACCACAGCTCGGTTAAAAGTTTATAATTTATTAGGTGAAGCTATTCTTGATTTACCAATAGAAACAAAAATTGGTGAAAATTCCTATGATCTTAACCTCGATGGCTTGAGCAACGGCATGTACCTTTACAGCCTTCAATACAAAAATTATAGCGAAACAAAACGATTGATTGTTGGCACAGGTAAGTAAATGAAACGACAGCGGTTTGAATTGCTAATTTTAGGTTCTTCCAGCGCAAGCCCTACATCAGAAAGAAATCCAAGCGCTCAGTTACTTAATGTAGCTGAGCGTTATTTTTTGATAGATTGTGGCGAAGCAACTCAGATTCAGCTGCGCAAAAACAAAGCTAAATTTCAAGCCATTGATCATATCTTAATTTCTCATTTACATGGAGATCATTTCTTTGGTTTGCCGGGTTTGTTAAGCAGTATGCACTTACTTGGAAGAAAAAATGCACTTCGCATCTACGCTCCGGAAAGGCTTAAAAAGATATTGGAACTTATGCTGGATGCCGGCGATACAAGATTAAATTATGAGTTAATATGGCATTTTACATCAGATGATGATAAACATCTTTTATTTGAAGACACAAAATTAAGAGTCTTCAGTTTTCCTCTGAAGCACCGCATATTTTGTACAGGTTTCTTATTTGAGGAGAAAACGCTTCCTCGCAACATAGATAAATATAAAATTGAAAAGTTTAAAGTTTCATTTGCAGATATTCAAAACTTAAAAAACGGTAAAGATGTTACAAACGAGCACGGAGAGCTAATTTTAAACTCTTCAGTTACTATTGACCCCTTGCCTCCAAGAAGTTACGCTTACTGTAGCGACACTATTTATCATGAAAGCATTGTAAAGTACATCGAAAAAGTAAATCTTCTATATCATGAAAGTACATTTCTGGAAGACAAAAAGGACCGTGCCAAAAAAACATTTCACTCAACGGCAACTGATGCTGCGAGAATTGCAAAATTAGCTAAAGTAGACAAGCTTTTATTAGGTCATTTCTCTGCACGTTACGGCCATTTGGAAGAATTTTTAAATGAGGCATCAACAGCATTTCAAAATTGCGAATTGGCTCTTGAAGGGAAAACATTTACATTAAGCTAATGTTAAAAAATTACTTAACCCAATTAAATTGAAAAAAATAGTAAATTTGTAAGTCATCAAAAAATGGTAAAAGTTTTAATTGCAGACAAAAATTATTTGAGCAGAGTTGCCCTTGAGCTTTTAGTTGGTGAACTAAAAGGGTTTGACTTAGTGCCTTCGGTTTGCGGTGATAAAGCCGATTTAATTAATCAATTAAAACTATCAAAACCAAATTTAGTAATTGCAGACTCTGTTGCTTTAGGTATAAATGCAGTTGAACTTAAACAAATTTGTTCGAAGTTTAAAAAAACTAATTTTTTAATTATTACCGAAGCCTTACCAAAAAATGAGTTGAGCAACTTATTAGACAGCGGTATTACTTCTTATCTTCTAAAAGAATGTGATAAGGCTGAAATAATGGATGCGATCAATTCTACAATTAAAGATCAAAAATTTATTTGCGGTAAAATTGTTAGCATTTTAACCAGTGCCCCTGAATTAACTGTAACTAACACGTTGATTAAAAAAATTGGTTGTGATGGCATGCATGTTACCGAAAGGGAAACAGAAATCATTAAAGCCATAGCTGAAGGTTTAAGTAATAAGCTAATTGCCGATAAATTAAATTTAAGTACACACACAGTTAACACCCATCGTAAAAATATCATGCAAAAATTAGGGGTCAACAATACAGCAGGTGTAGTAATGTTTGCTGTAAAAAATAACCTTTTAGAGACGAATTTCAGTTTCTGACAACTTAAGTAACTACTTTTTCTTTCGTAACGATTTATCAACCATGTAGTGTAAACCAACGCTCTCTTTTCTGCGCATGGCATGTTTAATTATTAAATACCCAATACAAATTATGTTGCGAAGTTCGCAAAGTTTTTGAGTGATAATTGTTTTTTCATACAAGGCCTCATTCTCTTTGTATAAAATCTCCAATCGATCAAAAGCACGTTTTAATCTTAATTCGCTGCGAACGATGCCAACATAATTACTCATGATTTGTTGCACCTCCTTTAACGATTGTGTAATTAAAATCATTTCCTCAGCATGTTCGGTTCCTTCTGCATCCCAGTCAGGAATCAATGCTTCAAAATCAATAGAATTAATTTTAGCCGAAGCAATCTCAGCTGCTCGGTGCGCAAAAACAACTGCCTCCAGCAAACTGTTACTTGCTAATCGATTAGCACCATGTAATCCGGTACAGGCGCATTCTCCAATGGCATACAAATTTTGAATGGTACTTTCTGCCCATTCGTTCACTAAAATTCCTCCGCATAAATAATGTTGAGCAGGCACCACCGGTATCATTTTTGCAAATGGGTCAATACCCAAACTCATACATTTATTGTAAATATTTGGAAAGTGTTCGATAAATGATTTACGATCAAAATGCCTGCAATCCAAATAAACAAAATCGGCTCCACTCATTTTCAATTCATTATCAATTGCTCTCGCCACAATATCCCTTGGAGCTAACGAACCGCGCTCATCATACTTTTGCATAAATGATTTACCATCCTGTGTTTTTAATTCGGCCCCAAAGCCGCGCATAGCCTCTGTTATCAAAAAACTTGGATGTTCATTAGGGTTATAGAGTGATGTTGGATGAAATTGCACAAATTCCATATCATTAACGTGCCCTTTAGCGCGGTATACCATGGCTATGCCATCTCCGGTTGCAATGCTTGGATTGGTTGTGGTAGAATACACATGCCCTGCTCCACCGGTAGCCATAATAGTTATTTTTGCTAAAACAGTATCAATTTTATTATTTAAGGTATTTAATACATAAGCACCAAAACACTTAATATCCTGAGTTTGCGAAGTAACTACTTTGCCTAAATGATGCTGAGTTATTATATCAATTGCATAATAATGATCATAAATAGTTATGTTTTTGTGATTACGCACTTGTTTTAATAATGCCCGTTCAATTTCAAATCCGGTAATATCCTTGTAGTGTAATATTCTGTGCTCGCTATGCCCACCCTCTTTGGCTAAATCATAATTACCATTTTCCGCCTTGTCAAAATTAGTTCCAAGTTCAATCAATTCCTTTACTCTTTCAGTTCCCTCTGTAACAACCATTCGGATTATTTTTTCATTTCCTAAATAACTACCGGCAATTAAAGTATCCTCAATGTGTTTTTCGATGCTGTCTGTATCTTGCCAAACTGCTGCTATTCCGCCTTGCGCATATTTTGTGTTTGATTCATCCTCATTACTTTTTGTCACCAGCATCACTTTACCATGTGAAGCTGCTTTAAGCGCAAAACTGAGCCCGGCAATACCGGAGCCAATAACCAAAAAATCTGTTTTTATATGCATAGGATAAGCCACAAAATTACATAAATAAAGTTATTTTATCAGTTTATGGCATAAGTGACAAAATTCAAACACTAAAGTTTGTATTTTTGCAATATCATATGAATTTAAACGAGATCCCATACATTATTTATATTGAAGAAACGCCGAACCCACGCAGTTTAAAATTTGTTGCCAACAAATTACTTTTGGTGAGTGGTGCCAGCGCAGAATATAATCAGGCATCTGAAACCAATGATGCCCCAATTGCTAAAGAATTGTTCCAATTCCCGTTCATAAAAAGTGTTTTTATTGCATCTAACTTTATAACCATTATTAAACAGGATACCTTTGAATGGTTAGACGTACGTGATGAGTTGCGTGTTTTTATTACTACTTACTTAAACAGCGGCAATGCCATTATAACGAAACTACCTGTTAAAGAAGTTCCAAAGGATTCCGGGTTCAAAGAAAAAGTAGTGGTGAATACCAATCACACCGAACCTAAAAATGATATTGAAAATAAAATCATTGAAGTACTGGAGCAGTACATTAGACCGGCTGTTGAGCAAGATGGCGGACAAATTACTTTTAAAGAATTAAAAGAAAAAACCGTGGTTGTTCAAATGCGTGGCAGCTGCAGTGGCTGTCCAAGTAGCACTATGACGCTTAAGGCCGGTATTGAAGCTTTGTTAAAGCGATTATTACCTGACCACGTAAACGAAGTTGTAAGTGAAGCCGTTTAAACCATGATTAAAAAACCATCCTTTAATGATATTTACATGGATTTGGCGGAACAACTTGCCAAACGCTCTCATTGTGTAAAGGCTCAAGTAGGAGCCGTGCTAACGAAAGACACTCGGATTATTTCTTTAGGATATAATGGTCCACCAGCCGGCACACATAATTGTGATATTGAATGGCCTGAGGCCGGTTGTCCAAGAGACAGCAAAGGCAGTTGCTCTTTAGCTTTACACGCCGAACAAAATGCCATCTTATATGCCTCCAAAAATGGTGTTAACATGCAAGATGCCACTTTATATGTAACATTATCTCCGTGCATTGCCTGCGCGCGCGTAATCTACACAATGGGTATTAAAAAAGTTTTTTATAAAGATAGTTATGCCAGTTTTAAAGGTATTAAAAGCGACGAAGGGGTTGATTTCTTGCGTAAATTTGGCGTAGAAGTTGTTCACTATAAAAAAGAAATTGAGGCCGTTTAAATATATCCTGTTTAGTTTGCTTTTTACGTTTTGTTTGCAAATGCATGCGCAAGACAATGGTAAAGGTCCAAAAGAAAAATCAATTCAATCTGAACGTAAATTAAGAAAAGCACTTAGAAAAGAAGCTAAGGAAAAAAGAAGGCAAGAAAAAGCGGAGCAAAAAGCCATTAAGAAACATCACAAACGCATTCAAACTAAAAAAGTTCGCAAGCGAATGAAAAAGAGTAAGAAAAAGGCAATGCGAAATAATGACAATAAAAAATCTTGAGTACTTTTTTTATTTCAATTTAAAATACGAAACAGCTTTCTTTTCAAACTCTGCAACTGTATCGGTTAATGACATTTGACTTTTTCCGCCAGCTGCATTCTTGTGTCCGCCGCCATTAAAATATAATCTCGCAAATTTATTGACGTCTAACTTACCCTTGCTTCTGAAACTAATTTTGATGTAACCCTCCGGAGCTTCATTAAAAAAAGCACAAATTTTTACGCCATTAATGGCAAAAGGATAGTTAACTAAACCTTCGGTATCACCTTTCTTAAAGTTAAAGTTTTGAAGTTCTGCATGACTTATTTTGAAATAAGCTATTTGATTGCCGCCGATGAGTTTTAATTTTTCACTTAAACAATAGCCCAGTAATTTTAAGCGATCGTAACTGTAGTTATCATAAACCGCAGCATGGATATCACTTGGTACAATGCCGGTTTTAAGCAAGTCAGCAATAATGGCATGCGTTTTTGAGGTAACACTTGGGTAACGAAAAGAACCGGTATCCGTCATTAAACCGGTATACAAACAGTTGGCAATTTTTTTATCAATTTTGGATTTATCACCAAGCCCTACAATCAAATCATAAATTAATTCGCAGGTGCTACAAGCCTCAACGCGATGTAATTGAAATTTTGCATAGTCATCCGGTTGTTGGTGATGATCAATTAAAAAAAATGGTTTTCCGCATTTTTTGAGAGAATTTCCAAAATCTTCTAAACGCGATAAAGTATTAAAATCCAAGGTAAAAACGCAATCGCATTGCTGAATAACTTTCTCTATTTTTTTGACATCTTTGGTATATACTAATACTTTTTGATTGCCCGGCAACCACTTTAAAAAATCAGGATACTCATTCGGAACAGCAACCGTTACCTTTTTATCTAAGCCCAGTAAATAATGATACAATGCTAAACTGCTTCCCATGGCATCCCCATCAGGACTAAAATGACTAACAATTAGTATATTTTTAAAGGATTTTAGAGCGGTTTTAATGGCTCTGAAGCTGGTGTTTTGCATAAATATGGACTAAAAGTAACCAATTTTGGAATTATTTTAAGATTTAAATGAATTATTTGTTTAAATAGTTGAAAATAGTTGTATATTTGCCCCTCTAAAATTTAAATACAGATGTTAATAATACAAATTAAAGAAGGCGATAACATTGAAAAAGCCTTAAAAAAGTACAAAAAGAAGTTCGAGAAAACCGGTGTTGTAAAACAATTACGTGAGCGTCAAAAATTCACCAAACCATCTGTATCTCGTCGCCAGCAAGTTATCAAAGCCGTTTACAAGCAAAAACTGGCTATTGGTGCGATAGAAAAATAATTTTCACACAATTTATATTGCAATCCTAATTTAAGTTAAGTAACTTAGATTAGGATTTTTTTATGCTCGAAGTTCACATTTCTAACTACGTTAATTACCTTGATAAACAAAAACGTTCGAGTATTCACACAAGTCAGAACTATCAAAACGACCTCAGCCAGTTTAATAACTTTTGCATCGAGGAGTTGGCCGTTAAAAAAATTGATGATTTAACCTACCAACATATCCGTTTTTTTATTGCTACAGCTGTTGAGAATGGATTAGAAAACAGCACTGTTAAACGTAGGCTAAGCGCCTTAAAATCTTTCTTCAAATATTTACAGCAACAAAATGTAATTCAATCAAATCCGGCTTCTAAAATAATTGCACCTAAAATTGCCAAAAGACTACCGCAGTTTTTAACAGAAACTGAAATGGGTACACTTTTTAACCAGCCTATTGATCTTAACAATTTTGAAGAGGTAAGAGATCGTTTAATTATAGACTTATTGTATCAATGCGGGTTAAGACGAGCCGAATTATTGAATTTAAAAGAGGAAGATGTTGATTTACAACAACAACACTTAAAAGTTTTAGGTAAGCGAAACAAAGAACGTTTAATTCCGTTTAGCATTCATTTAAAACGAAACCTTGCCCATTATTTTAACGTAAAAAAAGAACAGTCCTTAAGCAACCCTTATTTAATGATTACGCCTACGAATAAGCTACTCGGTACCGGAAAACTAACCAAAATTGTAAACGATTTGTTAGCACGTGTTAGTACATTAAGTAAGAAAAGTCCACATGTTTTACGACACACTTTTGCCACCCATTTACTAAACAATGGGGCGGATATTAATGCCGTAAAGGAACTGTTGGGCCATGCCAATTTACAAGCCACACAAATTTACACACACAATACCATTGAGAAACTAAAAAAAAGCTATAAACAAGCACATCCGCGGAGCGGAGATTAAAAAAAGGAGGAAAAAATGACAATTAACATTCAAAGCGTGCATTTTGATGCAGACAAAAAACTAATTGATTTTACAAATGAAAAAGTTGGTAAACTCACCACTTTTTTTGACGGTGTAATAAACAGTGGTGTGATACTAAGATTAGATAAAAACGCCAACAACGAAAATAAAATTGCTGAAATAAAAATGAACAGTAAGGGGCATGAGTTTTTTGCGAAAAAACAATGCGCCAGTTTTGAAGAAGCCATTGATCAAACCTGCGAAGCCTTGCGCACACAATTAAAAAAACACAAAGAAAAAGTTAACGCGCACTAATAACTAAATTTTATTGAAATCCTTTGGTAGTTATGTGTTTTGGAAAAGGCACTAACTACTGAAGGATTTTTTTATTATTGATGGTGAACTGTGAGTTTGCTTTCTTTAATGCACCGTTACGTTGGAATAATAGACCTACAATTGGATAAATAACTGAATCTAATTTCTTATTCCTTCCTACAATTAAATCTTCTAAAAATCATTGATGTCAATTAAATCCTCAATAGATTTTAAGTTGTAGTTTTTACTGGCCTTGGCGGGTAAATTAATATTACCGTTAAAACTGTTATCATCGCCCGGGGCGTTTTGGTTATTCAGGTCAATCGCATCCATTAAGTTAAGGTTGTTGTAAACAGATTTGCTTTTTCCTAATTTAATGGTAACACCAACATTGGCAAACACCGTGGTTGGTAATTCATTTTTATAAAAAAACACTTTGTAGGTGCCTAAACGGTTAGCGCGGTTGCGGTTATCAGAATAAAAAGAAACCGTGTTGCGTGTGCTAAATCCACCGGCCACATATACCAATAATCTTGAAGTGGGTTTAAAATCAACCCGCAAACCTGTGTTCACTTCTCGGCGGGCAAAATAAAAAGTGGCGTCGTTGTTTAAGTAATACACTTGGTTTTTATTGCTAAAAGTGTATACCCCACCCTGCGACCTGCTGTATAACGATAAATTAAACGTATTGCCGACAGGCCAGACCAAAGACATGCTCCTTGGAAATTGAAAACTAAAATGTAAACGATCTAAGGCCCCTACTCTAAAGCCAAAATAAGGCAGGTAATTGCGGTTACCAAACAAAAAGGTTTTTACCAAACCTACCCGCATGTTGAATGTTTTACTAAAATTATGGCTGTAAATAGCGCTGGAGGCCATCCTAATGGTACCATTGCTGCCATAACTCACGTCTTTAATCATAAACGGTGAGGCATCAAAAAACCAAATACCTTTTTTACCTGTGTTGTGAATAATTCTTAAGCCTGCTCCCGCACGGATGATATCGTGTTTTGGCATACCGCCAAACACAGGTTGCAACAACATAAAATTACCTGTGAGCAAATAATGTGTGTTACTGTGCACCTTGGAATTAGTGTCCTCATGCGTATGCAAAGGCGTGTAAAACGATAGGTTAAATTGGTTGATGGTGTAATTTTTTAAGCGCTTCGTCAATAATTTATTGGTATCAACCAAGTCGTTTTTAGCGTTTTTATAGCCATCCACCGAAATAACCGTATTAAAATAATGCTTCGGTAATTTTAATTTAAGTGAATCAAAAGTACCTTGCGATTTTAGAAGACCCAAATGCAAAAAGAAAACAGTTATCACCAACTGCTTTCTATTCAATAATCCGAGTATGTAACAAAGTGTTTTAATCACTTTTATCTTGAATAGTTTTAATGACTTCCTTTTTAAAATCGTTTTCGGCAGCAATTAATTTCAGCATGCGTTTAGCGCCGATGATTAATTTTAACTTGTCGCGGTAAACTTTGTACAACTCTGCTTCTGCTTGTTTGGTTTGAAGATCCAATAAATACAATTCTTCAATTTCTTTATCGCTCAAGGCATCAACAGGCTTTTTAAACGATTGCCTGAAATTTTTACGAAGTACTTTTATTTTATCGTTGTACTCGTTGTAAACAGGCCAAAACTTATCTGCTTCAGCTTTTGACAAATCCAATCGCTTGCCCACATATTCCATGCGCAAAGCCTCTACAGCATCTTTATCTTTCTGCGCCGAAGCAGCAACACTTAGCATTAACCAAATAACTATGTATAAATACTTTTTCAATTTTAATCGATTAGCTCGTCCATTAAGCTGTCAGGCAATGCTTCAGCAGGTTCAACACTTTTTTTGGTTAAGGCGTTTTTTAATTTGTTTACATCAACTGCCTCGTATAAATCTTCCGTTTCAATTCCTTCCAGCACTTTACTTTGTTTAATCTCGTTCACATCCATGCAGGCTAAATTACCACAGTCGTTATCCTGTACCTTGTAATAGTTTTTAAACCAAACAACCGATACTACCAAAACTAAAACAGCTGCTATGGCATAAACTGCCTTCATAAAATTAAACGGAATAACTTTTGTTTCAGCAGGTGCTAAAGTTTGCGTAAGCTGCAAGGTTTTGTTCTCAAAATAATTATCAGGCACATTAAAAGGCAATTCTTTTAAAGCCGGCTGTGTGTTTAATAAAGATAAAGGCCCATGAATAAGGTTGTTTAAACGCTCGTTAACTTGAGCTTCATAACTAGAAGGGGTAATAAAACCGGCCTCTGCCTTGTTTATAAAATAAAGCGATGAATAAGGAATATTTTCTAATCGAGCTTCAACTTGTTGAAAGTAATGATCAGGCGTTTCAAAACCACTTGGTCGTTTGATTAACAACTGAGGATAGTCCTTAAGTTCTTCGGTACATTCAATTTTATTTTTAATGGCAGCCATTGAATTCTCAAAATAACCCTTAGGCAAGTTAAAATGATTAGGTTGATTATGTTGATTTGAATTCAATTTTTACTTTTATTGCAGGTTTGACGTTCTTTTTTAGCTTTGGTTTAATAAGTGTTCCTCAATTTTTTTAGCCGCCAAGTGGTAACTGGCTTTTAAAGCTCCAACCGAGGTTTCAAGCACCTCACTCATTTGCTCGTAGGGCATTTCATCAAAATAGCGCATGTTAAACACAATCCGTTGTTTTTCAGGCAAAGTTAAAATAGCCTGCTGCAATTTTAACTGAATAGCATCACCTTTAAAATACACATCACTTTCTAAACTCTTACTCAAACTATATTCAATAGGGTGCAAACTGGTGGTGTTTTGTTTTTGTTTTTGCCTTAAAAAAGTTAAAGCTTCGTTGGTGGCAATGCGGTATAACCAGGTGTAAAGCTGGCTATCGCCTTTAAAGCCTTCTAAACCTTTCCAAATTTTGATAAAGGTGTTTTGAAGCACATCGTCTGTATCGTCATGATCAATAACAATTTTACGAATGTGCCAATACAACTTTTGCTGATATTTACTAATTAAAGCACTTAGTGCCTGTTCTTTTCCATCAGATTGCTTAAAGAGTTCTAAAATATCGCTATCGGCAAGTTTTGTCAAAATTAACCTTGGTATTTTAATTTGACGTAAATTTAAGCCAATAGTTTAATTGCGAATGGAAATTTTCGAGAAATTAAGAAAATACGAAAACATACACATTTTGTTTTGGCTTGTTAAAGATACTTGCTGGATGCTGGAGCTCAGATGGATAGGCACAATTATGGTTATTCCGACATTGGCTTTAGCCATTTATATGGTTTATAAATCGAGGCCATTAAAAGAATTTTACATTAATTTGGCCGTCTTATTTTGGATTTGCGCTAATAGCTTCTGGATGGTAACGGAGTTTTTTCATCACCCCGAAATGCGTAATTATGCCATCGCACCATTTGGTGCAGGCTTTTTGTTTGTTGTAATTTTTTACTTTAAAACGCTTAAAAAGACTTAATATGACAATGGCATATCACGTCGTTTCATTGGATTAATTGTCAAGACAGGCACATTACTAATGTCTACCATTTTTTGACTCATGGTACCGCTAAACATCTCTCCAAAACTTAAGTCGCGTTTATTCATCTGAACAATAAGGTCGCAGTTGTTTTTATTGGCATAATCTACAATAGATTCCGCCACATCTTTTGCTGGAATAGATTTATTGGTACAATTAACGTTGTTTTCTTTGATGTATTTTTTTACTTGATTCAGATAAGGCAATAGGGCATTTTCATATTCAGTTTCACCCGGATCAAAGATCGATACTACTCGAATATCAGCACCATAAAATTTAGCCAACTGAATAACGGCCGGTACTTTTTCTCGGCTTTCCGGACTTAAGTCGAATGGCATTAGAATGTTTTTACAATCGGGCGAAAAGGTGTTACTGCGAATAGTAAGTACAGGGCAAGGTGCATTTTTGATAAATTTACTTGACGATGCCCTGCTCATAAAGCTTCTGAATTTTACATGCGTGTCGAGGCCGGCCACAATCATGGTACATTTTTTTTCGATGGCGTACTTTTCGGTAATTTCGTATATATCACCTTTAATGCTTGAACAACTACATTGTAAACCACTCTCTTTGGCCGTGCTGGCTGCCAGTTCTTTTAATTCAGCGTCGGAATGAGTTGGTTTATCCTCGTAAACATACATTAAATGAAGTTTAGAATTTGTATAACGCGCCAAATTAAAGGCGTGTTTGATAGCGTTTAATGACTGTTTTGAATAATCAATTGGAATTAAAAAAGTACCATCATTTTGAATATGCATAAACGTTGTATTAAGGTTATTCAAAAATAGAGCATTTTTTGTTACGATCAATATTAGCTTAATAAACTTATCAAGACTCTTAAATCGTTTTAGATTAATTTAAAGTTGATAACTTAGGGCTTACAACCATTACAAACCGGAAACCACTGCTCTATGGCATCAGGTAATTTACTTAAATGATTATCCTCTTCCTGAACATTAATTTCAGTAAAAAACAATTTAGCACTCGACTTTAATTTTTTAAGATAGTTAAGCATTTCCATATTTAAAGCATTGCTGTACGCTGCAAATTCCTTTGTGTCTTTTTTAGTTTTCACATATAATTTAAACTTAGCAATTTTAGCGCTGGTTGGATTGCCGTAAACATCAATCACTACCAATTGATTGTCAACATTATCAAAAACAGCCTTAGCATATTTACTTTCTTTTTTAAATTTAATTACTGCCGGTTCTTGCGCATTTAAGCTGCAAGTGCAAAACAAAGTCATTAATAAAAAGTAAAATTTAAACATATAGTTCTATTTACGAAAGATACAAAATTAAAGCAACATTATTACACCTTATTCGTCTTTAAAAAAATTAAGTTTGTGTAAATCTATTAGTTGAATGTTTTTATAATAAAAATTAAGCACTTGTTGGTAACTATAACCCAATTTACACATGCGCATCGCTCCTTCTTGGCACATGCCCAGTCCATGACCATAACCGCGACCTTTAAACAATACGCTATCTTTGTTGAGTTCAATAATATTAAAGTAAGTAGATTTCAATTGCAAATCCGTTCGCACATTTTTTAGCGGCACCTTACTATTGTTACATTCCAAATACACTTTTCGCTCCTCTTGTTTAAAATTAAATGCCAGACTGCGAGCATCATCGTTGTCAGTTGGGTAATTATATTTTAACTTCAAATAAGTCAACCAATCCTCCTTAAGCATTTTGCGTTCCCATTTACTATTGGGCATTTTTAAACTAAAAGTATCGTTAATGCTTCTTAAATAAGAAGTTTTTGCCCCCCAAACATCTTCGCTATTGGCGGTTTGTCCGCCACTGTTGCTATGAAACGCCGCAACAATCAAATTTAAATTATCATCAACCACCACCAAATTTTTGGTTGCTTCAATGGCATTAAAAATACTTAGGTCTTTAGGTTTACCATAGTAAGCCTGACAATGCACCAAATCACATAAACTATACCCTTCGTTAACATGTTTGTTGATGTGAGCCAAAGCAAAAGTGCGTGCTAAAATAGATTGTACCTTGTAAAACTCTTGTGTTGATCGAGTGCCAGCCTCCGCCTCTGATACACCGGCAATATAATTATCCAATTCAACTTCATTAATTAACTGTAAGTAACCATCAATTACACTGAGACTTAAATTATTTTGGTATAATCTGGCGCGCCTATCGGGATTTATCAATTTTAATTTCAATTCGCTTAATGCATCTCCACTAAATTTAAGGTATTTATATGTTCCAACTTGTTTGTCGTTTTCAAATACCACTACACTATCGTTTTTGGCAATTATTTTATAAACCGAAGTAATAGCAGGTTCTGAAATCAAAGCCCCATCACCTAATAACCTGTATTTACCTGCATTTGCGCTGATGTTTAATGAATTAATTTTTGTAGCAGTATAAATGCGAATTAAAATTGTTTCGGAGTGAATGTAAAAACTTGTTGTTAAAACAAACAAACCAACTAAAATAAGAGACTTAAAATATGTTTGTACCCACTTCCTCATTTTATACCTTCTACTATTTGCTTGGCGATTTTTTTACTGGCACCCGGCCCACCAAGGAAATCAATTAATTGTTGATAATCCTTTAACTGTTGATTTCGGTAGGTATCATTGTTTAAAAGTAATTCCAACTCTGATTTAATATTACCAACGTTAAAATCATTTTGAATTAACTCTTTCACAATAGGTTTATCCATAATTAAATTTGGAAGACTGATGTATTTAATGTTGACAAAAAACTTGGCAATCTTAATTGAAATTGCGCCTGCTTTGTAACAAACTACTTGGGGTAGCTTAAACAAGGCCGATTCAAGTGTGGAAGTGCCGGACTTTATAATGCCTGCTTTAGCTAAATTCAATAAATCGTAGGTTTGTGCGTAAACAACTTTAATATCGTTTTTTATCGCCAAATGATAGGCACTTTTTGGCAATGAAGTTGAGCCGGCAATTACGAATTGATAAGATTGAAAATGTTGTTTCACCTCCAACATACTGTTTAACATGTATTGAATTTCTTGCATTCTGCTTCCTGGCAGTATGGCAATAATAGGTAAATTGCTCAGCTGATTTTTTTGTACAAATTCATCAAATGTTTTTAGTTCTGCTCTTTTGGCATCAATGGCATCCAACAACGGATGTCCGAGAAAAAAAGCTTTGTAATTGTGTTTTTTATAAAAGGCCTCCTCAAATGGCAAAATAACAAACAGTTGTTTCACATACTTTTTTATCAACTCCACCCTGCCCTCTTTCCATGCCCAAACCGTAGGTGAAATGTAATAATTAACATTGATGCCTTGCTCAAAAGCCCACTTGGCCATACGTAAATTGAAACCCGGGTAATCTACAAGTACCAAAACATCAGGCTTAAATTTGAGAATAGATTGTTTAACGGTTTTAAAATTTTTCTTGATGATTCTGATGTGTTTTAATACATCAATAAACCCCATAAAATTCATATCCGAAATATGAACATCAGCTTTAAGTTTTGTAACCTCCTGCATTTGATCGCCTCCGGTAAATGCAAATTGCGCCTTATCATCAAAAAGTAAAATATTTTTAATGCAATTGGCAGCATGCATATCGCCGCTGGCTTCACCTGATATAAAGTAATACTTCATTATTCGAAACTAGGTTCTAAATAATAGGTAACGTAGGCAACTAATGCCACATAAACGAGCAATGCAAAAATAATACCACGGGTAAACCTATCTGCCTTATAGCGCAAGCCAAGATAAAATAATGCCAGATTAGCAATGCCACACATTTTTATGTGTCCACTTAATAATTGGCCATTAATTAGGTAATTGGTGTACCGCGTTGGAAAACTGATGTAACTCCTTGTAAACATCCAAATAAAAAAATAAATGATCATTGGAAAAACTATACCAATTAACAAGCCTATCCAAACATTATCTAACTTAGTTTTTAAATTCATTTTCCATTGATTTTAATTGTTGTAATGCAAAATGTGCGGTTAAATCAGTGTGAACCGGCACTACTGAAATGTAATTGTTATTCAAGGCCCATTCATCCGTATCGGTTGCATCTTTTTCATGATTGATAAATTCGCCAGTGAGCCAATAGTAATTTCTACCATACGGATCCTGTCGTTCATCAAAACGCTCGTACCATATTGCATTTGCTTGTCTGACAACTTTGATGCCTTTAATTTGGTTTAATTGCAACTTTGGTATGTTAACATTTAAACAAACACCTTTAGGCATAGGGTTATTAAGCGTGTGCTCAATTATTTGTTCTAAAAAAACGGTAGCTTGAGAGAAATCAGCATGCAGGGAATAATCACATAAACTAAATCCTATACTTTTAGCACCCTCCAAAGCACCTTCAACAGCTGCACTCATGGTACCACTGTAAATTACATTAATAGAACTATTACTTCCATGGTTAATACCGCTTAAAACCAAGTCCGGTTTTTCATTTAGTAAGTGATTAACTGCCATTTTTACACAATCAACCGGGGTTCCGGTGCAGGCATATTCAAGCTCTGCATTGTGATAATTAGTTTCATGTAAACGTAATGTACTATTTATTGTAATAGCGTGACCCATTCCGCTTTGTGGTTTATCAGGTGCTACAACCACAACTCTGCCAAACCTGGAGGCTATTGCAGTTAGATGGATTAAGCCCGGCGCACTGATACCATCATCATTGGTAACCAAAATAAGTGGTTTTTCCTTCATACTTGTAAAGCTAATTAATTAAATGGCTGCCATTTTTACCTAATAAAGCAATTTACCAAACTCGTTTTGTTAATTGTTTAACAGAATTTAAAACATTGAATGAAATTTTGTCTGTAATTTTATATGGCATTTAAATTGCTTAACAAAAGCAAAATAAAAAAAATATAGTTATGATTTTTGACCCAATTTTATTGATCATTACCATTGTGTTTGCCGGTATCGGTTTTTTGGTAAGCGCACGATTGAAAAACAAATTCAATCATTATTCTCAAACACGTTTAAGCTCAGGCCTTACAGGAAAAGATGTAGCCGAACGCATGCTAAAGCAATATGGCATTTTTGATGTTACAGTCAAAAGTGTTGATGGTTTTTTAAGTGATCACTACAATCCTGCCGACAAAACGATTAATTTAAGTCCGGCCGTTTACAGTGGAGTTAACATTGCTGCTGCTGCCGTTGCCGCCCATGAATGCGGGCATGCCGTGCAACACAATACAGCTTACACTTGGTTAACCATGAGAAGTAAAATGGTACCGGTAGTTCAATTTGCAAGTATGGCCGCCACTTGGATTTCCTTAGGTTTAGCTTTTCTTGCATACATGAATCCCGGACTAACCAACACGATGTTATTGTTATTTATTATTATTCAATCTGTCATTACATTGTTTAGTATAATAACCTTACCAGTTGAAGTTGATGCGAGCAAGCGTGCTTTAGTTTGGTTAGAAGATTCGAGAATTGCAAACTATAACGAGGTGGATGACGCTAAAGACGCACTTAAATGGGCTGCTTACACCTACTTTGTTAACGCCTTAGCTTCTATAGCTACTTTGCTTTATTATATCATGCGTTTTACAGGTAATAACCGCGAAGATTAATGTCCGCTAAATCTATTAAGGTCACTTTCTTAGGAACAGGTACATCGCAAGGTGTGCCTGTTATTGCTTGTAATTGCGAGGTTTGCACAAGTCAAAACCCATTTGACAAACGACTAAGAAGCAGTATTTTAATAGAAAGCGCAACCACTACTGTTGTAATTGACGCAGGCCCTGACTTCAGGCAACAATTATTAACCAATCACGTCAAAAAACTAGATGCAGTTTTGTTTACACACGAGCACAAAGATCACATAGCAGGCCTAGATGATGTTCGCGCTTTTAATTACGTCCATAAAAAAGCTATACCGGTTTATGTTACTGAACGCGTGGAAGCAGCTTTAAAAAGAGAATATGCATATATCTTTGATAACAGCAATTATCCGGGTATTCCACAAATTGAATTAATACATTTTGACAAAGACACAATTAAAGTTGGCGACTTAACCATTGAGCCAATCGATGTGATGCATTATAATTTACCGGTTAAGGGATTCAAGGTAAACGATTTTGTTTACATCACTGATGCCAATTATATTGATGAACTTAATAAGAAAAAAATCAGTAACGCAGATGTTTTAGTACTGAATGCTTTACGTTTTGAACAACACATTTCACACTTTACCTTTGATGAGGCGCTTGCTTTAACTAAGGAATTGAACTCTAAAAAAACATACTTCACACATATATCCCATCAATTGGGCACATATGAATCGTTACAAACAATGCTACCAAAAAATGTTGAACTTGCGGTGGATGAGCTGCAAATAATTCTTTAAAATGGCCGAAGAACTACAAATAAACGCTGAGAACAAGGAAGGTAAATATATAGAATTGCTACCGCAAGTAAAAGGTTTAATTAACGGCGAAGCCGATGAAATTGCCAACATGTCCAACCTTTGTGCCGCGCTTAAACAAACCTTTAACTTTTTATGGGTAGGATTTTATTTAGTTAAATCCAACCAATTGGTATTAGGTCCATTTCAAGGCCCAATTGCCTGTACACGTATTAACTATGGGAAGGGTGTTTGCGGCAAAGCATGGGAACTTCAAAAAACTTTAATTGTACCAAATGTAGATGAATTTGAAGGGCACATTGCCTGCAGTTCACTAAGTAAAAGTGAAATTGTACTTCCAATTTTTAATTCAACTCATCAACTAATTGGCGTGTTGGATGTTGACAGTGAGTTCCTCAATCACTTTGATACGATTGATGAAAACTACTTAACAAAGTTAGTTTCCTTGATTTTTACGAATAACGCTTAATAATAAATCTATTTCCTCTTTAGAATTATAAGCATGTAAACAAATCCGGATACGTTCAGTACCTGATTTAACTGTTGGACTTTTAATTGCCTTGGCGTAAATTTGATTTGCAGCCAGCGTTTTCTCTAACTCTTCCACTTTTTCTTTGTTACCCAAAATTAAACTATGAATGGCACTTTCACTTTCAATAAATCCATTAATACCATTTTTTGACTCTAAAAAATAGTTGATGTTATTCGTAAGATCATTCATTCCCAAATTTAACTTTAATAATTGATAGCCTTGTTGAATGGCATCAATGCTATGTATGGGCAATGCCGTAGTGTAGATGAATGAACGGGCAAAATTAATAAGGTAATCACGCAATTCATTACTACCAACAACACAGGCACCATGCACTCCTAAAGCTTTTCCGTAAGTATAAATTCTGGCAAAACAATCTTTTTCAATGGCAAGCTCGTTGCACAAGCCTCTGCCATCTTTACCAAAAACGCCAAGCGCATGGGCTTCATCCACAATAAAATAACAATTGAGATATGATTTGCATAAGTCTGCTATTTGTTTCAATGGCGCAGTATCACCATCCATGCTATAAATACTTTCAACTACAATAAAAACACTTGAGTAACTTGCGTGATGTCGATCTAAAAGTTCTTTAAGATTTTTTACTTGATTATGTTTAAACTTATAATGCTTGGCAAAACTTAATCTCATCCCATCATAAATACTGGCATGACATAATTCATCATATAGAATCAAATCATTCTTATTCGCAATTGATGAAAGTAAGCCCAAATTAGCATCGTATCCGGAATTAAATAACAGGGCTGCTTCAGCCGAATGAAAGGCAGCGATTTCAGTTTCAAGTAATTCTGTTTGATGAGAATTCCCTGAAATCAACCTTGAACCGGTAGAACCAAATAAATTAGATGAACGATTGATGGATTCACCCTTTACAAATATTTCTTCTTTCGCGTTTAATTTTGAGTAACCCAAGTAATCGTTACTGCAAAAATCAATAGGGGGATGATTTACCTGCAATTTTCTTAGGTTACCTTCACTCGCTCTCTTTTGCAAAAGTGCTTTAATATTTGCCGGTATAATTTTCAATTATAAATATTGCGAATATAAATAAGATGTGTCATCCCATTGTTTTTCTTTAACAATGTAATATATTTTTCCTCCAAATAATTTTATATTTTTTGGAAAGGGTTTCTCCAACTTTATCTCCTTCGTTAATTGACCGGTTAAGAGGCTAAGTTTAAAAATATAAGGTGAATCATTCACTACTTGGTGAACAAAAAACTGACGCGTGAATTCATCAAATAGAATTCGAATTGATTTCAATTTATTTAACTTATCCAGATTAAGTGGAATTGCGACTAAGCTGTCACCACTCGTATTTAACAGTTGAATATAATTATCTTGCATATTGAAAACAACAATGGTATCGTTTCTTTTAAAGATAGGTGCTGAAATTGGTTTAGCTATTACTTTTTCAAAAAACATTAATTGATTTTTAATGTAGGATTGATTAACTGTTTTATTCGCATAAAGCATTTCCCAGTCTTTTAACTCGTTTCTTATCATGTTCATTAAAGCTTGATTGTACTGCACATGATAAAATGGTATAATTTTGTTTTTAGAAAGCTTATAAAAATTTACAGCAATCGAATTTATTCTCAAAACAAAATTTTTGCTCTGTATGAATTGAGTTTTATTTGGAGTTCTATATATTACACTGCTATCAACTACAAGCATGGCATTTGCAATAGAACTATCAAATTGACTTCTCTGATACTTAGGCAAAAAATCAAAGGTGCTATCGCTGGTTAAGTAAATCTGTCTTGATGACTCAGCTGTGAGCAAATGATAATTCATAAAACAATCTTTAAAAAACCCGGGGTCTGTTTCTTTAATAAATTTCCTGGTATAAGTGATACCCCTACTTTTCTTATAGTAAATCACCTCAAAACCCTTAATATTTATTTTACTTGTAATCAAAATATGATCTCCATTATCAAGTATCAAATAATCATCAATGTAAAACCGTTTGTTCCTTACAACGGTATCAAACTTTTTACTCAAAATTTCAATTGCGGGTAATTCAATATTGTAACGCTCTAAATAAATTGTATCCTTACTGAGAAGTTCTTTTTGAGTTAATCGTTTATTTTTATACCCCAGTTTGTAAAAAATATAGGTGCTTACCTCATTTATTTTTTGGAATCGAATTTGACCTGACTCCTTACTAATGTAATTTATAGACTTAACATTCGTTGTTATGTAAACGAAGTCAAGTGGCTTTTTAGAAATTAAATCCAGAATGACTCTTTGATAGATTTGTGCATTCGCTTGTATAAATAAAAAAACAAAACTTAAGAGTACATATTTTGTTTTTCTTTTACACATAAGCCTTATTCAACCGTTTCCAGCTTATCTGCAAATGCTTTTTTAGGTGTAATCCCAAGTATTTTAAACATATCCATATCCTGGTTATACATTGGATTTGGTGTGGTTAATAATTTTTCTCCGGCAAATATACTGTTGGCACCGGCCATAAAACAAAGGGCCTGGCCTTCCATGCTCATACTTAATCTACCGGCACTTAAACGTACGGCTGTTTTTGGCAATACTATTCTTGCAGTGGCAATCATGCGTACCATATCCCAAATCGGAACCGGCGGTTGATCCTCTAACGGTGTACCTTCAACTGCTACGAGTGCGTTAATTGGCACACTCTCCGGTTGCGGACGTAAAATGCTTAAGGTGTGAAGCATTCCAATACGGTCTTCAACCTTCTCACCCATTCCAATAATGCCGCCACTACACACGGTTAAACCGGCTTTACGCACATTGTTGATGGTTTTCAAACGATCATCGTAAGTCCTTGTGGAAATGATGTTGTTATAATTTTCTTCGCTGGTATCAATATTATGATTGTAGGCATACAAGCCTGCTTCCGCTAATTTTTTTGCTTGCTCTTCTGTTACCATTCCTAAGGTAGCACAAACCTCCAAGCCTTTACTGTTAATGGTTTTAACCATATCCAGTACCTTGTCAAAATCTTTATTATCTCTTACTTCACGCCAGGCAGCACCCAAACACATGCGGCTTGCGCCACCGGCCTTGGCATTATCGGCGCACTCGCTTACCTCTTTTACATCCATTAGCTTATGCACTTTTACCTCAGTGTGATAACGTGCTGCTTGTGGGCAGTAAGCACAATCTTCGGGGCAACCACCGGTTTTAATAGATAACAGCGAACTAATTTGCACTTCACCTACTTTATGAAATTGTTGATGTATGCCATTGGCACGAGACATCAGTTCTAATAAGGGTGTATTATAAACTTCAAGAATTTCTTCCTTGCTCCAAGTTTTAATCATAATTGTAAAGTTATAAAAATATCAATATTGCTCTTTTTCGTTTGGAAAACTTTTTGATTTAACATCACCTATGTATTGCTTAAACGCATTACCCATGCTTTCATAAAGATTTAAATACCGGCGTAAAAACCGTGGACTAAACTCATGCGTCATACCCAACATATCGTGCGTTACCAGCACCTGACCGTCTACCCCGCCACCCGCGCCAATGCCTATAACCGGTATGGATAATGCCTTTGCTACTTTAGTAGCTAAATCGGCCGGAATTTTTTCTAAAACCAATGCAAAACAACCAAATTGCTCTAATAATTTAGCATCTTCCATCAAACGTTCAGCCTCCTCTTCCTCTTTTGCCCTAACGGTGTAGGTGCCAAATTTATAGATACTTTGCGGTGTTAAGCCTAAATGACCCATAACAGGAATACCGGCAGTTAAAATACGTTCAATACTATCTTTGATTTCTTTACCGCCTTCTAACTTTACGCTATGCGCGCCGCTTTCCTTCATTATTTTGATTGCCGAACTCAATGCCTCTTTTGAGTTAGCCTGATAAGTACCAAAAGGTAAATCAACTACTACAAGCGCTCGGTTAATCGCCCTAATAACACTACTTGCATGGTAAATCATCTGATCCAGCGTAATAGGCAAAGTGGTTTCGTGGCCTGCCATTACGTTACTGGCACTATCGCCCACCAAAATCACATCAATGCCAGCATTATCAATAATTTTAGCCATTGTGTAATCATAAGCCGTTAGCATGGCTATTTTCTCCCCATTTCGCTTCATTTCTTGAAGGGTGTGTGTGGTGATTTTTTTAACCTCTTTATGAACTGACATAATTGACTCTAAATTTAGCTATTTTTAATTAGATGAAGTACCTTTTAAACAAAAATACGGGCTGTATTGTAGTTAAGACAAAGAACAGTTCTCAGTTTTTATTAATAACTTTACACCCTCTAATAAGGAACACAGCATGGATAAAATTAAACTAAACACCATTGATGAAGCGCTGGCTGATTTGAAAAACGGAAAGGTCATCATTGTGGTTGATGATGAAGACAGAGAAAACGAAGGCGATTTTATTACCACTGCCGCTAATGCCACGCCTGAGGTTGTTAATTTTATGGCTACGCATGGGCGAGGCCTTATCTGTACCGCTATTACCGAAGAAAAAGCCAAGGAATTACAATTGGATATGATGGTGCCGGCCAATACCGCTTTGCATCAAACAGCGTTTACCGTTTCTATTGATTTGTTAGGACATGGCTGCACTACCGGCATTTCTGCAAGCGACCGCAGTAAAACCATCAAAGCCCTTATTGATTCTAATTTTAAAGCAAGTGATTTTGGGAGACCCGGACATATTTTCCCTTTAATTGCCAAAGAAGGCGGTGTTTTAAGAAGAACAGGTCATACCGAAGCCACTGTGGATTTAGCAAGGTTAGCCGGCTCTGAACCTTGTGGCGCTTTGGTTGAGATAATGAACGAAGACGGATCGATGGCACGTTTGCCCGATTTGGTTAAAATAGCTCAAAAATTTGACTTAAAAATCATAAGCATTGAAGATTTAATAACCTATCGTTTATCTAAAGAAAGTATCATTGAAGAAGTAGTGGAAGTGAAAATGCCAACAACCTGGGGCAATTTTAACTTAAAAGCCTTTACAACGAAAATAGACCAACAGGAGCATTTAGCCCTCGTTAAAGGAACCTGGGGAAAAAACGAACCCATTTTGGTGCGCGTGCACAGCAGCTGCATAACCGGCGACATTTTTGGCAGTTGCCGTTGCGATTGCGGACCTCAATTGCAAAAATCAATGGAAATGGTTGAGAAAGAAGGTAAAGGGGTTATTCTTTATATGAATCAAGAAGGCAGAGGCATTGGCTTAATTAATAAACTAAAAGCCTACAAATTACAAGAACAAGGGAAAGACACCGTAGAAGCCAATTTAGAGCTCGGTTTTAAAATGGATGAGCGTGACTATGGCGTGGGCGCACAAATACTGCGCGCACTTGGCGTTTCCAAATTAAAATTAATGACCAACAACCCTAAAAAACGGGCCGGTTTAATTGGCTATGGTTTAGAAATAGTTGAAAACATTCCTATCATCATTGAACCAAATGAACATAATTTAAAATACCTTGAAACCAAAAAAAATAAAATGGGGCACCTTTTCTAATTTCAATTTTAATTGGCGAAACATTTTACCGGCTGCATCAAATAATAAAAAAGCAACACGTTGGCAATCTTCAATGATTGGTTAATAAATTAGTTGTTACAATTTAGATCCGTTGAATTATAAAAGTAATTTAAAGGCATGAAAAAAATCATTTTCCTCACTCTCTTTAGTTTTAGCATCGTCAGCTCTTTTTCGCAAACACTGGATGCCAATGGTAAAAAACAAGGTTACTGGAAAAAGTATGATACCAAAGGTAAATTGCTTTACGAAGGCGAATTTAAAAACGATAAACCAATTAGTACCTTTAAATACTATTATCCTAACGATAGTGTTAAGGCTATAATGAACTTTAAACTAGAAGGAAAAATTGCCTATTCTAAACTTTTTCACATGAATGGCAAACGCATGGGTGAAGGTAAATACATTAATGAAGAGAAAGACAGTGTGTGGCTATTTTTTGACGAAGCCGGGGTTTTAATTTCAAAAGATAATTATAAACTCGGAAAAAAAAACGGACAATCCATTGTTTACCTGCCTGATGGCAATATTGCCGAAGAACGTTTGTTTAAAGACAACGTGATGAACGGTCCATACAAACAATATTTTGGCCCGGGTAAGTTACGAGGCATGGGAAGCTATGTAAATGGTGAATTGGACGGTAAAAGCACACATTACTATCCTAACGGTGTGGAAGTTGCTACCGGATATTATGTATTAGGCAAAAAAAACGGACCATGGATTTACAGGAATGAAAATGGCACGGTAAAAGAAAAAGAACTTTTTAAAAACGGTGTGCAAGCCAATAAAAAAGATACGGAAGCCTTTTTTAATAAAAATAAAGTTCAAAACACCACTGTACCAAAGCAATCGGCAGTGCCTTCAAAAACAACTACTAATTCAGTTAAAGCCAAACCAGGCGCCAAAAAATGAGTTTAGAAAACTACTTAGACTCGGTTAAAAAACAGTTTTTGTATTACAAAAATTTAGGAGACCAAACTTTTAAGCAATTAAAAGAAGAAGCGTATTATAAACAACCCAATGCTGACAGTAATAGCATTGCCGTCATCATTCAGCATTTACATGGCAACATGCTTTCGCGATGGACAGACTTTTTGACAACTGACGGCGAAAAAGAATGGCGACAAAGAGATACTGAGTTTGAAAATCAAACCTTAACACCGGCGCAACTCCTGGAAATGTGGGAGAATGGTTGGGCTTGCCTTTTTAGCGCTTTAAATCAGTTAACAGATCAGGATTTAGAAAAAATAATCTACATCCGAAATCAAGGACACACCGTTATGGAAGCAATTAACCGCCAGTTGGCGCATTATCCTTACCATGTTGGGCAGATTGTGTTTTTAGGAAAAATGTACAGCACGCAAAGCTGGGAAAGTTTGAGTATTCCGAAAGGAAACTCGGGAGCTTACAATGCTGCAAAATTTTCGCAAGAAAAAAGCAAGCAACACTTTACGGATGAGTATGTAAAGAAGAAAGATGGAAAATAATTGATATTGATATTTTAGTTAAATGGTCGCTGCTGCACGGAATTTCGTGTGGTGCCTGAGAACGACAAATATAATAAATCTAATATTTTAAATTCAAATACAGCAAAGCAAGTAATAAATGCAATCAAGAAAGTAAATTTCAATTTGCCAAGAGGTAGAAAAGTATTTCATTTAAGAGCTAATATATAATAATGAAATTTATTTTTAAAAAGTTAAAGAATCCTGTCTTGATGTTTTTTTCGGCAGTAGCTGCTTTTTTGATTATTTATTTACCTATTAGGATAATTATGTATTATCAGAACTACTTAATTGATTCAAACCAATGCGTTACAATAGGTCAAGTCATTGGCAAAAAGCGTGGTGGTTTTATTATTAGTTATGATGTTTTTGGTAAAAATCATGAAGGGTCCATCGGAGGTAAGTTTGGTATTCAAGTTGTTGATTGCTTTAAAGTATACTTTCAATGTGATAAACCTGATAATTTCAAGTTACTGCCTAGTGCACCCGTCTTTACAGATGATGAAATGCATGATACAGTTTCCGTTAGTCCTCTGAGGGTAAAAATGATTAAAGAAGAGAACATATGTGAGTTTGTTTATTATGGACATGACTCCAGTTATAATGTAAAAAAGCAGTTTCTAGATTCTAATTTAATAGAGTCCATCGCTTATAATAAATGTAGAGTAATTTATCACAATTATGAACCAAGAAGATCAATTCTAGAATGAAAGTTTATTACCCCCCTTTGCAGGGTTGCGAACGATTTTTGCCAAGTTTTCAACGCCGCCGTTCCGCTCCGCTGCGGCAACTGTTCGCAAACTTGGTTTGTAATCCTGAGCAGGGCAAATGTGCAATGCACATTTGAGCCAGCCCGAGCGAAGAGCTGAATAAACAGTACCAAAAAATATAAAACAAATTACCAATCAACTTTTTCTAATTTATATTTTAAATCTAATCAAATCCCTTTATCACATTTTTTTCTATTGTCCGAAATCCTATCTGCCGACAGGCAGGTTCGAACATTTTTGGAACATTTCACAAAAAATGTGCGGCGCACATCGGGATGATTAATCCCGATCCTGCCTCGGGAGACATAATTCGCTTAATATCAAAAAAAAACCTCGTTTAAATTAATAAACGAGGTTTCTAAAATTGGCATCTCACGAAGCCCTTAGAGCTTTAGCTCTTAGGGATGAGTGATCCCGAGCTTGCCTCGGAAGACATAATTCGCTTAATATCAAAAAAAAACCTCGTTTAAATTAATAAACGAGGTTTCTAAAATTGGCATCTCACGAAGCCCTTAGAG
>JADBXZ010000118.1 GCA_020403265.1 Bacteroidota bacterium
AGTCTATTTTCAATCGAATTTGTTTGACCGATATAGAATTTATTAAATCTTTCTGTAAATAAAATATATACGTAAAACATGTTCAAATTAAAAAAGTCCTCGAAAATTCAAGGACTTTTTGGGTAAGTAATGGGATTCGAACCCACGACCCTCAGAACCACAATCTGATGCTCTAACCAACTGAGCTATACCTACCATTTGGGAGTGCAAAAATACAAAATTAATTTATTTAAGCAAAAAAAACCGCAGGCTTAGTGCTTAAAATGTCTGGTGCCGGTAAACACCATGCTCATCCCATGAGCATTGCAGTATTCAATGCTGTCTTTGTCTTTAATGCTTCCTCCGGGCTGTATTACCGCAGTAATACCGGCTTGGTTAGCCAATTCAACGCAATCAGCAAACGGAAAAAAGGCATCACTGGCCATTACAGCACCTTTTAAGCTAAAACCAAAACTTTGTGCCTTGGTTACCGCTTGTCTTAGGGCATCAACCCTACTTGTTTGTCCGGTTCCACTAGCTAATAATTGCCCGTTTTTGGCAAATACAATGGTGTTAGACTTTGTATGTTTTACCAATTTATTTGCAAATATTAAGTCCTTAATTTCTGCCTCTGTAGGAGAGGTTGTTGTAACTGATTTTAAATCTCCAGCAACTTCCGTTTTAAAATCCTTATCTTGTTCAATTACTCCATTTAAAAGGGTTCTAAAGGTTGTATCACTTAGGGCAACTTTATTTTGAATAAGAATTATGCGGTTTGGTTTTGATTTTAAGATGGCAAGTGCATTCTCATTATAGGCCGGTGCAATAACTACTTCGCAAAATAATTTATTAATCTCAGTAGCTGTATTCAAATCAATGGTTCTGTTGCCTATTAATATTCCGCCAAAAGCACTTACCGGGTCAGCGGCTAATGCATCAACATAGGCTTGATGAATAGTTGACCTACTGGCTACACCGCAAGCATTGTTGTGTTTCAAAATTGCAAAGGTAGGTTCTTCAAAATCTGCTATTAGATTAACAGCTGCATCTACATCCAACAGATTATTATATGAAAGCTCCTTGCCGTTTAATTTGGTGAACATAGCCTCTAAATCACCATAAAATATTCCTTTTTGATGCGGGTTTTCGCCATAACGCAATACCTGTGCTTGTTGTATGCTTTGTTTAAACTGTAAAAGTTCTACAGATTTATTAAAGTAATTAAAAATTGCAGTGTCATAATGACTCGTGGTTGCAAAGGCTTTAGCAGCTAATAATTTTCGGTCGGATAAATCTGTATTACCTTTTTTGGATTCTAATAAATTGTTTAATAATCCGTAATCATTTCTGCTTGACACAATTACCACATCATTATAATTTTTAGCTGCAGCACGAATGAGCGAAATGCCTCCTATATCAATCTTTTCAATTATTTCTGACTCGTTAGAAGTACTTGCTACCGTTTCCTCAAAAGGGTATAAATCAACAATAACCAAATCAAGGTCGGCAATCTGGTGCTGTGTTTTTTCCTTGCGGTCGCTCTCGTTATCTCTACGATTTAAAATCCCGCCGAAAATCGCGGGATGTAATGTTTTTACCCTTCCTCCAAAAATTTCAGGGTAGTTGGTAACGCTGTCAACGGCAGTAACCGGAATCCCCATTTTCTCAATAAAGGCTAGGGTGCCGCCGGTGCTGTATAATTTAACACCTAGTTGATGAAGTTTTTGAATAATGGGTTCTAAGTTATCTTTATAATAAACAGAAACTAATGCGCTTTTTATCGGTTTTAAATCACTCATGTTTTCAAAAAATTAAGGCACAAAGATAACCGAACATCTTAAATGGCATGGGCATTGTTTAAAACTGATTGAAATTTTAAATCTTTTCAAATTCCGATTATCTGCAATAGTTTGGTTAACTTAAAGCTTTTAATTTTTATGCATATGTCAAATATTTTTGAATTTAATGGGTATAAACCGGTTATTGATTCATCGGCTTTTGTTCATCCGAATGCTACCGTAACCGGTAATGTGGTTATTGGTGCGGATGTGTATGTTGGTCCTGGTGCAGCTATTCGTGGTGATTGGGGTAAAATTATCATAGAACGAGGTTGTAACGTTCAAGAGAATTGTACGATTCACATGTTTCCCGGAACTACGGTTTTGTTGAAGGAGGGAGCACATATAGGTCACGGTGCAGTAGTGCATGGTGCAACCTTGGGTAAAAATTGTTTGATTGGCATGAACAGTGTTATTATGGATGAAGTGGTAATTGGTGATGAATGCATTGTTGGCGCTTTGAGTTTTGTGCCTGCACAAACTGTTTTTGAGAAGCGCAAGGTTATTGTTGGTAATCCGGCTAAGGCAGTTAAGGATGTTTCAGACGAAATGATTGCTTGGAAAACCAAAGGAACGGCTTTATATCAGCAATTACCAAAGGATTGCCATGACACATTAAGACCTTGCGAACCTCTTCGCAGACCAGCTCCTTTTGATAAAGAACAACAAAAGGAATACACTATTTGGGCTAAAAATAAAAAGTAATTAGAGTCGTTATTTCCCCTTCGTTGAGTTTGTTGTAGTAGGCGCAACTGTTGTTGATTTGATAGGATTGGCCGTTGATGTTTTTGTGCTTTGGTTAGAAGTTCCTACCGCCTTTACGGTTGAGGTTCCTGACGCAGTTATTGCGTTAACACCATTGGCAGGCGAGCCGGGTTTAACTACCGGTTTAAACGGTTTATCACTTGCTGCCATTTCGCAGCTGGTGCAAATTTCTTTCCACTTCACATCCATTCTGCAATCGGTTGGTTTAATGTAAATCTTTTTAACTGCGCTGTCCGGCATGCTAAAATCCATATCCGTTTCCATGGTTTGTGGTCCTTCAAAAGTAAATGGCTCTTTAAAATACTCTTCTAAATGAATGTCTTTGATGTGAATTTTTTTATTAAACACCATGGTGTATAATTCAAAGATTGCTCGCGTAATTTTAATGTAGATCAAATTTTTAACCGGGTCGTAACTTATTTTTACGTCGCCTACTACGGGTGTTTTATAATCAAAAGGACCACACTTAACAATCGCATCGCAAAAGAAATTACTGCTATCCGGTCTGATGGCTATTTTTGGGTTTTTAATGGTCCAATGGTATTTGCCTTTAATTAGCATTACCTCGTAATCATTAGTGCCGCTGATGTCTCCTACAGCTGCTAAAATTTTATTAACGGTTTCTTCATGAATGGTTACCACAAAATCATTTATCACAGTGGCATTTGTTTTTTGAGCGTTACCTGCTAACGTACAAATTAAACTAAGCGAAAACAAAAATATTTTTAATTGATTCATGCTGTCAGTATTTAAAGGTTAAAAATCAAATTGGTAATAAAACCCTGGTTGTCCTGAAACACAGGTCGATTTAAAACTAATCGGTTTAATTGTAAAATTTGATACAAATAGCCGGCCTCTAATTTCATGTGTTTATTAAATTTAAAGCCAATTAAAGCACTTAAACGATTTTGATCAAATACAGCTTGCACCACATTTTTTCCAAAGCCTATAAATAATTCATCATAAACGGCAAAATACAACTGATTTTTTTTAAGACTATCAGTTTTAGTGAGTGGGATTTGGATTCTTAACATGTAACGCATTCTGTTTAAGTAAGTGTATTTGTCTTCCTGTTTTGAGGAAGAGTCAGAATATTGCCCTACCCAACGTTGCTCAAGCTTGTAACGTTGACTAACGTCAATTTTATTTAATGTTTGTTTAAGTGTGATGGCAACGTAACTGCGGTGTTCGGTAAAGTTTTTTCCGAATTTATTAATTGGTATGTCACCGTAATTAAAAGTTTCTATGTTGCCATATCCAACTCGCAGTTGGATAGCAGAATTTAACTCATAATTTATTCCAACCCGCAATAAACTTTGTTGCCAGTCTGTTATAAAGTTATTTCGTCTGAACTGGTATTCAGTATGCAAAGAGAATTTAGGATTTAATTTAAAGGTACCAAAGTAGTTATACCAGCCAATCTGGTTGTAATTAATCCATCTGTTGTTCTGCCCTTGCAGCTTAATCAAACAAATGAATAATATAATTAGAGAGCTTAATTGTCTTGATGTCATTCCAATTAATCAATAACAAAGTCAAATAAATTTAATGTTCTTATGCTTCAACCTCTGTTACAATACTTGGGAAAATTCTCACGTTATTGTTTTCTTCTCTTCTGAACTGATAAGTAAACTTATAATGACTTTCTAATCCTGATTTATTTGGTAAACCATTAATCATCATAATATTTCTGTTCTTAGCAAATTTCAAAAGTTCGCGTAAGTAGTGGGCGCTGATTTGTCCAACCTCGTCAATAATACAATGTACTTTAAAGTCTTTACTGCTGCGGTGACTACTTTCTTTAATAAACACATGCAAAAGGGTAATGTAAATAATGGCTTTCACTAAAATATCTGTTCCGGTACTTCCGATGCTGTCAATTTTATGTGTCCAGCCGGTTTCATTCATACCTTCTTTAATGTTAAACTTCAATTCAAATAAATCCTGTAATCTGATTTCTTCCTGTTCCTGTTCTTTAATTGCTGTACGAAGTTGATCTAACAGTTTAACGGCTCTTGTGCTAATTTCACGCTTGGTTCCGGTTGCAAAATCGGTATTAAATAAGCCTTCATTGTATACTAAACCATGCTCCTCTCTAAATTCTTCAATACGTTTAAGAAGTTTGTACACCTTGTTATCGCTTTCCTCAATTTTAATTTTAATAAACTCAATTAATTTACTTTCCTCAAATTCTGCTTTCTTAAAATCTTCTGCAATAAGGGTAATGATGTGTTGAATTTTATCTTTTTGTCCGCTTAACTCTTTTACTTTAGTTGCAATACTATCAGTTACTAAACCAATTTGAGTTGCAGTTTCAGCAATCGAAAGCTCAATTTTATTTTCATTAATAAAGCTTCTTAAGTTTTGTGCAAAACGCTCGTATTCACCTTGTGTAGCATCGGTTCTAATAACAAAATTGAAGTGATTCTCTAACCTGAACTTACCTGCAAATTCATTCACATAGCGTTGAAATGCACCATACTCTTCATTAAAGTGCGAATCGTTTTTAAGCATTTGTGTACACAAATCTGCTATTTTAAAATTCGTTCTTTTTGGTTCGGCACGTTCAATAATGTCAGCGTATTTGTTGTGCACAGGAGACTCGCGGAATGTTTCGGTGTAGAATCGGATGCCATTATTAAACTCAATTAGTTCTTCGTCAAATGCACGTTTAGCTTTGTTAAGCTCCATGCGCTTTAAATTATATTTTCTTGTGTTTTCTTCCAGTTGTGCGCTTAAATCGTTATTTGTTTTTACAAATTCTTCTTTTTTCTGAATCAGGTCAGGAAGTTTATCAAATTTTTCACGTTTGTCTTTTAAGTAATCATTCACTAATTGCGCGTATTGTTCAATTTCCTTCAAGGCATCCTGTAATTCTTTCAAGCGTCCTTCAACAGATTTTAACTGCTTAGCATCAACACCTTTGTTTTTAAAATTACTTTCTTTTTCCTTACTTAGTTCCTCCTCTTTATTTTCAAATTCCTTTACTTGATTTTTCTTTTCTACTTCAAGTTCACTAATTTCAGTTTCTTGACGTTCTTTTAATTCGCCTAAACGCTCAATATTGTAAGCGTTAAGTTTTTCAAATTGCAGATTGAAATCATTTAAAACGTTATTTTTCTTTTTATTTAAAATAGAGAGTTCTTCTTCTATTATATTAAGGCGTTGTCTGTTACCTGTTAAAGAGTCTTCAACTTCCGTACCTGCTTTAATTTTCCAGTCTTCTAATTCAATTTGTAACTTTTGTTCGCGCTTATCTGCTAATTCAAGTGAATAGGTTAATACCTTTAAATCTTCTTTTAATTCACCCAATTGCTTACCGAATTTATCGGCGGCCAACATTTTTTCTTCATTATTGGCAGTTTGAAATTGATTGAGACTTTCTTCTAAATCTCTAATTTGTGCCAATCTTTCGTTTTTCTCGAACTGATATTCCTCAATTGATTTAGAAATAACCTCAACATTCTCAAGGTTTAAACTAATGCCATAAAGCGTATTAGCCGCATTTTCTTTGATTTCGGGTGTTAGGTCCGTTCTGAAAAGGAGCTTTTCATTAACTACTTTACCTATATTTTCCTGCCAGTTCTTAACGTTTTTTTCGAGGTATCCGTAAAATGCATCATGTTGCACGTTAAGCTTACTTTCTATTTCTTTAATTTCTGTTTTAAGCTTGATGATATCTGCATTACTTTGATTGATTTTATTGTTTAGGGCAGTTTTAATTTTCAATTCCAAAGCTTCCCACTCACGTTGAATGGTTTGGACCATGTTTTGTTTGATGGCCTTCTCACTTTTGTTTTTATAATTAATTGCACGTAATTCTGCTAATTCTGTTTCAAGCGCTTTAATCTCCTGTTCGTAAAAGCGTGTGTTACGAATAACTTTTTCTTCACTTTTTAATTCATTAAACTCAATTTGTTTAGCCGTCACTTCTCCACTAACATCAGATAAAGCTTCGTCTCTCTTTTGTTTTAATTCGGCATCTCGTTTATTGAATTCGTTTTTTTGAAGTAATTGTAATTCGTTGTAATGATTAAAAATTTCGCTCGTTTTTGAGTTAATTTTATTAATGTAAGCAGCTTTGTCATTTCTGAGTTGCTCAATTAATGAGGAGTACTTCAATTCAATACTAGAAACATTACTGGTTAAACTTTCATATTCGCGACGTGCAATGTTTAATTCGACTTGTAATTTTTCTTTCTCGGAATGCTTTTCTACAGCTTCATCAATATTATTCTCTTTATATTCTTTCAGTTTTTTATTAGCTTCACGAATGGTGCGGTCATAAAAGCCAATCTCTTCACGAATGTCATTTTGCTTTTCTTGAATAGCCTCGGTTTGTGCCTCGTGTTCGTTGGTCAACTCCTCTAATTCAATTTCTTTTTTCTTAGCAGCGTCACGAATAGCTTCGTTTTGTGTTTCGGCAAAGCGTATGCTGCTGCCTAATTTATCAGCTAACTCCATTTGTGAGCCCTTCAGCATCTGAACCTGATCGTATTTTTTATCAATGAGCTCAATTAATTGTCCGGTTTCTTTTTTAATATAAGTTTCTATATCCGTATACTTTTCATTAAATTGTCTTAGTTGGCGTTCAACTTGTTCCAATTTAATAGATGAGTTTTGATCAGTAAGCGAATTGGCAATAAAATCTTTAATAAATCTAGAATCAATACTACTTTTGGAAGATAAGAACACATTGGTAATGGATTTGGGGATATTACCATATTTTTCATTTCCTTTTAATAAATGAAATTTAGATAATTGTTTATCTGTTTCTGTTCCGTAGATGATATTTCTGTATCTTTCAAACGTATCAATTTGATTGGAAATGTAAATGCCTCTTCTCTCCAAGTTGTTGATGATTTCTTTAATTTTCATAGCCTCATCATTACTATTTAAAAAGAAATCTGGGTTATAAGGCGCATCAACAAATCTAAATACTAATTTATTGTGACGGTAAACCATTACAAAAAATGGTTTGTCCTCTGTGGCAATTTCATATATTAAGTAAGAATTTTCATAACGGAAGTAATGTTCTTCAAAACTTTTTTGTGATTGAGCGATCCCTAATCCACGACTATTAGCACTGTAAAAGAATAAGATGGCACGTTGTAAAGACGTTTTTCCAAAATTATTCGTCCCTACAAAGCAAGTGTTACCGCACAATTCAATATCTGCATACTTTACATTTGCAATATTTATTTCTACAATTCTGTTTAATATTCTTACGTTTTCCATTCTATAAATTTTCTAGTTTAAAATTATCCCACTGCTATTGCTGTCTGTTCCGCTTGTTTCTTCATAAATACTGATTGCATTAATCATATCTAATAAATAGGTGTAAGCGTCAAGTACTTTGTAACTCTCTGATTGTTCATCCTCTAATTCTAAAAATGAATCACGGGTCATTAAATTACAGATATCTCTCACTTTATTAAGTAGCGTTTCACTACGGTACATTGGGATTTTTTGTAATTTTTGTTTTAAGCGCACATTTGCATTGCATTCTTCTGCAATTTCACTTGGCCTGAACCTGGCCCCAATCGTTATTTTATTGTCCATGCTTGCAAATAAGTCAATCACATCAATGTAGCGTTCAAATGCTTCCAATTTTTGTTCAATTAAACTGTTTGCTTCATTTATTTTTGAGAAGTAGAAGTAATTATTTCCACGTTCGATGTTATATCTAATGATATTGAAATAGGCTTGTAGGCGATCAAAATTTTCGGGATTGTTAATGATGTCATACAACTTGCTCATGTTATCCTTAGTGCCATTACTGCTGATAAAATGTCCACGCGCCATAATTGCAAAAATGTCGTGTGTTTGTTTTGGGAGGTTATAATCTTCTGCGTTCATTTAAATTATAAATTTTGGTCAATAAATTTTATATGATTCGTTTTTATTTTATGGGAAAGACTAATTAATTCCACATGTTGAAGTGGCTCAGATTTATTTACATTTAAAACCATTGTGTCTCCTTGTAAAGGCTCATAAATGAATTCGTAGGAGTTTTCGTTTTTTCCAAAATCAATTTTTATTTCATAATAGTAGTATGAATTTAATGGGGGTATTGATTCTTTAAATTCGTATTTAATGGAAGTGTAAATAATTTTAAAATTATTTTTTTTACTTAGTATTTGTTCAATTGTAGCTGACTTATTATCATTATTGTTTGAGTAAACTACTCTGCTGTTAAAAGAAATTTTTGAGTAATACTTATTGAAAGCTTCATTTTCTTTTTTGAAATGGTCATGTATCTTAGAGATTAAATCTATGTAATTAAATTCACTTTTGTTTTTTGTTTCATTTGTTTTTAAGCCTTTTAATTTCTGATCCAATAACCAAAATTGTTTATCAACATCATTATCATCCTCAAACGCAATTCCGTGTATAGCCTTATGCATTAAATCCAACGAATTAAAAACTGATTCAGATATGAATTCAACAAATGGTTCAATGTTTCCTCCATCTGCAATGCGCAGTACTTCGAAGTACCTTTCTTTAATTTCTTTTTTGATGATGGCAGGGTGGTATCCAAATTTCACTAAGATGAAATTCATTAAAATTCTTGATAATCTTCCATTACCATCATCAAATGGATGAATTCGAACAAATTTGTAATGAAATTCTGTAGCTATTAGTATTGGGTTAAAGTCTTTTCGCTGTATTTCAGAATTGTACCATTCTATAAGATCGTTCATTTTTGAACTAACCTCGAATGGCTCAGCAAAATAGAATGTTTCTCCTGTTTTCGTTAAAACATGATTAGATTCTGTTTTATAAACGCCAACCTTTATTTCTTTCGTGGTTTCTTTGCCGTCTGATGTAATTGCTTTTTTAGTATAATTTTCTTTCAATATTAATTTGTGTAACTCTCTGATAAAATTTTCAGTAATATTTCTATCGCCTTTAACAACATCCAAAACAATATTAATAGCTTCGTTATGACCAGTAATTTCAAAGTGATCCCTTAGTGGTTTGCCTTGAGCAGTAATGTGATGTAACAATAATGATTTCGTTTCTCCATATGTTAAGCTATTACCTTCTATGCTATTGGAATGGTAATTCCAATCAATGCGTAGTTTTTGCATCACCTTTTCTTCAATTTCTTTTTTAAAAGGTCTTAAGGCATCAAGCTCTTGTTTTTTTAATATAGCTTTTTCTAAAAACAATTTTATTCTTTTTCTTCTTTAATTTTTTTCGTTTTCTTTTCTTCCTTTTTTAAAGGGAGAATAATGGTGTAACCCAGCCGTTTTTTCGTTTGGTTAGCATCTTCATAATCATGATAACCCAATCGGTATTTAAAATCTAAACTGTTTTGGTATTCCATGGCAATTTCAACAAAAATGGAGAGTCGTTCTTCAAAGGACACATTACCAACGGCCTTTGGGAATTTATAATCAATTAAGTATTCAAATAAATTGAGTTTGTTTTGATTGAGAAATTTATCTACTAGTTTCTCTACATCTAATTTAATTTGTTGATCAATTAGTTGTTCTTTAAAATTGCTTGGTAATTTTCCGGCAATACCTCTCATCATTAAACGAGAGAGTTTATATTTTTCCGCTACACGTTTGCACAAAACATGTCCTTCGTCGGTAAATAAAAAATCAATTGAAATTTTTGTTCTTGGTCCTTTTATGTTATTGTGCTTGAGTGTTTTTACTTGTTTAACTTGTTCAATAAAATCTGTTCGGTAGTGCAATGTGCCATGATCTTTGATTTCTTTCAAGCGTTGTGCTTTAAGATAAACATCTAACTGAAATTGAATTTTATTAATGTAGTCGGTAATATCGGTTTGAATTTCAATTAAAAAGTCAAGGTTTTCAATTAACGTTCCTTTAAGATTGGTTACAATGCCATACAATTCAGTATCATTGGTGTAAGTAAAAAGTTGTCTGGTGTCATTAATAATTTCTTCAGTTTTACGGATAAACTCAATAATTGTATCACGCTTTTCGCGGTAATCTTCTAACTTATGCAGTTTAATTCGGTAATTGGCTTCGTTTTTGTAAGTGTCATCAACATTTTTTTGAAGTTTGATAATTTCTCTGGGTAGAGCAATGTTGATTCGTTTAAGATATTTTTTAATATGTCTTAAGAAACGGTGTTCATGAACTTCTTGATAAAAGCGGATGTAACGTTTAAGCTCGTTAATGTAATCGTTGACTAATCCAGGGGTTACCTCGCCAATTTCCATGAAATCTTCAAACATGGCGATCACAGCATCATTTAAGCTTACAATGTTTTCGTATTCGAAAACAAGTTCTAAAGCTTTCAATCGTTGATAACCTTCGGGTGAGATGTCTTCGCGTGAAAGCAATTCATTTACGGTGATGTTTTCACGGTTAGCAAACAAAAACTCTACAACCCCTCGGTGTTGATAAAGTTGATTAAGAATATCGTTTACATTAACTTGTAAAGCCATTTAAATAGTTGTATGATTAACATTGTAAAATACAACACTTGCTTTACTTACAAAAACGCTATTATGAACAAAAAAACGGAGTAATTAACTATTTGTTTTTTTTATAATGTTGAAAAGTAGCTGACTTTGTTAATACTATTCTTATTTCTTTAAAACCAGCATAGCCCATTCATTTTCTGTTTCAACGCTAACTTTAATAAGATGGAGCTTATTTGCAATTTCTGTTAATTCATCAACATCGGTTAAAAAAAAACCACTTAATATTAAGTGCGACCCTGTTTTCATTTTTTCTGCGTAGGTAGGTAAATGTTTTTTTAAGATGTTTTTATTGATGTTTGCAATGATTAAATCAAATGGGTTTTCAGAATTTAAATCTTCAACATCCCCTTTTTTAATAATTGTTTTTGCACATTTATTAATGGCAACATTTTCTATACTATTTTCTACACTCCAAGCATCAATGTCAATTCCTAACACCTCTTTTGCACCAAGTTTTTCTGCTAAAATGGCTAAAATACCGGTACCACAACCCATATCTAAAATTCGTTGTTCGTTTAGGTTCAATTGAAAAAGTTGTTTCGCAACTAACCTTGTAGTTTGGTGATGTCCGGTACCGAAACTCATTTTCGGTGTTATTTCTATATTTAATTTAACAGTAGTAATTGGTGAATGAAAATTTGCACGGATAGCTAATAAGTCATCAATAATTACCGGCTCAAAGTTTTTTTCCCACTCGCTGTTCCAGTTTGTTTGCTCTATTGTTTGAATAGAAACTGAAAATTTAAAATCATCAAATACCAAATCCGATAAGTTGATTTCTTTGGCATTTTCTTCTGTTATAAAAGCATTAAAGCCATTTGGTTGGATGTCAAAACTTTCAAAACCGTAATCTGCAATCATGGCCATCAATATTTCACTGCCAGGTTCTGGTGGTTCAACGGTAAATTGGTAGTTAAGATAATTCATGTTTATTGATTTGATGGATGCTGGTTGTTGTTGTGTTAAAAACTTCGTTGGCATTTTTGGATGTTATTTCTGCTAATTCAAGCATGCTGCAGTTTTTAATCTCTGCAACTTTTTTTGCAACTTCCAGCAAATAAACCGGTTCATTTCGCTTACCTCTAAAAGGAACAGGCGCCAAGTAAGGGGCATCTGTTTCCAATACCAAGTGTTTTAAATCTATGTCTTCTACAACTTTATCTAACCCACTATTTTTAAATGTTACAACCCCACCGATACCTAATTTAAAAGGAGTAGAATTAAGGATTTGTTTGGCCTGAGCAGTATTACCACTAAAACAATGAAATATCCCTTTAGGGAGTGAATTGAATTCACTCAGTAGTTCCATTATTTCATTATGTGCATTTCTGCAATGAATTACAATTGGATAATTAAATTCCAGAGCCCAAATGATTTGCTGTTTAAATGCAAATTTTTGTTCTTCAAAAAAAGTTTTATCCCAATAAAGATCTATTCCAATTTCACCAATACCTGCAAAGAGTCTTTTCGTTAACCACCGATGAACAATTTCAAGTTCATTTTTATAATCGCTTTTAACACTACAAGGATGTAAACCCATTAAAGGAAAACAGTTTTCCGGGTATTGTTTCTCCAAAGCTAACATGGCCTCAATAGAACTTGAGTCAACATTAGGCATGTAAAATTTTTTAATGTTGTTCTTAAGCGCTTTTTCAATTAATTGTGTCCTATCCGAATCAAACTCTTCGGCATAGAGGTGCGTGTGTGTTTCAATTAACATGTTAGTTTAAAGAATCTATTGTTACTTTAACCACATTATTTAATTCTTGTTTTGTTGCACCACTTTGACTCATTACGCGTAATCCCAATAAAGTATTGTATAAAAACTGAGAGTAATTTTTAGTTGGTTTACTTAGTTTAAGAATGTTGCGGGATTGAGCGTCATTTAACCAACCAGTTAATAGTTCTTGCACTTCATCTTTATTATTACAAATAACTTGTTGTGTTTTAAAGCATTGTTTGCTCATTTCGGCAGCGGCGTTAACTAGCAAACAACCGTTGTCATCAGGGTGAGCAATTAAATGATCTACAACATTCTTAAATAGAAAATCTATTTTTTGTAAACCGTTAACGGGTTTTTCTTCAATTTTATCAGATAACGCTTGATTGTTCTGCTTATAATATTCAAGTGACTGAATATATAAATTGTGTTTGTCTCCAAAAGAGTCATACAGACTGCTTCTGCTTAGGCCTGTGGCTCTTAAAACTTCATCCATAGAAGTTCCGTTGTAACCTTTTTGTTGAAAAATACTTGCTGCTGCAGCAAGTACCTCTGTTTTATCGAATTTTTTTGTTCTCGGCATTTGAGCACTAAGGTATTATTCAGGAATGATTATTCCAAATTATTTTGGACTAATTGTTCTTTTTTAAATTAATTAGAAAATGTATGGACGTTTAGTTATAGATTTATTTAAAGTAACATATTGTCTATCAGTCTTATATGCCCAATAAAACAAGCAATTAATACTACCTGCTGATGTGAATCTGTAAAATCTTCATCTTCAATTAAGGAATTAGCATCAGAAATTATAAAATAATCTAAACGGTAACCATTTCCGGAAAATTTTGAAGCTACTTGTTTTTTGACTTCTGAGAAGCTATAGCCTGCTGCTTTTAAACTTGGAATGGATTGCATGACTTTTGGAATAACAGAGGCCAGTTTTCTTTCCTGAGTACTTAATAAGGTATTCCTTGAACTCATTGCCAAACCATCTTTCTCTCTCATAATCGGGCATGCCACAATTTCAATATTAGTTTTCATTTGCCTAACAAGTTCTTTTATAATAAGCACTTGCTGATAATCTTTAATACCAAAAAAAGCTTTGTCGGGTTTAACGGCATCAAATAATTTGCTTACAATTTGTGCTACTCCGTTAAAATGGCCAGGACGTGCCGCCCCATCCAATACCTTATCTAAATGCCCAAAATCAAATGTTCGTTCATCTTTATGAGGATACATTTCATTCACTTCCGGAATAAAAACTATGTCACAATCAGCCGCTATTAACAGTTTAACATCTTCCTTTTCAGTTCGCGGATAGCGCTCTAGGTCTTTTTTGTCATTAAACTGTGTTGGGTTAACAAATATGCTGCAGACTGTTTTTTGGCATTGTAACTTACTTTCCTTTATTAGGGATATATGCCCTGGGTGCAAAGCTCCCATAGTTGGTACAAAACCAATTTTAAATTCTTTTCTCCAATCATTTAATACAGATTTAAGTTCCTGGAGATTTCGAATAATTTTCACGTTGGCAAAAGTATTAATTTAAACTCAATACGCATTAAATATATCTAACGAACTGTGTATTGCCACTGATAGTTTATTAACTTTTAGTAATACTTAAATGCACGGTAAATGGATTCAAACGAACGGTAAATTGGCATTTTTTGGCCATAAATAATCAGACAAGCTTCTTTTTTCTTTGAAATATGGATTTTTTTTTATTACTTTTGTATTTATATTTTAGGAGCTATTTATGAAGAAAGCCAAAGTTCTTTTTGTTTCGCAAGACATTACCCCTTATCTGGACGAGACTTACATCGGAAAAATTTCTCGTCGTTTGCCTCAGGGCATCCAAGAAAGAGGGAAAGAAATTAGGACTTTTATGCCAAAATACGGCAATATTAACGAACGTCGCCACCAATTACACGAAGTTATTCGTTTATCGGGTATGAATTTGGTTATCAATGACGTTGATCATCCTCTAATTATTAAGGTAGCAAGCATTCCAAGTGCTCGTATGCAAGTTTATTTTATTGATAATGAAGAATATTTTAGCAGAAAAAGTACTTTAACTGATAAAACGTCTGGGAAATATTTTGACGATAACGATGAGAGAAGTATGTTTTTTGTAAGAGGTGTTGTTGAAACTGTTAAGAAACTGGGTTGGCAACCTGACATTATTCATTGCCATGGTTGGTTCACCTCACTTTTACCAATGTATATAAAGAAATATTATGCAGATGAGCCATTATTTGCTGAATCAAAAATAACAGTTTCATTATATAATGATGAGTATCCGAAGAGCCTTAACAAAAAGTTTGCTGAAAAATTGAGTTTTGATGGCTTTAACAAAAAAGACTTGAAACATATTGTTGAAGAGTCAAATCACTTAAATATCCAAAAACAGGCTATTGAGTATGCAGATGCCATTATACAAGGTGATGAAACAATGCATCCTGAATTAGAAAAACACATTAAAAAATCGGGCAAACCGTTTTTAGGATATAAAAACGAAATCGAATATTTAGATGCATTTAATGAGTTTTACGACTCTATTCTGCAAGAGGTAGATGTTTTATCCTAATAACTGATTTCAAATATTAAAAAAGCATTGTCAGAACTTAGGCAATGCTTTTTAATTTTTACATTTTTTATGCAATTGCTCCGTTATTAATTCTGTATTTTTACCCATCGTAAATGAAGCTTAAAACTCATACTAACATACTTTTAATTCTGCTCTCAATTACACTCTTTACAAACTGTAAGAAAGATAATAGAGTTTTAGACAACAGTGTTCTGCCGCTGGAAGATGAGTTGCAGTCTGTGTTTTCTGATACTTTTAAAATTGATGCTTTCACTGTTTTATCTGAAGAAATACCTTCATTCAATACGAGATTTAAATTTTTAGGTGCTAACCAAGACCCGGTTTTTGGCAGAACCGACATTAATCTTTATGTTGCACCAATAATTAAGGATAACGTAACAAATACAATTATCGGAAATAACCCAACTTATGTTTCCAGTGAAATTATACTAAAAGCAGATAATGTGCAATTTACAGGAGACACAACAACTGTAATGACCTATTCGGTTTTTGAAACCAACAAAAAATTAGAAAACTCACAAGTATACTATTCTAACAAAGGAGATTCATTGGCTGATTTTTCAAAATTAGTTGGAAGTTATGTAGGGAAATTAACCTTTTTGAATAATAGCAAGGTAATTCGTATTCCGGTTACCAACACGGTATTTGCAAATTCGATTTTAACCAATACAACACTTGTACAGAGTAACGAAAATTTTCAGAACACAATTAAAGGGTTTTATATAACTGCTTCAGGTTCCAATATTAATCCATTAAACGCACAAGGTAATATTTATAAATTTGATTTAGAAGACACAACAAGCGGATTTTATCTACGTTATTTAAACGGCCCGCCTTCTCCGACCAACACAGTTGTTAACTCATATAAATTTGTTTTTTATGGCACAACAGCATCACGATTTAATGTTTCATCTTATAGTGCAATAAGCGGAGGTAATACTTTATTAATAAAGCAATTATTCAATAAAGATTCTGTGCTTGCACCTCGCACCAATCTATTCATTAAAGGATTTGCTTCAACAAAAATTAAAATTAAAATACCTTCATTAAAAAATTTAGCCGATTCCCATAAAGTTTCTATTAATCGTGCTGAAATTGCTTTTAAAATAGATCCAACTTATTCCACAAGTGGCGGCACAAAGCAATATGCGGTTCCATCCGGACTATCCCTGCTGGCGCTCGACTCACTTGGAAAAGTTACTTTAGTTACAGACCAAACAACAAGTGGAGATTTAAATCGATATGGCGGATATTTTGATGCATCATCAAACAGTTATGTTTTTAACATCATGAGGCATGTACAGCAAATCGTTAATGGTACAAAAAAGAATTATGGATTTATGTTGGTTGTAACGGATCCTAATCCGCTCGTGTTAAATACACGCGATAACTTTATAGAACGAGCTATTTTTGCCGGAACCGCTCATCCTACCTTGCAACCTAAAATCGGGATTAGCTATATTAAATTCAGAAATAATTGATTGACTTGAATTCAACGCACATAGAGGAGGTGTTGTACAATCAAAACAAATACTCTGAAATCGTTTTTATTTACACTAATAATAAAACTAATCGTTTAAATTATACCTGTGATTTTATTTTTAATACGGTTCTAAACTGTCATTACGAAATCATTAATAATCTGGAGGAATTCGAAAGAAAACAAGGTGTAAAAATTAATTACAGTTCTACACTTCATTCTAAATGCATTAACGTGCCGGAACATCCATTTCTTAATAACGCTTGTCCCATTCGCAAGCAAATGTCTCTTGAAATCGAATCAAACGGATCGTTTGTTTTATTCAGAAAGCAATTAACCGACTACGATTTAAATTTCGACATATTCAGCGCAGTATTCGCCTGCATTAGCAGATATGAGGAATGGATTAATCCAAAATTTGATGAACATAAACGCTTTGAAATAGAGCAAAGTATTTTTTTTAATAGCAATTATCATTTAACTCCACAGGTTGATAAATGGATCCATCAATTAAGAGAGGCATTAATAGCAAAATTCAAATGCAACTTGCCTTTGCAACCGTTTAAACAAATCAGTACTGTTGATTTGGATAACTTATACGCGTTTCAACACAAAGGTTTTATTAGAAATCTGGGAGGCGGTTTTAAGGACTTATTAAAAGGTAAATTTGGTTTGATTGCAAAACGTATGAGCGTTTGCTTAGGTATGAGTAGAGATCCCTTTGATGTATACGATTTATTAATTGAGCACGCTAAGGATAACCAACTTGAGCTTGTTTTCTTTTATTTATTGAATGATAAAACTAAGTTTGATCGCACTTTAAATCCTTATACCAAAGGTTTTAAAAAAAATATAGATCAAGTATGTTCAAAATGCAAGGTTGGTTTGCATCCGTCTTATTACGCATACAATAATTCTGAACTGCTAAAGCAGGAGGCGGAATTGTTTAAGCAATTAACTAATGAACCAGTTCAGTTAAGTCGCCAACACTATCTTCGGTTTGACATTAAATTGACACCAGGTCTACTTGAAAAAAATTGCATCAAATATGATTTTACGATGGGATTTGCCGGAAAACCCGGGTTCCGTGCCGGCACAAGTTTTCCTTTTCCGTATTTTAACTTTGAAAGTAACCAATCATTAAATATTGTAGCAGTTCCGTTTTGCGCAATGGATGGAGCTTATTCTGTTTATAAGGCTTTTGATTATGGCTCAACTTTAAAAAGTTTGAATGAACTTAGAAGCGAGGTTAAAAAGGTAGGTGGTTTCTTTATAACAGTTTTTCATGAAAGAAGTTTCTCAAAACTTCATTATGGAAGGATGAATGAACTTTATTTTGAGTTGTTCAGAAAACCCTAAACTGAACTTTTGTTATTTGGCTTTGTGTCAATTGTTCCGGTTTTTTTATTATACCCGTAAGGACAATGTTTACAGCCACTTTTACAGCAGTAACCGCGCTTCAAATGGTGTTTTTCTGTAAATACGATGTAACCTTCAGGGCTGTAATAGAAATCTTCAGGATCCAGTTCTTTCTTAAACACTATTCTAAACGTTTAATTGTACATCCTATGGATTTAGTTTCCTGAGTTGTTGGAATCCCTGATTTAGCTAATGCTTCAATAGCATTTTTAAGATATGCGTCTTTTACGGCTGCGGGGTCTTTAACATTATCATCAATTGCACCTTTGTAGATTAAGCCTTTATTGTTGAATAAAAAGCATTGAGGTGTTCTGGTTGCACCAAACGCATTAGCTAATTGACTTTTTAAATCGACAGAGTAATAACATTTTAAACCTTGACCATTATAATATTTTAACATTTCATCAAAGCTATCTTCTTCTCCACGTTGTGCCTCATTGCTATTAATTAAAATGCATCCAATTTGATTGGTAGCGCATAAACCACTTAAGTCTTTAATTCTGCTTTCGCTGAGTTTAACGTATGGGCAAGTATTACAACTAAAAATTACCAACAAACCCTTTGCTGTTTTAGCCTCATTTAAACTAATTTCTTTACCGGATACATCTTTCATTTTGTAGTCAGGCATAGGTATAGGTGAATTAATGGCAATCTCCTGAAAATTTGAATTGGCCATAAAGGAGATAGAAATTATGAAAATAGTTGATAGAACTAATGAGAGAAGTATGGAACGTTTCATGTTATTTGATATTAAAGGTTATATGATAAAGTTACAAAATCATTCATAAAAAGTTCAAAATTAATTGTTAAAATATCAATGTTAGCATGTTATAAATCGCCTTCCGGTGGTTAATTAAAAAAACAATGTTAAAATCACGTAACATAAGTTCATTTTGGCGTTAATAAATTCAACAACTTAGCTAAGTGAACACAGAAATTGAAAAACCTAAAAACTCATTCGGTAAACGTTTACTGAAATTTTTTTTCTGGTTTGTACTAATCTGCCTTTTTATTTTTTCAATTATCTTAATATTAGTTTTTGTTTATAAAGATGATATAAAGAATGCCATCATTAAAGAACTTAATTCACATCTTAAAACCGAAGTAAAAGTAAAACCCGAAAACATTGATATTACATTTTTAAGTACGTTTCCGCATTGTAGTTTGAAATTTAACGATGTATTGGTTTATGAGCCAGGAGAATCAAAAGCGAAGGATACTTTGTTATTTGCTAAGAAAATTAACTTGTTTTTTAATGCCAAGGATATTTGGAATGAGAATTATTCAATTCATAAAATTTTAATCGACGAATCTAAATGCATCATTAAATTTTTCAAAAACAACAAAACTAATTTTGAAATCTGGAAACAAGATACGGCCCAAACTAGCGGAAAATCTGTAAATTTTGCCTTAGAAAATATTACCTGGAATAACTGTCAGCTCACGTATATCAATCAACCCAAAAAAATGCGGGCATCTGTTTTTTTAAACCAGTTAATTTTCAAAGGCGAATTTGGCGAGAAAAAATACTTGCTTGAATCTGATGTAGATTTTAAACTAATAAGTTTATCAGTTAATAAAAGAAATTTACTCAAAAATAAAAACTGTAAGGGAGATTTTAATCTGGAAGTAAATAGTAAAGAGTACCAGCTTAAAAAAGCAAACCTCAGTATGAACAAGGTAATACTTGGAGTAGAGGGTTATTTCTTTTATAACGACTCGTTGTATAACACCGAAATAACGTACAATGCACAGAATTTAGATATAGAATCGATTTTATCTTTATTACCTGAAGCTCAAAAAAGGAATATTTCAGATTATAGCAGTAAGGGAGAATTTTATTTAAAGGGAAAATTAGCTTATCAAAATCATAAGAATTTTGAAATTAAAACAGATTTCGGAGTTAAAAACGCAGCTGTAACTTATCAGCCAAACCAAATTACACTCACTCAGCTAAATTTAAATGGGAGCTTATTATACAGTAACACCAAAAACGAATTAACTTTTAATCAGTTTAGTGCCCTGCTTGCTAATGATAGTATTTCAGGGAATTTATTGATTAAGGATTTTTCAAAACCATTTTTAAATACTAGAATCAGATCGAACCTTAATTTACATAATTTTATAAAATTTTGGCCAATTGATACCATTACTGATTTATCAGGGTTTTTAAAAATCGACGGCCATGTTAAAGGAGAAGTAGAACAGATTAAGAACAATTTTGCAGGTAACACAGTAGAGTTGGAGTTAGCCTCAATAATGAAAAATGTAGTGGTTAAGTTTAAAAACAGTAAGCATGCAACAAACATCATTTCATGTGATTTAAAAGCTAAAAGCAGAGCTATACAGGTTACGAATTTGGAATTAAAAAAAGGGAGTTCAGATTTATCAATTACAGGAGAGATTCCTAATTTTTTTAATTATTTAATTGAAAACAATTCAACATTAAACATAAACGGCACACTAAACTCAAATCAACTTTTTCTCGCTGATTTTGTGGAAGAAAATGAGTCTTCAACCGGTACTTCATCTAATACATTAGCATTTATTCCGGCTCGCTTAAACTTTAAATTAGATGCACGCATTAAACAATTTAATTACCAAAAGTTTGAGGCGTCCGATATTTCGGGTGAGTTGGAGATTAAAAACCAAAAAGCAATCTTAAGTGATTTTAAAATGATAGCGTTTCAAGGCGAAATGGAAGGCGATCTATTTATAGATAATTCTAAAAACAACCTTCAAACTGCAGCTGTTGGTTTTTTTAAATCTGTTAACATTCAGTCGATGTTTACTCAGTTTGAAAATTTTGGGCAAACAACTTTGTTAGATAAAAACATTAAAGGTTACGCTACTGCAACGGTTAGTTTTAAGGCCAATTGGGATAATCAATTTAATGTGGATGAGAATTCAATTGTGGCACACACCGATTTGTTTATAGAACGAGGCGAATTAATTGACTTTAAACCTTTAGAGAGTTTATCAAATTATGTAGATGTGAAAGAATTAAAACGGATTAAATTTTCTTCCCTCGAAACCACTGTAGATATTGGTTCTAAAGTAATTTCATTGCCTAAAACGCAACTCAATAACAGCGCTTTAAATTTATTGGTTAGTGGTAAACATACGTTTAACAATGAAATTGATTACCATATTCAACTAAAAATTAGTGAATTGCTCGCTAAAAAACGAAAACAGGATAATGAGTTTGGCCCGGTTGAAAATGATAAGGAGAACAGGCGAAGTGCATTTTTATTAATGACAGGTACTGTCGATAATCCAATTATTAAATATGATAGACAAGGCCTTAAAGAAAAATTGAAACAGGATTTAAAAGATGAAAAGATGAATTTGAAAACCATTTTACATGAAGAATTCAAACTATTTAAAAAAGATACGGTAAAAACTAATTCACAAAAATCAAAACAAACGTTTGAGCTTGAAAAACCAAAACAAAACAGTAACAAACAGCCTGCTCAAAAAAATAACGAAACAGAAGACGACGATTTTTAGTAATTTTAGCTAATGAATATTTATACCAAAAAACAACGGTGGAAATTAGTATTGGCATTTTTTGCTTTACTTATCGTAAGTGCTTCGCTTTGGTATACTAATAGTTTGGTTAAGAGTATTGCCGCAGAGGAAAGACAGAAGGCTACTTTATGGGCAGAAGCGGTTCAGAAAAGAGCTAAATTGGTGAAATTTACAAATGAGTTATTTGAAGAAATAAAAAAAGGAGAACGTAAAAAGGCTGAATTGTATGCGGAAGCAACTCGGGAATTAAATAGTGATTTACAAAATATTAATTTTGTTTTAAAAGTTCTTCAGGAGAATACAACCGTTCCGGTTATTTTAACCAACGAAAAAGACGAAATTTTAATAACACGTAACTTAGATTCTACTAAGGAAAAGGATCCGAAGTATTTGAGTGAGCAATTACAAATCATGAAGGATTTGTATCCGCCTGTTGATGTTGAGGTATACAAAGGAATTAAACAAAAGCTTTATCATAAAGACAGTAAGGTGTTCTCCAGTATCAAATTGGTATTTGATAGTTTAATCAACTCTTTTATTTCGGAAGTAGCCATTAATTCGGCTGGTGTGCCTGTCATCTTCACCAACAACGATCAAACTAAAATTATCGAACTGGGTAAAATAGACAGTTCGGAAGTTAATACCGCAAGTAAGTTGAAGGCTAAGTTAATTGAATTAGCATCGCAAAACGCACCTATTGCAGTTGATTTGGGTGCAAATGAAATAAATTATATTTTTTATGCTCAAAGTAATTTACTTACACAGTTAAAGTGGTATCCTTATTTTCAGTTTGGTGCCATTGGCTTGTTTTTAGTAATTGCTTATGTATTATTCAGTACTGCAAGAAAAGCAGAACAGGATCAGGTTTGGGTAGGTATGAGTAAAGAAACAGCTCACCAGCTGGGTACACCATTATCTTCTTTACTTGCGTGGAATGAGCATTTAAAAAGTTTAGGCGTTGATGAAAGCATAACTGCTGAAATGCAGCATGACATTCAACGTCTTATCACAATTACGGATCGCTTCAGTAAAATTGGTTCCCAACCCACATTGGAGTTAGAAAATGTAAACGAGGTTTTAGCTAAAAGCGTTAATTATTTGAAACACCGCACTTCCCGTAACACACATTATGAATTGGAACTTCCGCAGGACGTTTTATATTCTCGTTTATGCGTCCCGTTATTTGATTGGGTTATTGAAAATTTATGCAAAAACGCTATTGATGCCATGGATGGTAAGGGTAATTTAACCGTTAAATTAATTGATATTCCGGAAGCTTTGTATATAGACATTACAGATACAGGTAAGGGAATTCCAAAATCAAAATTTAAAACAGTATTTGAGCCCGGTTACACAACCAAACAACGTGGCTGGGGTTTAGGTTTAAGTCTATGTAAACGGATTATAGAAACTTATCATCAAGGTAAAATTACTGTACTAGAGAGTGAGGTACAAAAAGGGACAACCTTTAGAATTGAATTAAGTAGAAGTTAGATTAAAACTACTCTGTTTTTGAGAGCTGCCATCTATTTGTTATTAATACGAGTTACTTTTTAATAAATATTTTGTAACAAATTTTAACTTGCTTCGTTATTTAGTTAAAAGGATGTTATGGTTAAAAATATATTTAAAGCCTGTTTTTCAATTGCATTAATTGCGTTATCATGCAACAACTCTAAGGACATGGATCAAGTTGCAATCAACCAAGATATATTAGCTGATACTGGAAAAATGGCCGATGTTGAAATTGTTTCAAATGAGGGTTCCTCAGAAACTTATGTTCATGATATTATTGAAGATGAAAAATTCTATAATTTGGATAGGATTTCTAAGCGTTTATCCAAAAAACCATCCTATTTTGTTATTAATAATACACGCGATACTGTTATTAAATGTCGCGAAGGTACTTTACTAACCATTCCTGCAAATTCGTTTTTAAATGCAGTAACTCAAAGTTCTGTTACCGGTAAGGTTAAAATTCTTGTTAAGGAATTTTATAAAATGTCAGAAATGATTATTGCAGGTTTAAGTACTACTAGTGATCATAAACTTTTAGAAACAGGTGGGATGATTCATATAAAAGCCTCGAGTAATGGTGATAGCTGCATTTTAAAACCAAATAGAAGTATTGTGATTGGCATGCCAAAAAGCGATTCGGAAACTTTTGATGGTATGCAGTTGTTTAATGGAGTTCATTCTGACGAAAATCTTAATTGGATACCTAACAACAGTGTTTCTGGTTTGGCACAACGGTGGAGAAGAACAGGCGGTGGCCTTTCTCAGGAAAGCATTTATTTGAATTCAGAATATGTGTATCCTGATGAATTGCCTTCAAAAAATCCTAAATTAATTAACACCAATCCTGAAAATTTAATGACAGCTATTACTGTGCCATTGAGAGACTTAGTAGGTCAGAATGGAATTTTTACAAAGAAAGCAATTGGGTATATTGATACTTCAGGAAATGTGCATACATGCCAAATTGGAAATAGCAGACAAAAAGTCTTGTTTAAGGAAATATTCAGCCCAACAACTTATAAAGATTTAAAAGTGAATTTATCGGTTGATTTTTCGATCAGTTTTTATTCAAAAATAAATCAGGATTACTATCAAAAGCTTTTTAAAATGGGAAAGGGTAATCCAGATAGTTTGATAACATTAACTGCTAAGTTAATTCCAACAATTAAAATACGAAGTAATCAACGACTTAAAAAGATTAATGGTTCTTTTATCTCTGTTAAGCAATATAAGTTATTGCATAAGCGTAAAATGCAAATGCATGAGGATTATGAAAAAAAGGTTAAACTTTTAAAATTGAAGGAAGAAGAAAAATTAATCACACAGGAAAAAAACGGAACTTCAAATTTGCAAGCAGCGCAAAATTATTTAATGTTAAGTACTCCAAATTTAGGTTGGATAAATTGTGACAGATTTTATAATGTTCCAGAAAAAATGGATTATTTTGTTGAACTTAAGGAGAAAATAAATTTGCTAATTGTGTTTAGTTCAGTGAAGGGCATTGTCTCACCAGATCAAAATGGTGTGTTTCACAATGTTCCAAAGGGTGAAAAAATCACACTGGTTGGTTTAAAAACAGAAAATGGTAAACTCATGATGGCTTATCATAAAACAATTATCTCCGAAAAGCCATTTGAAGGTTTAGATTTTAAAGCAGTAACTCTGAAAGAATATAAATCTAAACTTGAAGAATTAAATAGAATTTAAATTACGCAATAACCGGTGGTGGTTGCATAACAGTACCGCAAGACTTACAAGTTCTCAGCTGTTCATCTTCGTAAAAGCGCTTAAACTCACCTTGAAACTGTTTAGTAATATCGGTTAAGGTAAAATACGCTTCATGCAGTTTGTTGTTACAATTTTCGCAAAACCAGAGCAAGCCATCCTTTTCATCTCCATGTCTTTTTCTTTCAATAACCAAACCAATCGTGTCTTTAAACCTTCTTGGATTATGTGGAACTTTTGGAGGTAGTAAAAAAATTTCTCCTTCTTTAATAGGTACTTCTACAGCTTTACCGTTTTCTTGAATTTGAACAATGATGTCTCCTTCCAATTGATAAAAAAACTCTTCACTTTCGTTATAATGATAGTCTTTACGGGAGTTTGGCCCACCAACTACCATTACAATAAATTCTGTGTCCTGATAAACTACTTTGTTATTTACAGGAGGTTTTAATAAATGACGATTTTCGTCAATCCATTTTTGAAAGTTAAAAGGTCGAGTAATCATACCTTAAAATTAGGAAATTGTTTTTATTTAAAAAATTAACAAAATAAATTTGCTGATTACTATGATAAGTAGTAATTTTAAACTACAAAATATAGTAAACTTAAAAATCAAAATAAAATGGGTATCAATAAAATTGCATCAAACATTCGCTTTTTACGTCAATTAAGAGGCTTGTCTCAAGAACAATTAGCAGATGAATTGAACATCACGCGTTCAAGGGTAGGAGGCTATGAAGAAGCTCGTAATGAACCACCTATTGATTTGTTAATTCGTTTGTCTGAATACTTTCATGTAGCCATAGACGCTTTGATTAGAGGTGATTTAAAGAAAACGAATTTGGATGGTTTAATGAAAGTTGGTAAGAACCGAATTTTGTTTCCCATTTTGATTGATGGTGATGGTAACGACATGGTTGAGTTGATTCCGGTAAAGGCACAGGCTGGTTACCTGAGAGGGTATTCTGATCCGGATTATATTGAACGCCTGCCTAAAATGAAGTTACCATTTTTACCTACGGGTAAGCATCGTGCTTTTCCGATTAAAGGCGACAGTATGCCACCCATCAAAGATGGTTCATTTGTTATTGGTAAACACATCGAAAAGATGGAAGATATTAAGCTTGGTAATACTTATGTAGTTGTAACCAGGGATGATGGATTATCTTATAAGCGCGTGATGAATGCTACTCGAAAAGAATTGGAATTACATAGCGATAATAAAATTTACCAGCCATATAAAGTAAAAACTGAAGATGTGCTCGAATTATGGGAATATACTTGTTGCATTAACATGGGACAGTATGGCGAAGACGAGCTTAATCTTAATAGCATCATGAACATGTTAAGAGGATTAAAGGTTGAATTGTCTGAAATAAAGAAAGATAAGAAAAATTAACCGTTTTATCATTTAGTCAATCATTCATGAAAAGTGCGTTGGAGGTCACCTGAGACGTGTTGTGCTATGCTTTAATCTCATGGCCAGTAAAAAACTATTCTTCCTGAAACCTCAATAGATTTAACCCAAATTATGCATTAGAAGGCGAAGCATGAGCCAAACTAACTGCATTAGTTGGGTTTATCCCGATTTAGAAAATCACCCTTTGGGTATACCAATGTGAAAAAATAATTATGCCAATAATTATTTTTGCTACAGTGGTTTATACCGATTAGAAAGAAGTTTGGTGCAATGAAGTGAAACGAAATTGGACCATTACTTATTTCACATCTGTATTTCACATATTTCTGAACAAATGGCTGATTTTCTTACATCGTTTATTCATTTGGTTTTCCAAATGAATAAAATGGGTTAAAGGAGAATACAACTCAAGAAAAGTCTCGATTAAAATCAGCAAAAAATTGACCAAAGTCCAAAATCTAAACTATTTTAGATGCCAAAAGACTAAAACTTAAGTATTAATGAGTGAATCGAGCTGTAAAATGATTGAATAATTAGCATTTAAAAAGTGGCTAAATTACCTTTACATGTAAAATTTAACTAATGAAGAAACTTATTTACCTGGCCATTTTGTTTGTCGCTTTCGGAACAAAGATTAATGCACAAACAGCTTCTACCACAATCAGTTCAAGTCAATTAATGAATACCTGGTACGAGTGGCCAAATGAATCACCGAATTCAACAACACTGATCTTTCACTTAACACCCTATACAGTAATTGTGGGTAAAGATTTCTTTCAGTTTGATCCTGCCACTTTGAAGTTAGCAGGTAACAACCAATTTATGGCTGAGTTCTTAAAAAGTAAAAATGCAGACCCTGTTACCAAGGAAATAGGTACTTGGCAATTAAACAGTAATAAGTTAACCGTTAACGTTAACAATCAAAGCAGAACATACAAGGTTCAGTCGGTTGACTCAAGCAAACTCGTATTAATCATTGAATAAGAAAAGCACAAATCATGAAATATATTAATAAGATATTTTTAGCAGCATGTTTATCACTTAGCATTGTTAGCATATTTGGTCAGGGTGAAACCTGGCGCTGGAATTTTGGCACTAATGCAGCGTTGCATTTTCCAGGTGGGGGTAACCCTGTTTCTGTGGCAGGAAGTGCAATGAACACATTTGAAGGTTGTGCCAGTATAGGATTACCTAATGGTAATTTGGCTTTTTATACAGATGGAGCCACTATTCGTGGTGCAAACAATTTACCTATGCCTAACGGTGGAGGTTTAATGGGTAATTCATCCACAACGCAGGCGGCTATTATCGTGCCACGCCCTGGTATGCCAAATCGTTATTATGTATTTTGCTCAAGTTCTAATTTTTCTCCCGGAACCTTAACCTATTCAGAGGTTGACATGACTTTAAATCCGCCTTGGGGCAATGTAATAGCAGGTGTTAAAAATATTGTTATTCAAACCAACATTTCTGAAAAACTTACTGCTGTAAGACATTGTAATGGCATTGATGTTTGGGTAGTAGTTCATGATTACACCAATAGTGATTATAAATCGTTTTTAGTAACTACTGCTGGTGTAAACACAACGCCGGTGGTTAGTTCAGCTGGTGCTCCGGCTGCGGGTAATGTAGTTGGTTGTATTAAAACTTCTCCAAACGGCCAAAAAATTGCTTATTGCGCTTCTAACTCTCCGTTTGCCTTACATGTGGCTGATTTTAATAATTCTACAGGTGTGGTTTCTAATGCTATTAATCTGGCAGGAAATCCTGCTTTAGTACCTATGTATGGATTGGAGTTTTCGCCGGACAGTAAAATATTGTATGGCAGCAAATGGGCAAGTAATAACCAAGTATACCAATGGGATTTATGTCAAGCGTCCCCTGCGGGAGTTGTAGCCTCAGCATTAATGGTTGGTAGCGGCGGTAATACCCACGGTCAAATGCAACTTGGCCCTAATGGTAGAATTTACATTGCACGCGCAGGTTCAAATCAGTTAGCAGTTATTAATAACCCAAATGTTCTTGGCATGGGTTGTGGTTATAATCAAAATGGTGTAACATTAACCTCAGGCTCTTCGCAGTATGGTTTACCAACTTTTATTCAATCTTATTTAACAATTCCGATGGGACCGATTACATCAACAATGGTTTGTTTAACCGGTTCTTTTGCCCCTCCTGTAGGTGGTTCAACCTTAACAGGGTGTACAACTTCAACAGCAGCACCTTCCTTTACTTGGAATTTTGGTGATCCTTTATCAGGAGCATCAAACACTTCAACTTTAACCTATCCAACCCATTTGTTTACTGCTGCGGGTAACTATACCGTTACTTTGCAAGCAGGAACCGCTTGTAATGTAGGAACATCTTCTATTGTTGTAACTGCAATAAGTTGCTCTCCCACTGTGGTAGTGCCAAGTCATAGTATTTGTCCGGGCGCATGTGCTACTTTAAGTGCAAGTGCCTCAGGAGGTACGCCGCCATACACCTACACGTGGGTTCCAAACATTGGTGCAGGTGCTGGGCCGCATGTTGTTTGCCCGTCGTCAACAACAACATACTCTGTGTTAATTACAGATGCTATGGGAGTGGTTGCAAGTACTACGGCGCAAGTATTTATTAAGCCGTCACCAACAATTACAGTCAATAATCCTACGGCTTGCGTCAATAATTCTTTAGTTCTTACAGCAACCGGTGGTACGGCCTATGCATGGACCGGGCCGGGTGGCTTTACATCAGCTGCGCAGAATCCAACGTTAATGTCAATGACTCCTGCTATCAGTGGTAATTATTCAGTTATTGTTACAAATAATGTAAGTTGTACCAATATTGCCGTTGCTAATGCTTCTGCTATACCATTACCAATTATAACAGTAGCCGGCTCTAATAATTTATGTGCGCAAAATTTAAATGGATCAATTAACACAGCAACTATTACTGCAAGTGGCGCTTCAACTTATAGCTGGACCGCTCCGGCTAGTGTGCTGGTAAGTAATCCTAATTTAGCTACTTTAACACTAACATCAAATGTAGCCGTACCAACTATTGTAACATTATCAGTATCAGCAACAGCAGCCAGTTCATGCAGAAACAACACAACTTACTCCTTGGCAATACTTGCTAACCCTGTAATTACAGCCGTTTCGGCAAGTATGTGTGCCCAAGGAAATACTGTTATATCTGCAAGTGGCGCGCTAGGCTATGTTTGGACTAGTTCGCCTTCCTTGAATTCTACAACTGGCTCCTCAGTTATAGCCAACCCTTCTGTAACAACTATTTACAGTGTTTATGGTACAAGTTTAAATTGTAATAGTGCTTCTGCAAATCCTATGGTAACAGTTTTGCCTTTGCCTATACTTTCCATATTACCTGCAACGGCAACAGTTTGTGCCGGAACCTCTCTAAATTTAATGGTTAGTGGTGCAACTAATTATACTTGGAGTCCATCTGCTTCGCTAAGTTCTGCATTTGGTGCTAACGTTTCAGCTTCGCCTGCTGTTAATACATTGTACACGGTTATTGGAGAAGCTGCAACTTGTACCTCAAGTGCTACTAAAGAGGTTACAGTAATACCTATGCCGGTTTTAAATCCAACAGCATCCAATAACAATATTTGCCAAGGAGAGCAGGTAGTTTTAAATGCAAGTGGTGCTTCAACTTATACATGGGAGCCTTCGTTCGCCGTTAACTACCAATTTGGCAATAGCACAACATCTTCACCTCAGTCTACAACAATATACACCTTAACAGGTAATAATGGTGAATGTTCCGGACGCGCTACGGTTATTGTTTCTGTAACGCCTCGTCCAAATTTTAATTTAACAATTTCCAAGGCATTAATTTGTTATGGCGACTTAACAACAATTGTAGGTTCAGGGGCTCAATATTACAATTGGTCACCTAATAGCAACATAACATTTAATGGATCAAATAACAGTATTGGTATTGCACAACCAAGCGTTGGAACAACTTATACAGTAATTGGCTACAACCAAAGTGGAGATTTAACTTGTGGTGTTACTAAAATGGTATTTGTTGAAGTAGTTCCAACAATTGATGCAACTATTAGCAACAGTGTTGCCATTTGTTTAGGCGAGTCCACACAATTAACTTCGGGTGGTAGTAACACTTATAGCTGGTCTCCTGCTGAGGGCTTAAATGACGCTAATATTGCCAACCCAATAGCTAATCCTAAAAAGACAACTGAATACATCGTTACAGTTTCTAATCAGAGCAACTGTCCGGTTATAAAAACAGTTACAGTTAAAGTTAATCCATTGCCTTCTGTTTATGCAGGGGAAGATCAGGTGATAAATGCAGACGAGCCTATCTTCATCAAAGGAAGTGGTACTGGTACTTTGAAATGGATTGCAGGTGAAGGCGTTGCTTGTGCACCTTGTCCAACTACTCAAGTTATAACAACTAATTCCGGAAGCTATATATTAGAGGCTGTAAGCAGCTTGGGCTGTATTGCTCGTGACGAAGTGGTTATTGAAGTTACCAAAGACCATAATATTTATATCCCAAGCAGTTTTACGCCGAATGAAGATGGTAAAAATGATTTATTTATGATTTATGGTACAGGTATTGATAAAGTTGAGATTACTGTTTTCGATCGTTGGGGCGAAAAATTGTATAACTCAAAAGATTTCACTGTAGGTTGGGATGGAAAATACAAAGGAGAATACGTTAAATCTGATGTGTATGTATACATTATCACCTTTATTGGATTAGATGGTAAGAAACAATCAAAAGTTGGACACGTTTCTGTATTGAGATAAACAGAACAAAAAATTGAATGACCCGGAACTTAATAAGTTCTGGGTTTTTTGTTGAAATAGAATGAATTATTCCAAATGATTAATTTAGCCTCAAACAGACAGATGAAAAAGTTCAACTGTCTGCGATATAAGTATTTGCAAGTGTTTCAAGTTTATAAGTATTGTAAGTAACGCTAAATCGGAGCCTGTCTTGACCTTTGGTTAGGAATTATACGTAATAAGACAGATAGTTGGTAAAATATTGATATCTACTATATAAACACGGTTAAAGCCATTTTATACCGATGTGAAAAAAGTAAGAGTCCAATTTCATTTCACTTTATCCCATTTTATTCATTTGGAAAGCCAAATGAGTAAACGATGTAAGAAAATCAACCCTTTGTTCAGAAATATGTGAAATACAGATGTGAAATAAGTAATGGTCCAATTTCGTTTCACTTCATTGCACCAAACTTCTTTCTAATCGGTATAAACCACTGTAGCAAAAATAATTATTGGCATAATTATTTTTTCA
>JADBXZ010000119.1 GCA_020403265.1 Bacteroidota bacterium
AAATGGGAGCATTAAAACTATCATATAACGAAAATAATATATCTGTAAATGATAGTGATTACTCGTTTTTGAGAGTAGTAGCAAAAGATGGTAAATCTATAACGCCAAGCTTAAACTCTTATGTCCCCGTTATAACTCTGCTAGGTAGAGTTAACCTAAATCAATAAATTTTCAATTGAAAGAAAAAATGATTTATCTCTGTTGTGATACAAATATCTGGATTAACATTTCTAATAGTGAAGAGCCTACAAGATTGTTAGACTTTCTTCACGAGGAAATATCCAAAAATAATATTCGATTAATTTTACCCACAATAATTGCAAAAGAATGGGAGAGAAATAAGCAAGAAAAAATTATAGGTGTTATAAATAAAAATATTTCTGAGCAAAAACGCATATTACATAAACTCTCCCATTTCTTAAAGCAAGAAAACAAAAATAGTTTTGACGAGTTTATGTCAGATGAGAAAATTAAAGATTTAGAAAAAAAGGCGATAGAATTAAAAAATGATATAACTAAGTATGAAACTAATATTATTGCAAAAGCAAATCTCAACATCAGCAAAGTTGAAGAAATATTTAATCATGCAACTACTATAAGATTAGAAACAGATGAAATAACATCATTAAAAGTAATCAAAATATTTTCTGAAAAAGAATTTCCATTTAATGATACAAGAGATAAAAAAAGCAGAAATGAAGTAGAAGCTAAAAACAAAAACAATTTTGCTGATTGTTTACTTTTTTATCAATTCATTAATTATGTGGGAGCAAATTCAATAAAAGGGGCGCATTTTGTTACAAGTAATAAAAGTGATTTTTACCCTAATGACCATTTGCACGAAGTATATTTAAAAGAGATAAATAGTGTAGATGCCCATTTTCACAAATCATTAAGTGATGCTATTAATAAATCTTTAGAAAAAGAAATAGTAACGCTTAATGAAATTAAACGCATAGAACTCATAGCTAAACAAAGAAATAAAAAGTGGACTGAATCTACTTGTTTAGCATGTGAAATAGATGATGATAATGAAGATAATTTTAGTGTGATTTATAATAGAGTGTTACATTTTCATGAAGATGTGCAAATATCTGATGAAAGAGTAGTGATTACTAATCCAAGACAAACAAAAATGTTTGCTGAAGATATTTTTTCTGATAATTACACTCCACCACCAAGAAGTAAAGATTTTTTATATACAGCAACTTGTCAAAATTGCGGAACGAATCACTTTTTATGTCCAGAGTGTGAAGAAGTAATAAATCTAGATGAGATAGAAATAAATAAAACTCAAAAATGCGAAAATTGTGAACTAGCATTTATTTACAAACAAGACGTCGGGAAAAAAGGAGATATAGAAAATGAAGAGTTTTTAATCCTAAAAGATGGAATTAAATGCTCTGGTTGTGGCGATGAATTTATTTCAAGAGGTGATAACTCTGATTTATGTGAAGAATGCGAAAAATTTTATGCAACCAGTAATTAAAATAAATTATTCGATTTATTAGTACTTAATTAATATTGTAAGTTAATCTTAAACTGATTAAATCTCCTAATAATAGTTGTTTTTACACGAAAAAATCAAACAAAAACACTCCTTTTTCAATTTTTGCCAATCAGTTGCCAATTGCTCCCTAATCATTACACATGACTGAAAAAATGTTGCCAATAGGTTACCAATTACAAGCACATTACAGTCCAATCATTACAATTTTGTTTTCAATCCGAACGCATTGCTGAAAAAATGTTTTCAATCCAGATTGCATGGTAAAAATAATGCACTCAATCCAATGAAACTTGATTTTAATTGAAACAGAACACTACTGAATTTGTATTGAACGATAATCACAATAATAAAACACGCCTCGAATAACAAATTAAAATACGGACAACTACTTTTTTACATCGCACAACTTTGTACCATTAAACAACAAGTGGTAAAGTAAAATACGCTAAAGATGAAAAAGAAATGTTTGTATTGTGATGCCGAGATTGATTGCAAACGATTAACTAAAAAGTATTGCAATGATAATTGTAAACAACTGGCTTACTTCAAAAGAAATGGATTGCAATTATCTGGTAAACCAGAAATAAACCTTGTCCCAATAATTTCGGCACAGCCAGAGGCAAAGGATAGCAAAGTCATTCAAGAAGAAATTATGAATGAGATTGCCATGAAAGTATTTCATCTGATTGAACTTCGGGAAGCAGATAGAGAAAAAATTAAAACAGCTTCTTTATGTAAAGCAGAACCGTTTAACGTAAAAGTATTTGTAAAACCCTTAAACTAAATTTTATGCAAGAGAACGAAGAAAACCAAATGCTGAGTTTAGAACAAGGGCGAAGATTAATTGAGAATACCTCATTATCAAATTTGAATGATGATGAACTGCAAGAACTATTGGAGAGCATCAAAGTGTTTTGTGAGATAAATTTTGAGATGTATTTAGATGTTTTACGTCAAGTTAAAATGGAAGAAATAGATAAAGATTTTTCAGATGATAATGTCGTACTTCTGAATGAAAATAATCAAGAAAATTTACAAAAAGCAGCCTAATAAACCATTAATCTGAAAGCTACCCATTTTTTATAATTATATTGATAATCAATTAGTTAAGTATTATTTTGGTCTGAATTTTGCGTAAATTTGAAAAATGAAAATTATGAAAGAATTAAATATAAAACCTAAAAAACAGTCTTCAAAAATAAGTGAAGATGAACTAACAGAAATAACCATTTTTGACCAATTTGGTAAAGGTAAAATACCTGTATCCAAACGTTTGACAAATAATTGTGTCATCTATACTCGTGTATCTTCCAAAAAGCAAGAATCAGGATATAGTCTTGATACACAATTAAAAGACAACATGGAATTTGCCAGAAAGAACGAGTACAATGTATTAGGATATTTTGGTGGAACATACGAAAGCGCATCTACAGATGAACGTAAAGAGTTCAACCGTATGTTACAGTTTTGTAAAAAGAGTAAGGACAAAGTAACTTACATTATTGTTCACATGGTCGATAGGTTTTCACGTTCTGGAGCAAATGCCATTTATATCAAAGAAAACTTAAAAGCGAATGGTATTTACATCATGTCGGTAAGACAGCCAGTTGACGTAACGACCACAAGCGGAGATTTTCAGCAAAACATACAAATGATATTTTCTCATTATGATAACCAAGTAAGAAAAGAAAAATGTGTATCAGGGATTAAAGAAGCTCTTAACAGAGGGGAATGGTGTCATGGGGTAATGAAAGGTTATGATGCAGTATATGAAGGCAGTAAACGTAAATTGGTAATTAATAGCGAGGGTAAATTGATACGTAAAGCATTTTTATGGAAAGCTAATGAAGGACTAAGCAATGAGGAATGCCGTCAGAGGTTAGCTAAGCTTGGTTTAAAAATAACGTTTCAAATGATGTCCCGAATATTCAAAAACCCTTTTTACTGTGGTTTAATTGCTCACAATTTATTAGAGGGGAAATTAATAGAGGGGGTACATGAAAAAGTTATATCAAAAGAAATATTCCTTAAAGTAAATGAAGTCCAAAAACAAAACTCACATGGCTTTAAATGGATACCAGAGCAAGAATGTGTACCCATGAAAGTATTTTTACGTTGCGAACATTGTAATGGCTCTATGACGGGTTATATCGTAAAGGCAAAAAACAAATGGTATTACAAATGCAGAACAAAAGGATGTTGCAATAATAAATCTGCTGATTCTTTACACGCTACATTTAATGAAGTGTTATCGTATTTTACGATAAAAGAAGAATTTGCACCTTTAATTAGAGAGCAAATGAAATTGACGATAAGTGGTTTAACGAAAGAAGCGGAGGAAAATAAAAAGAAGATAAAGGCAACTTATCACGATATAGAAAATAAATTAGAGCGATTAGAAGAACGTTATGTTACCGAAGAATTAAAACAGGATTTATACGTAAAATACGTTGAGAAATACAAGCAGGAAAAGGTCGGAATATTGAAAGAATTACAGAAGTTAGAGAGCAAATGTTCGAACCATGAAGAAGTGATAGATATTGCCCTTGAACATGCGGTAAACTTCAATAAAATGTGGGCTTCTGGAGGATGGAAGAGGAAGCTAAGAATGCAATATTTACTATTTCCTAAAGGATTGAACTATAATAAGCGAAATGACACAGTTCGAACCGAAAAAATTAATCAGGCTTTCCTCTGGATGGCTTGTCAGCAGCAGAAATTAAGCCAAATAAAAAGCGGAATACCGATACTAAATATCAAGTATTCCGCTTTGGTGGATCCGGAGAGATTCGAACTCTCGTCCAAATAAGGAAAAAATAAGCTTTCTACACGTTTAGGAATGCCTTGATTTTCGATCGGGGCCAGGTGACAAACCTAACCAAACCCCAACTTAGCTACTGATATTGTTTTGGATAATAGCATCACCAAACCAAACTGCACATTTACGATGCTTTAACCGAAGCGCAGAGCAGTATAGCTCTCCGGCAAGCAAAGGTTGCTAAATCCTAGATTAAGCAGCCATAGCGTAAGAATTCTCTTCGCCAAATAAAAGTTTTGAAAGTTCAGTTTAAAGAGCTCGTCTTACAACGCTCTACATGCTTACCTATTTGATGCGCTTACTGTCAAAACCGGTCGGACCCATTAAGAAATTAAAAATTATAAATTTTAAATTAAAAATTGTAACACTTAATAACTTTTAATTAAAAAAGAACGTCTACAAAGTTACGCATTTTATTGGGCTTATTTGTATTTTTAACTAATTTTTAAAATTATGATTTCTGTTATGAAAAATTTTATTTTCTGCTTATTTCTAATGGCTTCAAGCCTTGCCATTGCTCAAAAAAGTGTTAAGCTAAAAGAGGTCAAACTCAAATATACTTTGCCTGAAGGATGGAACGTCAGTAGTTATCCTTCTGAATATCCTTGGGAAACAACATCAAATGGATTATGCAAGTGTGCCGCGCTTCATTTTTATAGTCCTAATAAAAACGGACAATTTAACGTGGTTGTTTACCCAACTACTATTTCAGGACTGGATTCTGCAAAAAGAAGTTTTATTGGCGCGCTCAGATTTGAAGGTGTTGAAAAGTATGACAAAACCAAGAATGAATTTTTTAGTTTTGAAAAGAGATACTCACATTTTGTGAATACCAAAAATGGAACACAAAAATCTTTTGAAGTGATTCGTTATATTGCAAAATTAAAAGACCGAGCTTATGTTTTTTATGCGTGGCAAGAGAATATGAATCTTTTGAATCCGACAGTTGAGAAGGATTTAGCTAAAATGATTAATGCAATTGAACCACTTGATTAACGTGACTTATCAGCAAACACTTAACTATTTGTTTGAGCGATTGCCAATGTTTCAACGTATTGGCGCTGCAGCTTATAAAGCAGATTTAAGGAATACGCTTCAATTAATGGAGGTATTAAATCAACCCCATCATCAATTTAAATCCATTCACGTAGCCGGTACTAACGGTAAGGGAAGTAGTAGTCATATGTTAGCCTCGGTGTTACAAGCCGCCGGGTATAAAACCGGTCTTTACACTTCACCTCATATGGTTGATTTTAGAGAACGGATTAAGATTAATGGTGAAATGATTCCTAAAAAGTACGTTGTGGATTTTGTTGCCAAACATCAAAGTGCATTTGAAAAAATTGAACCTAGCTTTTTTGAATGGACGGTTGGTTTAGCGTTTAATTATTTTAAAGACCAGAAAGTAGATATTGCTATAATTGAAGTTGGGCTGGGTGGACGTTTAGATTCAACAAATGTAATAACACCGGAAATAAGTTTAATCACGAATATCAGTTTTGATCACATGAACTTGCTTGGTAATACGCTTCAAGCTATTGCTGCTGAAAAGGCAGGTATTGTTAAAACAAATATACCGGTCGTGATAAGTCAAACACAAAAAGAAATTAAATCCGTTTTTATTGAAAAGGCAAAACACGGAAACGCATCAATTTGTTTTGCAGATCAAACATATAAATTAAAAACAACTTATTTAAAACAGAGACGAAGAGTTGTTGAGTTAACCAAAGCCGGCAAATTGGTGAAGTATTCATTAGACTTAACCGGGACCTATCAAATAACAAATTTATTAGGCGTTCTTCAAACAATAGAATTATTAAATAAAAAGGGATTTACCGTCACAGCTAAACAACTTAAACGTGGATTAGGAAGCGTATGCGTATCAACAAATTTTACCGGAAGATGGCAAACTTTATCCAAGAAGCCATTAATAATTGCAGATACAGGCCACAACGAGGATGGCATAAAACAAGTCATCAAAAACATTAAACAAATTCCATTTAAACAATTGCACATGGTAATTGGTATGGTAAACGACAAAGATGTAAGCACTGTTTTGAATTTGTTACCAAAGAAAGCAAAGTATTATTTTGTTAAAGCAAGTATTCCTCGCGCATTGGATGCAGTTGAATTACAGCAAAAAGCCTCTGAGTTCAAATTAAAGGGAATTTCTTATGCAGATGTTAAAAGTGGTGTAGAAGCTGCAGTTGTAAACGCAGGTAAAAACGATTTGGTTTTTGTTGGCGGAAGTACTTTTGTAGTGGCTGATGCACTGACTCAGAAACAATTCAGTAAGAACTAATCAAGGTTTATTCTATAAACATCTGTTTGATTTCGGGGGATGTTTAATTTTACAAAACCACCGGCGAAGGGAATAATTTCTTTTAAATCAAAGGATTTACAACCTTTACTTAAGCCTTCAAAAATAAGCGTAAACCCCTTGCCATCATTAATTGTCCATTCCGGAGCAAATGAAATATTAAATGCTGTCAATAATTTTCTTCTTTCTATACTGCTGTGTTCTATTAAATAAGTGCTAGGCCAGATCCTATATAATTCACTTCCTTCACCAGTGCAGTGACAATGCACAATGGTTTGTCTTTCTTCAGATTCAAGAACCTGACGTTTCAAAGTTGGTTTTATTAATACATCTGTCTCCATTTTATTTTGCGCTTCTTCCTTTAGCTACCGGTTTAGCAGTTCTCGGATCATCCGGCCAGGCATGTTTAGGATATCTCCGCTGTAATTCTTTTTTAACTTCAAAGTACATATTGTTCCAAAAACTTTTTAGATCGGAGGTTACCTGAACAGGTTTGTAACCCGGCGAAAGCAAATGCACTACAGCCTTAATTTTCCCATTATTAACGGATGGTGTATCTTCTAATCCAAATACTTCCTGCAATCTCACATATATAGCCGGACTGGTCCCGTTATCAGAATAAGTGACGTTAATATTTGATCCACTTGGAACAATTATTTTTTCGGGAACTAATTCATTTAATTTGGATTGTAATTGATAGTCAAGTGAGTGATATAAAGCTTCTTTTAGATTTACTTTTTTTAGTTCTTCTGCCCGTCTGATGCCATTTAAATATGGCGCTAGCCAATTGTTGGCGCTAAGTTTCAATTGTTCTATTTTGGCAACAGGTAAATTCAAACCAGGCTCCCAGTTTCTTAAACATTCTATTCTGTTTTGTAAATTTTTGAATTCATCTGTAACAGTTAGTAAGCTTTCAAACTCGTTTTTTAATTCTTCACAAATGATGGCGATACAATTTTCATCATTTGGACTAAAGGGTTTGCTTTGCAAAACCAGGTTGCCAATTCTTAATTCATTCTCAGCAATTATTCCACCTTTCTTTTTGTCCCATCTGAGGTTTTGATGGTTCTTAACAAGTGGTATTAAATCTTCCGGATTAAGAGGTGCTGCAAGATGAATTTTCCCGAACGTTTCCCGCATGTCCATATTGGCAATTGCTAACCAAGGCTGATGCCCCAGGTCATCATTTAAACTTACTGTAGCTAGTTTTCCGTTAGCTAATTGAAATAACTGATTATTGCCCGGTTTAGCGCAAGCAATTCTTTCGGGGTAAGCATTTGCAATTAAAAATCCGGTTAAAAAAACATCAACGATTTCATTACTTTCTTGTACATTAATTAATTTTCGATACGCTTCTGCAATTTGATTAATTCTTTGAAATTTTCTGTTTAATTTATTTTCTCTTCGTTGTCGTCTTAATTGTTCAATTCTTAAATTAATATCTATGCCATAGTCTTTACCTAATGGGTCTTTTTCTTCCAGTATGGCTGCTACATCGCAACCTAATTGCTTTTCATTGTCATTACTGGCAGTTAATAATAAGTGTGCAATTCTTGGATGGCATGGTAGAGTCAACATGGCTTTACCATGTGCCGTTATTTTTTTATCAGAGATAGCATTTAAATTTTCAAGCAACCTTAAACCTTGTTCAAAAGCTGTTTTGGGTGGGGGATTCATCCAAAATAGTTCATCAGGTATAGTGCTGCCCCAGTTATATAAGTTTAAACACAAGCCTGTTAAATCTGCTTCTTCTATTTCAGGTAGGCGATGTGGCATTAATTTTTGATGCGTAGCAAGGCTCCACATTCTGATACAAGTACCTTCTTCGAGCCTTCCTGCCCTTCCTGCCCTTTGTTCAGCTACATCCACGCTTAGTTTTGTTGTCACTAGTTTGGATAAACCGGAGGCTGAATCGAAAATTGATTTTCTAACAAAGCCACTATCCACAACAATTTTTATACCTTCAATGGTTAAGCTGGTTTCTGCTATTGATGTTGCAAGAACTACTTTTCTTCTTCCGTTTTTGTTCGGTAATAATGCCAATTGTTGTGCTGCGTAATTTAAATTACCAAATAGAGGATAAACAGTTGTTCCACTTAATTTTGGTTCAAGAAATTCCTGACATTTTTTAATTTCGAATTCACCCGGCAGAAATGCCAGCAAGTCCCCAGCATGAGCTTCTAATGCTTTTGTAATTGTAATTGCTGCCTGTTCAGGAAGTGTTTCAATAGAGGCATCCTGTGAATATTCTACTTTAACAGGGAACAGCCGTCCATTACTTTCTATAACTTTAGCTTGTAATCTCCTGGAAATAGTTTTGAGGTCCAGTGTAGCACTCATGATCACCATTTTTAAATCAGGACGTAGTACCTGCTGTGCCTCTCTGCACAATGCTAAAGCTAAGTCTGAATTCAAATTTCTCTCATGAAACTCATCAAAGATGATAATTGCAATATCTTCAAGGCTATTATTGTTTTGTAATTGTCGTGTTAGAATACCTTCGGTAACTACTTCAATTCTTGTTTTATTAGATATACAGGTTTCAAATCTTATTCTGTAACCTACTGTTTCGCCAATCGTTTCTCCGAGTAATTCCGCCATCCTGCTTGCTACACCTTTGGCAGCTAACCTCCGAGGTTCAAGCATAATGATTTTTTGACCCGTTGTAATTAACTTTAATAAGGCTAAGGGAAGCAAAGTACTTTTACCCGCTCCTGGAGGAGCCGAAATAATAACTGTATTGTTTTTTTCCAGCTCAGAGAGCACATCCGGTATTATTTCGGTAATTGGTAAATTATAGTTGTTTTCCAACATTTGGTTAAGCCGGTATTTTATTAAATCGATCGGATGTTGGAGCAGTGATGGTTATAGATTCATGACTAACAGGGTGCGTAAATTCTAAAGACTTAGCGTGCAATGCAATGAAGTTATCTTCGAACAAAGTATCTGAACCGTATTCAGTGTCACCAATAATGCTGCAGTTAATAAATTGAAGCTGAGCTCGAATTTGATGATATTTTCCGGTTTTTAAAATAATGGTCCAGAAACATTTGTTATAGATGTTTTCTGTTTTGTATTCTAGCGCAGCTTCCTCTGCATGCAAAACAGGTTCGGTGTATAGTTTAGCTTTTTTCTTTTCTTTTCTGTGCCAATGAATAAGTTTACCTTCTTTTATGGATGGGAATTGGTTTGAAATGGCAACATAAATTTTTTCTACTTTCCTTTCAGCAAACTGATTACTAAGGATATTGAGGCATTCTCTTTTTTTGGTGAATAAAACAACGCCACTTGTAGGACGATCTAAGCGATGTAAATGCTGAACATAAGGAGCGTTATATTTGGAATGTACATATTTCCTCGCAAAGTCAAGTAAGTTTGGGTGATTATTCCGATCAGGTTCTACCATTAAACCATTAGGTTTATTAACCACTAGTAAGGTTTCATCTTCAAATAATATTAGATCTTTAAATTCCATAAAGTTGAATTAAACGATTAAGTTCATTTAGTTTAATTGAGGCATTTACCGAATAGGTTATGCTGTTTGTGAGATACATCTCAAAAAGTAGTTTGGATTTTTGGAAATAACTTAGTTTAAGGTTGAGATTTTCATGAAGTAGTCCTGTTTCCATTAATATATTGGCAAAATTTTCGTAATGCTCGTTTTTAACATCAAATTCCGGTAAGCAATTAAAAAATTCTTCATTGCTTAATGCAACTAATTGATCAAGATTAATTGAGGTTGAGTCTTCGAACTCAACTAATAAGTCATTTAATTGATAGCTTATTTCAGGATTGTTTTTTAGCTTCAATAACTTAGCTAACATATAACCTAACACCTGGCCCATACGATCATATTGTTGTTTTAAGTAATCCTCCTTGTGCATATTGGTTATCGTTTATTTTTTAAATAAATTAGAAGCGCATCAAAATAACAGGTGGCAACGGAGTAAATTCTTTTATTTACTTTTTGACCATTTAATTCAATTGGTTCCTGCATCAATAATTCAGCTTCTTTTTTGTTATCCTGATAAAGTGCCTCACCATAAACAAGTGGCGAATTAATTAATCTGCATAAAACTAAATTTCTGCTAAATACGCCGGCTTTGTGGCTGGGAAGCGAATTGTCGAGTAAATAGTCGGCATCTAAATAATTAGCATAAGGTATCATTAAGTACTTATTAAAGTTTGAAGCAGTATAACCGGAAAGTTTTTCACTTTCATTTATTTGATTAGTTAATAATAATCTGAGAAAATGAATCTTACTCTCTGTTTTATCAAGATTTGATTCTGTAAATGCTCCACCTATAAAACACATGGTAAAATTTTTGTGAGTGAATTTCTGCCAAGGTGCATTTTTTTCATCAACGTTATAATGTATGATAGTGGTTGCGTGTGGATTAAACTGATTAATGATTTTTGCTCTGTGAACCAATTCGTAATCTCTGAAAAATTCCCAAAAGAATTTATAATCTGTACATTGATTAAGTAATTTGTATTTTTCCCCACTTAATTGATTTATTTTCAAAAGACTGTCTAACGTGTTTTTTTTATAAATTTTAAGCCAATCATGATAAGTTAAATTGAAAGATGTATAGTTGGATTTTTCTCTGGTTAACAAAACCCGAGCGCCTAATTCCTCTAGTTTCTTTTTCAGAATTGTTGCAGTTTGAAAGTTAAGTTCGCTTTCAAATAACTTTATTGAATCTGAACTTACGCTGTCCTTCGCAAAATACAGAAATTTCTGTTCGATTTTGGCATCATTTAAGTTGTTTCCAAAATGCCCTGGATCAATAGCAATTTTATAACCTTGCAGCGGTTTATTTTTCACTTTTTTGTTTACGGTTTTAGTATCATCAATATAAATATACAAACTATCATTCTGACGTTTACTATATTTGCCGGTACCTTTTTGCTTTAATAGTAGTTCTTGTTGATTATAGTTATTATTTTCAAAGAATTCTGCCAGCATCGGAATCTCATGGGAATAAACGGAAAATACTTTAACTCCTTTACTATTACTAATGTGGATGGCGTCTTCATCGAAACTAACAATTTGATTTAGGCTACCTTTAAAATTAAGGTATTTGTCAAAACGCTCCTTGCATTGTTTAACTGTTTGTCCGTTAACAATACATGTGGATAGAATAAGTATAAAAATTCGACTAATCAAAGTTTATCAAAATTAATTTATTAATGAGAATATTGTTGTAAATTGGTATGTGTTTATTAATAGCACTATGTTAGCAGAGATTCAACAGGATCAAATCCTAAAAGAATGCACCTATCAAACTTCCCGAAGTGGTGGTAAGGGAGGGCAAAATGTAAATAAAGTCGAAACCAAAGTTGAAATTGCTTTTGACTTTGAACAATCTTTCGTTTTAACCCGTTTGCAGAAGGATATGATCTTAGCAAAAAGTAACCGAGTAATAAACGGTTCTGTGTTAAAAGTAAGTGCTGCGAAGCACCGAACGCAACTTGCTAATAAACAAGAAGCACAAAATAAACTTATTAGGCATCTTCAAAGCTTGCTAAAACCAAGAATAAAACGTTTGGCTACCAAACCAACCAAGGCCAGTAAACAAAGAAAATTAAATGATAAAAAGGCTTTAAGTGAGAAAAAAAGCATGCGAAGAAAAGTAAGCTAGGTGTTATTTAATTCACTCATATTTACTATTTTTTTACCAATTGTATTTATTGGGTATTGGTTGCTACCTCACCGTTTCCGTAATTATTTTTTATTACTGGCTTCTTATTATTTTTATTACAGTTATAATCCATATTTTTTATTACTTCTAATTTTCACCTCCGGTTTTGATTATTGGTGCACTCAACAAATTTATAGCACAAGTCATAAACGCTTTTATCTGGTTTTAAGTCTCTTTGTAAATCTTGGTATTCTGTTTATTTTTAAGTATTTCGTGTTTTTTTATAATTCAGCGGTTTATTCTTTTAATTGGCAAACCAAACTCCTCAATCAACTTGTTATCCCGGCTGGTTTATCCTTTTATACTTTTCAATCAATGAGCTATGTGATTGATGTCTATCGTGAAAAATATAAACCTAAAGAGTCTCTGTATGATTTTTTACTATTTGTGTCTTTTTTTCCGCACATGGTGGCAGGACCCATTGTAAGATATAATGATTTAATGCCTCAATTGAAATTGAAGCATTATTTTAATCAAATTAATTGGGAAGCTGCATTTAAGTTAATTAGTTGGGGTTTTTTTAAAAAATTAGTTGTGGCAGACAATTTAGATAATATTGTGGCTCCTATTTATTCGAATCCAACCGGTTTTAATTCATTTGAGTTATTAATTGCAGCTATTGCTTTTATGATACAAGTGTATGCAGATTTTAGTGGTTATAGCGATATTGCCACCGGAGCCGCAAAACTTTTTAATATTAATTTAAGCCTAAACTGGCGCCGTCCATTGTTATCTGCCTCACTGCATGAATTTTGGACTAGAAACCATATCAGTATTACAAACTGGTTTAAAGATTATTTGTACATTGGTTTAGGTGGTAACAGGGTTGGAAAGTTGCGTTGGTTATTAAATATTTTTTTGGTATTCGTTATCAGTGCTATGTGGCACGGTGCAAATTTTACGTTTTTAGTATGGGGTCTTTGGCACGCTGTTTTTTTTATATTAGAGATATTGTTTCTGATGCGTTTTAAAGAATTTGTTTTTCCGAAAGTGCTTGGGTGGGTTTATTTGATAACCATTCATTGTATTAGTTTAATTGCTTTCAGAGCCAATTCAATGATTGATTTGATTTACATTTATAAAAGGTTGTTTAATTTCGATTTCAATTTTCAAGTTAATGAACTAATTAAGCTTAATGATTTAAGTTTATATTTAGTTTGTGTTTCGGCTGTGATTATCCTCATGTTTAAGGACATATTGGAGGAATGGTCTCTAATACTAAATAAAAAACTTCATGATTGCTTTTTGAAACCTGCGTTTTATATCCTGATACTTATTTTGATTTTTACTGTTGGTGATTTTAATTCTAACGCTTTTATTTATTTTCAGTTTTAATGAAGCGTGTAATAACATACCTGATTTTGTTTACCCTTTTGCTTTATGGCATCAGAGCTTTTCATTATAATAACCTATTAAGTGTTAATGAAGGTTATTACGATAAATACAAAACGGCATTCTTAAAATCGAATAAGTATGATTTACTTATTTTGGGATCATCGCGTGCGCAAATGCACTATAACACTGCGACGATTGATTCTCTTTGGAATTGCAATTCTTTTAATTTGAGTTATAATGGGGCTAACATACAACAAGCCTTTATTTTATTGAAATGCTATCTCGCTAAAAGTATCCCGCCAAAAGTTTTATTTTATGAGATGGATTATCATGTTTTTAAAACGCATGAAGAAGGGTGGATGGACTTTCAAAATTTATTCCCTTTTTTAGAGGACGATTGCACATTTGATTTTTTAAGAAGTAGCGATAAGCGTTTTATCTATGCCCGTTATTTTCCATTTTACTCATTGCCTTATACAGGTATTAAAAATTTTAGTACGGGAATAAATTATTTCTTAGGGAAGAATTTGTACAACGATCATTTGTATTATAAAGGGTATTTTAAAAATTCTGTTCAGCCTAGTTTGAATTATAAGCCTACAAAGCGAATGTATCAATGGATCAACAAAACGGATCGTGATTATTTAGATTCTCTGATTTTTATTTGCAAAGACAATGATATTCAATTGAATCTCATTTCATCACCAATTTTCGGAGGTGGTAAACTGGATGTAATTAATCATACTCAACTCATGAAACAAATAAATAATGTTACTTCATTAAATGGATTAAAGTTTATTAATTACTCCTCTCTTTCATTTTGCAACCAACGCAATCTTTTCATTGACCATCATCATTTAAATGCGAGGGGTTCAGATTTGTTTACACAGTATTTATGCAAAACAATACAGGTGTCGGAATTTTATTATTGATTTGTTTTGAACTTTATATTGAAGTTAATTCCAAATCTATGACCTAAGAGAATCAAACAACTTTTTTAAAAGTTATTTAAACGTGGTTTTTTGTTTAAAATTAACACCAAATGGATATTTAGTATTAGAATAGTTTTGCTTCTACACTAATTTCTACATTGGCATCTTTAGGTAATCTGGCAGCTTGAATGGTAGCTCTGGCAGGAAAATCTTTTGTAAAATAAGATGAATATACTTCGTTAACTTGTACGAAATTATTCATATCATTTAAAAAGATAGTTGTTTTGACTACGTTGTTATAATCACAACCACCGGCCTTTAAAATTTCACCTATGTAATCCATTACCATTTTGGTTTCATCTTTAATGCTGCATTTAACCAATTGTTTGCTTTGTAAATCCATTGCAATAGTTCCGCTGATATACATATTGTCGCCAACAATTATAGCCTGGTTGTATGGACCAATAGGAGCAGGAGCATTAGGAGTATTGATAATTTTTTTCATATTTCGATATTTTTAATAAACAAATATAATAAAGATTTAAATTTAGCAGATAAGAGTTATTTATTTAACATAACAAAAGCTCCCCAGTAAAATGGGTCTTTGTATTTTGTTTTTACAAGTTTAATGGCGTTGTTAAAGGCGGTTGTTTTATCTCCATTAGCGGAGTAACTGGCATAAAACGAGGTCATTAGGTCCATAGTTGCATCATCGCTTACTTCCCATAAGCTCATAATAATACTTTTTGCCCCAGCAATTAGAAATGCTCGTTGTAAACCATATACGCCTTCTCCTTGTTTAACACTACCTAAACCTGTTTCACAAGCGCTCAACACAACTAAATCTGTTTTTTCTAAGTTTAAGCTCAAAGCTTCAAATGCAGTTAATACGCCGTTATCCTGGTTATTTAAACTTTTATAGTTTTCTTTAAAAACGTTGTCGGCATTGGCAAACATCAAACCGCTCCGAAGTAACGGATTTTCTTTGGCTGAATTTAAATCAACACCAAGTACTTTGTTAGCTTCCATTTTACTTAAATCTGCTAAAAAATATCCATGTGTTGCTATGTGTAAAATACTGGGAGATTGAATTTTTTTGATTTCTGTTTCAGTCGCATTTTTTCCAATTACTGTTTTAGTTTTAACCTTAAGTGCATTTAATTGTTTGGTAATATTGATAACTTCTTTTTCGGTTCCGGGTAATTGCTCAATACTGCCTGATTCACCATAATATGGATTTCCTACTAAGAAGGCATTGTTAGGCTTTGAAGGATGATCTAAATTCTTTTTTACTTCAATAATATCTTTAGTATTGCCAACAAAAGTGATAGTGTACTTGTCAATAACGTATTTGTTTGCGGAGTCTTTTAAGGAATTGATGCTTAACTGATGAAATGCACCATCTGATGAAATATAAATTTTGGAGCAGTTTTTGATTTCAAGATCAACAGGTTTCCATGTTTTAGCATAAGCAGGTGGTTCAGGTTTTTGGTTAATCACGCAATCTCTGAAATTACTTATTACCACATTAACACTATCAAATAAACCTAAATCTACAAGTCTTATTGAGCCGGATTTAATAACTAATGCCTTGTATGAAGCCTGCATCTCGGAGCCGGCAATTGCATTTAATTGTATCAATTCAATGGCTGCTTCGTTAGGTTTTAATGCGACTTGTACGTCTTTTAATTCTATTTTTTTGGTATTGATACTTTCTTTAAATATTTCACTTTTTAAGGAAAGTTCTTTTTCTAATTCGCTAATCCTTTCTTTAAGGCTATCCACATTAACTTTTTCATTTTTGCGTTCTTCTACACTTAGTTGATAGGCAGCATTTAGGTTCTCATTAACTTCTAACCATTTTTTATAAGTTTGCTTTAACGATACATCATCGCTTGAGGCAATTGCACTTCTTATTTTTGAAGAATTATTCAATAAAAAACCCTTGGTGTTAATTATCGTATTGTACAGGTCAGTTAAAATACTCGAGTCCTGTTTGGTATAATCTATTGTAAATGAAAAATAGTTTTGTAATCGCAAGTTAGTTTTTTCCCAATAAAGTGTTTTCTCATTATCGTTTAGCGATTTAAAGAACGTATTAATGTAGTTTAGGGTATTATCAATAACAAAATTGAATTTTCCTTTTGCATAACTAAAATCCTTTGCAAACCATAAACACATGGCATAGTCCTCTAATGCTTGGATATAATTTGGATGGGTTTCACCATAAACTTCTTTTTTATCATTAACAACTTTGTTTAAGCATTCTAATGCCTGGGTATTGTTTTTGGTTATTCGGTAATAATTACCAAGTTCTTGCAGGGATGATAGTGTTGCTGGATTTTTAGCCCCAAGCTTTCTTTTATTTATATCATAAGCACTTTTTAATAAGCCCTCTACCGGATACAGGTTGCCCATTTCAATATACAACTGTGCTAAAGATTTTTTAAGAAAAGCTAAATCAGAGTATGTAGATAATTTTGATTCGCGCTGTGAAATTGCATCTTGTAATAAAGATTCAGCTTCGGTATATTTTTTTCTTAGTCTGTAAATATTACACAAGTTGATTCTGAATTTTATTGCATTTTCTGAGTAGGTTTTCAATGTTTTTTTGGAGTAATAAGTAGCCAGTAAAATATTTTTTTCTGCATCTTCCAATTTATTCATGTCAACATACACCATAGCCAAATTGTTATGAATTAAGGCTTTGGCTATGGAATTAGTGTCACCTTTTGCATATTCAATGCAATCCTTTAAGTCTTTTTCCGCATCTAATAAACTACCGGTTTCTTTTTTAAATACTGCAATGTTATTCATGCTTACTAATTGCATGCCTTTAATGTTACCTTTTTTTCGCCAGTACAAAGATTTTTCCAAATAGGGTAATGCTTTTGTGAACATACCTCTGGTTTGATAAAGCACACCTAGATTACTTAGCGTTTGTTCGTAATTTACGTTCTGCTTCGAAGTATCAAGGGTTAGTGTGTAGGTTCTAAGAGCTTGTAAGAAACTTTGTTCTGCCAAAAAATGTTGATTTTTTGCAAGAAACATTTCCCCACTTTTTAAATTACGATACGCAACATCATTTTCTGAGTTTTCAATTCCGCCATTAAGTAAGTTGGAAACACCACTCATAAAGCCTGATCCTTCTTCTTCTGTTTCGAACAATGAACAATTATCCGTTAAACTTATAACAAAATTAAAGTTAGTTTCGTCATATTGAGTTTTACTTTTCTCAATTTTACTGTTTGGATCATCAATTAATTTCTTTCTAAGTTTTTCGCCAAATGTTTGAGTGAAGCAAAATGAGGAAATACTTATTAAAGCGCCTGTTATAAAGAGTTTCATGCTATGTAAGTTGTGTGTAAAAGTATAAAAAATTACGACAATATTTTTTGTTGTTTTTTGAGTACATTTTCCTTATTTTTATGAAATTATCCCTTAATTTGGGACAATAGAAAACTTAATAAATAATTATTTGGGTTTAAATTATGAAAATTTTTTTAGTGGTCTCAGTATTGCTTACCTCTTTGAGTTTAAAATCGCAAGATACTGTTAAGGTGGCATCACTTTCTAATCCTGATCAACAAGCTGAGTTGGATTATAATAATGGTTTAGCAGCAATATCCAAAAAGGAATTTGCTGCCGCAGTAGATTATTTTTCTAAATGTATTGGTGTAAAGGCTAATTTTGACAAAGCATACAGTAACAGGGCTGTAGCATACATTGAATTAAAGAATACAAGTTCAGCCATTGCGGATATCAACATGGCGCTTAAGTTGAACCCGACAAATTCTGAAAATTATTTTAACAAATCACTAATTTATTTAACACTAAATCAAAAGGATAGCCAGTTGGTCGCCTTAGATAATTGTATAAAAATCAATCCAACACACAAGGAAGCATATTATTACAAAGGACTGAATCATTTTGAATCTGGTGATTATAAAAATGCAATTCAGTTTTATTCAAAGGCTATTGAAATTAACCCTGCTTATGCGTACGCGCTTAATGATAGAGCAGGGGCAAAGCGGGAGTTAAAAGATTACGCAGGCGCAATAGCTGATTATGAAAAGGCTTTAAGTGTTGATAAGAATCAGTTTTTTATTTACAATAACTTGGGCTCTGCATATAAATTAAATAAAGAATACGCTAAGGCCGTTGACGCATACAGTAAGGCTTTGCAAATTAAACCTGATTACTTAATTGCCCTGAATAACAGAGGTGCTGCTAATTTTGATAATAATAATTTGAAAGCGGCTCAGATTGATTTTGAGGCGGTGCTCTCTAAAGACTCAAAAAATTCGAGTGCCTATAACAATTTAGCAAGTATTGCTATCAAAAATAAAGATTACAAAAAAGCTAAAGACCTCTCGACAAAAGCAATAGACTTAGATAGTAAAAACGGAGCGGCGTATTATAACAGAGGCATTGCCCGCCAAATGCTGCGTGAAGAGGAGGCTTGCTGTGCCGATTGGAAAAAGGCATTGGAGCTTGGTGTTACCGGAGCTAAAACATTTATTAATTCTACTTGCGAATAAACTATGAAAAAGATATACTTAACAATTGTTGCAGTTATTTTAGTTTCAGTTCAATATTCACAGGAAGTTGCCTGGGATAAGGATAATTTTCCCGGTAAGAAGGAAGAATTCAAAAATGCCCGAAAGCAGTTAGATATTGGCACTGAGTTTTACAATCAAGGTAGAGGTGAATTTGATGATTTTAAAAAGGCATACATCAATACCCATAAAACCATGCCAATGAGTCATCATGATTATAGAATGAGTGGTATCGCTAACTTCCGTGATGCTTCTTCACCTCTTAATACGGCTTACAATTTTAATCCAAAGGATGGGCGATTAAATTACATGCTTGGTTTTATCTGGTGGGTATCCGATCCGGCAAATCCTCAAACATTAAAGCATCTTGAAGCAGCCCAGCAGTTACACCCTAAAGTTGAAAATGATTTGACTTATTGGTTGGCTTGGACCTATCATCTTAATAGTCGATGGGATGAGGCTATAGCCAAGTATAATGAATACTTAACTTTTTTAAATCAAAAAGCGAAGAGCAACGTTCATGAAATTGAAGATGTGACTAAAAAAATTGAAGAGTGTAATAACGGTAAAAAGTTTTCAGCAAATCCTGAACGCGTATTTGTTGATAATCTTGGCCCTAACATTAATACTTCTTATCCTGAATATGGACCAGCTATAACTGCAGATGAGGAAACAATTATGTACACAGCCAGAAGAGATAACACCACGGGTGGTAAGAAAGATGAAGGTGACAATAAATATTTTGAGGATGTATATATTTCTACAAAGTTAGCAGGCAAATGGCAACCAGCCAAACTACTTAGTAAAAATGTAAATACAGAAGGGCATGATGCGGTTGCCGGATTGTCAACGGATGGTAGTAAATTATATATCTATCGTGACTTATCCAGTGATAATGGAGATTTGTATGAAACCGTTTTATTTGGAGCAGATTGGGAACCACCAGTACATATGAATAAAAACATAAATACTAAAAAGTACCATGAGAACACTGTGACCTTAAGCTTTGACAGTAGACAACTTTATTTTGTTTCCAATAAAGAGAGTGGTTTGGGCGGTAGTGATATTTATTTCTGTGAATTAGATCCTAAAGGAGAGTGGGGTGTTTCCAAAAATGCAGGGCCTGAAATTAACACGAAATATTCTGAGGATGGTGTATTCATGCATCCGGATGGCGTAACAATGTATTTTAGTAGTAAAGGTCATAACAGTATGGGTGGTTATGATATTTTTAAATCAACATTAGTAAACGGTAAATGGGGTAAACCTGAGAATTTAGGTTATCCTATTAATGGTCCTGACGATGACGTGTTTTTTGTGGTAAGTGCCAGTGGAAACAGAGGTTACTTTGCATCAGCTAAAACTGGTGGATATGGCGACCAGGATATTTACAAAATCACTTTTTTAGGGCCCGAAAAACAACCATTATTAAATACACAGGATCAGTTGCTTGCTTTGGCAGCAAATCCTGTATCTAACTTAAAAACTGAAAATGCAGTTGAAGTGAAAGCTGCAAAAGTAACCATTTTAAAGGGTGTTGTTACAGATGCAAAAACTAATCAACCGTTAGAAGCAGGAATTGAATTGGTTGATAATGATAAAAACATTGTTATTGCTAATTTTAAATCAAACAGTAGTTCAGGAAAATACCTCGTGACCTTACCAAGCGGTAAAAACTACGGCATTGCTGTTAAGCGTGATGGTTACTTGTTCCACTCAGAGAATTTTAATTTACCGGATAATGCCGATTTCCAAGAGTTTAATAAAGATGTGGCTTTAAAGAAAATAGAAGTTGGTAGTACAATCGTACTTAAAAACATATTTTTTGATTTTGATAAAGCTACTATACGTTCTGAATCCGCCAATGAATTAGAACGGTTAATTAAATTATTGAATGATAACCCAACTGTTAAAATAGAATTGGGTTCACATACTGACAGTAAAGGCTCTGATGATTATAATATGAAGCTAAGTGACAACCGCTCAAAGTCTGTGGTTGAATATTTAATTGGTAAAGGAATTTCAGCCTCAAGATTAACTGCAAAAGGTTACGGCGAAACAAAACCAATTGATACTAATGAAACAGATGCAGGAAGACAAAACAACAGAAGAACGGAATTTAAAATTACTGAGAAATAGTGTAGATGAAACTCTATAAGAATTTAGTTGATTCCGTTGCGAAATCTCTTCAGGAAATTATTTTAAATAACAAGTACACCGATAAGGTCTTAGAACGCTTATTTAAGCAACATCCGCAATGGGGTAGCAGAGACAGGCGTTTTGTTGCAGAGTGTACGTACGATTGTGTCAGGTATCATAGACTTTATCATTCTATAATTGAAAGTGAAAAGAATTTTTGGTTGCAGATTGCCGTTTGGTTAGTTCTCAAAGGAATTGAGTTACCCGATTGGCAGGAGTTCCGGCACATTGACCCGCAATTTGTATTAAAACGTTACAATTACTTAAAAAGTGAAAAGGTAATTTTTGAATCTTACCCTGATTGGTTGTGGGAATTGGGTGTAGCTGAGCTTGGCGCTGAAATTTGGCAAGAAGAAGCAGCAGCTATGAATGGACCTGCAAAGGTTATTCTTAGAGCAAATACTTTAAAAACTGATGTTAATCAGCTTATTTCTAAATTTAACGAATTAGGAATTGAAACTGAAAGAGTTGATGGGCTGCACAATGCACTTGTTTTAAAGAAAAGACAGAATGTGTTTACTACAGAATTGTTTAAAAAAGGATATTTTGAAGTACAGGATGCAGGCTCACAATTTATAAGTGATTTCTTTGAACTAGCAGGGAATGAAACTATAATTGATGCGTGTGCCGGTGCAGGAGGCAAATCGTTGGATTTGGCCGCACGATTAAAAAACAAAGGAAAGATAATTAGTATGGATGTTGAAGCCTGGAAATTGGAGGAACTAAAAAAGCGTGCAAAAAGAGCCGGTGCATTTAATATTGAAACTAATTTAATTGAAGCAGACCTGACAATAGAAAGATTAACAGGAAAAGCAACTAAGCTTTTGCTTGATGTACCCTGTAGCGGAATAGGTGTTGTGAAACGCAATCCCGATGCGAAATGGAAACTTTCGCAGCAAACTATTTTTCAAACCAAAGACATACAGCGTTCTATTCTAAACAAATATTGCATGATGGTAAAAAAAGACGGTGAATTACTTTATAGTACCTGTAGTATTTTTCCTTCTGAAAATGAAATGCAAATCAAAGAATTTTTAGAGCACCATCCTGAATTTAAATTTGTAAAACAAAAAACAATTCTTCCAAGTAAAGGCTTTGATGGTTTTTATATGTGTCTACTTAAAAGGACAAGTAATTGAATAAACATGTTGTTTTAAATATTCTTACTCGCCTTGCCATTGCTGTATTCAATTTTGCAACCATCATTCTTTTATCACAATTAAAGGGTGCAGCGTTTAAGGGCATTTGCACTAAGCTAATTGCCATTGCTAGTGTGGCTCAAATTGCCAGCGAAATTGGAGGGGGTGCAGTAATTGTAAAGATGGCACAAAAAAAACGAATCATGCATCTGTTTTCTTTTAACATAGTTTTGATGTGTGTTGTTTCCTTGTTTACTGCTGCTTATGGAATAACCATTTTTGATTCTTATCAAGTATTGATACTTCTGTTTTTCATATGCGTATTCGCTTCTGTTTCTTCCTTTATAGGATATTATTGCTTATCCAAACAAGCCATTTCAATTTATAATTTAATAAATTTTACGCAACCTTGTTTAATGTTTTTAATTCTTTTCTTCGGTAAAAGTTCATTAACAGTTTCCTGTTTCGTTTTAGCTTTTTTTATTAGTTATGCAGTTTCGCTGGTAATAGGCTTGGTTTATTTATTTTTACAATCCAAACGCGACCATGATTTTCAAGAACTCACTTTTAAGGAAATATCTCACAACTCTTTTATTGCAATTCTTTCGCACATTAGTGGTTTTTTAACTCAGCGAATATTTTATTTTATTTTGCCTTATTTTGTTTTAGGCGTTTATTCCAACGCGCTATCTGTTGCAGAGTCAGCTTTAATTTTGGCAAATAGTTTAAGTACTTATCTTTACAGCAAGTTGTCTTCAGTTGATAATCTTAAAGAACAGCTCAAATTAACTAATCAGTTTATCAAAATAAATGTTCTTATCATGTTAGCTGGTTATATTTTAATCCTATTTATTCCTGCTGAGTTTTATGTCTATTTTTTCGGAAGTGATTTTTCACAGGTAAATATTATTTTAAGATACGCTTTCCCAGGTGTGTTGTTTAACAGTGTGCATCTTATAATTGGTCATTTTTTCTCGAGCAGAGCTAATTTTAAAATTAATTTTTATTTAACAATTTCAGGCTTTATATGCACCCTCGTTTTTTCGGTGTTATTGTTTTTTAAACAAAGTTGGATTTCCGTTAATTCAGCAGCATTAATGTATTCAACCAGTTATTTTTTCGTATTTATGATGGCAATGTATTTTTTTATCAAACAATTTAAGGTCAATAATGAACAAGTTCCGGAAATTAATTAAAGCGTTTTTTCTTATATTGAAAAAACCAAGTTTGGTCAATTTAATTATTGACTGTGATTTGAATTTCAAAGACGAATTGATTAAGCGGTATCATCTTCCGAATGGTTTAAAAAAAATTAATTTTAAGGAATTCTTAAAGGAGGAAAATACCTTAGATTCATTTTCTTTTTTGGAAGGCGGAAGTATTGTAACCGACTATCTTTTGTTATCGGCACTTACCAAAAAATTGAACAAACCAACTTGTTTCGAAATTGGCACTTGGCGTGGCGAAAGTGCGCTAGCAATGGCAAAACATGCTAATAAAGTAGTTACTTTGAATTTAAGTAAACAGGAATTAACCATTTTTGGATTATCAAAAGAATACGTTGAATTGCAGGGGTATTTATGTAATAAAGCAAATAATATAGAACAACTTTGGGGCAATACATTTAATTACGACTTTACTAATCACCATAGGTGTTATGATTTAATATTTGTGGATGGCGACCATAAATACAAAAGTGTAATAAATGATACTAAAATTGCAGAAAAATTAATGAAAAATAAAAACAGTGTGATTGTGTGGCACGATTATGGTTTTGGGACAGAAACTATTCGCTACGAAGTACTTTTGGGTATTTTAGAAGGATTGCCAAAGGATATGCATAAGCACTTATATAGTGTTAACAATACACTTTGCGCTATTTATTATCCATTTAATGTTGATGCAAATGAGCTTCCTTATCCGCAAAGGCCCGATCAATTATTCACTGTTGAAATTAACGAAAAAATATAGCTAAATGAACTTTTGACGTTTATAAATTTGTAATTTAGTACTTATGAATACAGAAAAAAAGAAACCATCCCTCTTAAAACGCATCTTCAAATATACCGGTATTTCATTATTGGTTATAATCGTTTTGTTAATCCTTGCGCCTTTTATTTTTAAGGATAAAATTGTTGCTATTGTGAAAGAACAAGCCAATAACAACCTCAACGCAAAAGTTGATTTTGGTGAATTTGATTTAAGTATTTTTTCTTCATTTCCTGATTTTAGATTTAAAATCAACAATGTTAGTGTTATTGGAGTTGATGCATTCGCGGGAGATACTTTGGCATTCATTAAACAATTAAGTACGGATATTAATTTAGAATCGGTTATTTCAGGCGGACCTTATGGAATTAATGCCATTGTGATTGATCAACCTAGGATTTTAGGTAAAGTGCTTAAAGATGGTAAAGCCAATTGGGATATTGCAAAAGCAGACACAACTGCTGCACCTACAGAAACAACCGTGACAGAAGCGACTAAGTTTAATGTTAAACTCAAATCTTTTAAAATCATTGATGCCAATATTATTTATGATGATCAACAAGGCAATATGCATGGTAAATTGGAAAAGATGAATTATGATTTAAAAGGTGATTTTACACAAGATAATTTTATATTAAATAATGTTTTAGACATTGCTAAAACGACTTTTAAAATGAGTGGTGTAGCATACTTAAATGAAGTACATGCAAGTTTTAAGGCAGACTTAGACATGGATATGCCTAAAATGAAATTCACCTTTAAGGAAAACGAATTGGGCTTGAACGATCTGGGAATTGGATTCAACGGGTTTGTTGAAATGCCTGATACCAATATTAAAATGGACCTTTCATTCAAAGCCAAACAAACTGAATTTAAGTCGATACTTTCTTTAATACCTGCGGTATATTCTAAAGATTTTGCCTCGGTTAAAACTGCCGGTAAACTGTCTCTGGATGGCATGGCAAAAGGAACTTACAATGCAGTTCAATTGCCTGCGTTTATGGTAAACCTTGGTATAACTGATGCTATGTTCAAGTATCCGAGTTTACCTAAATCTGTAAATAACATCAATATAGCCGTGCATGTAAACAATCCTAACGGTGTGTTAGATGCTACAACAATTGATGTTGATAAGTTTCATGTAGAAATGGCCGGAAATCCAATTGATTTGGTAGCTCATGTAAAAACACCAATTTCAGATCCGGGATTAAAAGCTGATATTAAAGGAACAATCGTGTTAGCTTCCGTAAAAGAATTCGTTCCAATGGAAAAAACGGATGATCTTACTGGTGTTATTAAATCAGACATCAGCATTGCAGGTCATATGAGCGCCATTGAAAAACAAGATTATGAAAAGTTTAAAGCGAATGGAAGTTTACAAATAGATCAAATGAATTACAAAACAGCAAGTTTACCATATGAAGTTGCGTTAAAAACAATGTTATTGAAATTCAGTAATCAATTTGTTGAATTAGCAAATTTTGATGCTAATTTAGGAAAGAGCGATATTCACGCGAATGGTAAAATTGAAAACTTCATGCAATACATTTTTAAAAACGAATTAATAAAAGGTCGTTTTGCTTTGAACAGTCAATTATTGGATTTAAATGAATTAATGGCTAGTACGGGTTCTACTACTGCCCCCGCTTCAACTGCTACTGCAGCGCCTACTACTACAGCTGCAAGTGGAGCGGTTGAGGTGCCTTCTAACATTGATTTTGTGTTGGATACAAAATTAGATAAGGTCATTTATACCAACATGGACATAACAAACCTAATCGGTAATGTAGTAATAAGAAACAGCAAAGTTGATATGACTAATTTGAAGATGAACACACTTGGCGGTTCACTTTTAATTAACGGTTTCTACGAAACTACAAATATTAAAAAGCCTACTACAGGTTTAAATTTAAAAGTTGATAATTTCGACATTCAAAAAACCTTCGCTACTTTTAATACGGTTCAAAAATTAGCACCTGCAGCGCAATATGCTAAAGGGTTGTTTTCATGTACGTTAGAGAATTTCAACACGAGCCTTAACGATAAAATGGAGCCGGATCTTAATGCCGTAAACGCTAAGGGCGTTTTAAAAACTGCTAAAGTTAGCGTTGGAGGCTTTCCACCATTTATGAAGTTGGGTGAGGCACTTAAAATTGAACAATTGAAAAATTTAGAGGTGAGTAATTTGCTGGTTAATTATACCATTCAGAATGGAAGAGTTGTTATGGCTCCCTTTGATACAAAGCTTAATAACATTCCAACGAACATAAGTGGAAGTACAGGATTTGATCAAACAATAGAATATAAATGGAAGATGGAAGTGCCAAAAAGTATGTTTGGTGGTGCCGCTAATTCTGCATTAACAGGTTTATTGGCACAAGCTAATAATGCAGCAGGAACTAATTTAACAGTAGGAGATAAGGTTAAAGTAAATGTGTTATTTGGTGGCACTGTTACAAACCCAACAGTTAAAACCAGCCTAAAGGAAGATGCTGTTAATGCGGTTGCCACTGTTACTACGCAAGCATTAAACGCCGCCATTGATAAGGCCAACGAGCAAGCTCAGAAGTATTTGGAAGAAGCGAAGGCTCAATGCGATAAACAGAAAGCTGAAGCGCAGGCACAAGCTGAAAAGCAAAAGACTGAGGGTTATGCAGCAGCAGACGCATTAGTAGAGCAGGCAGGAAATCCTATTGCGAAAATAGCAGCTAAAAAAGCAGCAGAAAAAGCTAAGCAAGAGGTAGATAAGAAGGTTCAGAAAATAATTGACGATGCTGAGGCAAAATGCTTGAAAACACTTGAAGAAGCAAAGGCAAAAGCCGATGCCAAGGCTGCAGAGAGTAAGAAGTAATTAGTAGAAACGTTTTTAAACTTCAGAATTTGACCTTCAAAAATGATTTCTTAATGGGAATTTTATAAACCAATTAGAAATAAACCAAATTTTGAAGTAAGGCTTTAATTCATATTCTACAAAGTTAAAAGCCCCACTAATCAACTTGATTAATGGGGCTTTTTTATCTCTTTACTTTTTAAACTATGGGAAAACTGTAATAGCACTTGCTCCGGCATAAATCCCTGCATGAGCCACAACAAATGTTGTCCCAACTTTACCCATAATACTATTTACAGTTGCTGAATTGTTAGTAGTATTACTCAAGGTCACAACGTTAAATAAATTATCGATTTCAGGAATACCGGTTAATGGTAAAGCCCATGTTAAATTGGACGGATTAGGTATTTGAGTTAAGTAGTTTGGATTACCTGCTTTATAAGCTGTCCGGTTAATTTTATATGTATTAGCAGTTAAATTTGCTGAAGTTGGGTTAGGCATCAATGTTAACGGGTCAATACCTCCTAAATTCACTAGAAACGGATTTACAATAATAGCCGTATCAGGAATAACTGCAATTTCAGCTTGTCCCATTACGCCATTAGCACTAACTTGAACATATGCACCTCCTGTTGCTAACGCATTAATTAAACCCGAACTTGAGACGCTGATTGGTGTGGCAGTTTCACCATCAGATTCTTGTTTTTGAACAACTGTATATGAAAATGCAACTGTACTGGTAACATCATCTCCATTTTTGTTATAAGCTTTTGCATTTAATTGAAGGGTTTCTCCTCTAAATAGTTCAGCGAAGTTAGGTGTTACTTTTATTCTTGTTACAGGTAAATTAATTTCAGGTTGCCCTACTACTAAAACTGGAATTCTTACAGTTTCTGTTTTGCCATTAATAGTGGAGGTAACGTTAATAATTGTATTACCGGTTGCATTAAAACTTACTAATCCGGTTGAAGATACACTCGCGATTCCTGCATTAGCAGATGAAAAGTTGTAAGTTGGATTAGCATTGCCAATATAAACCGTTTCAAGTTGAATAGGTCCGGCGTTAACTTCCCAAATGATTGCAGACGGAAGAACTGCGAAAATTTGAGTGTTTTTTACAGGCACAACATTAATTGGGATAGATGCATTATAAGTTACACCTTCATAACTCACTGATGCGGAAATGATGCCTGTAGTATCATTATTAAATGCAAAAGAAGTCCCACTGAGTCCGCCAATTGAAGAGCTCCAGCTAACCCCACTTACATTAACTACGGCACCTGATGTATTAACTAAATGCGCTTTAAGTTGAATGGTTTTACCGGCCTCTACAGTTTGAGCTCCGTTATCAATTACTAAATGGTATTTTTTTTCTGCTGCAGGTGGATTAGTGTTGTTGTTAGAATTATCCGGTTCCTTATTGTCTTTTTTACATGCTGTAAACGACAAAAATGCAATGGCTAAAAGACTAGCGATTTTTAAATTGGTTTTCATGTTAATTTAATTAATTGGTTATTAATGTTAGCAAAGGTAGCGAAGAAAAGGCGTTAACAATTAACTAATAATAATAAATCGACTACCTATCGATAGGTATTTTAGTTAACTAAATCATTTAATTTTAAAATATACTTAAAGGTAGGTAATTTGCTCTTGGTTTTTTAACTTAATTTAGCGCTTCCAACTATTCTAATGTGTATATTTCATAATAAAGTAACCATCATTATTATATACTGTTGTTTGATGATGTCAGGCACAAACGGTTTCTCGCAGTTAAATCTTAATTTGCTAAGACTTGAGAAATCTAAAACGTCAATGGATAGTAATATACGTCAAGCTGAGTTACTAGCAAAGTTTACCGATTTTTTTCTGGATAAAAATACGGATTCTATGATTTATTTCAGAAATGAATTAATTGAAAAGATTAATTCTACGAATAGTGAACGAGAGCAATTAAAGATGTTCACAAAAGTTATACGATTCGAAACCACTTCAGGATTCTATCACCTGACAAAGTTAATGATGCCGCAGGCCATTTCATTGAGTCAAAAATTAAATGACAAAGGCACTTTAACACGTTTGTATTATTTTACAGGATATTATTATCAATCATTCAAGGCTAATACGGATTCAGCTTCAACCTATTTTCTTAAAGCCTTACGTTTAACATCTTCAACAGGTGATAAAACAATGCAAGCACACATTAATTCAGCAATAGGCTTACTTTATTTAAATAATGGTTATTGTGATTCTGCATGGGTCTATGTTCAAAAATCCAAACAAATGCATGAATCAATGAAGGACAAGCCTAGTCTTTTAATTGATGTATTTAATCTCGGTTCAGTTAATGCTTGCAAGGGTGAGCTAGATGATGCCAAAACTTGTTTCGAAACCACACTTGCTGAAAGTCGCAAGGTAGGTCATGCAAAAGTTGAACTTAATTCCTTATACAATTTAGCCAACATTTACAATCGTAAAGGAACTAATCAAATGGCTTTGGAAAAAGCTAATGAACTCTATCGGAAGGCTAACGAATATAGTGATTCTGTATCTGTTTTAAATGCAATCACCTTAATTGCGGCGGTTTATTTTGATCTTGGAAAGCATCAGGAAGCATTTGCATATGCACAAAAGGGACTTTCACTTGCTGAGGTTTTTCGTTCCCCTGAATTTATTTCGTCCAATCTGGACATCTTGATTAAAACAACTAAAGCTTTAAACGACTACAAGGCATCACTTGCTTTTTTTGAACGTAAAAAAAGCTTTGATGATAGTTTGTCAAGTATAAGAAATATTAAGTACCTCGAGAGTTTAAAAACGGAATACAATTTAGATTTGAAGAATCGGGAGATACTTGAAAAAGATATTATGATTAATCAGAAGGCTCAAGAGAGCCGCACAAAAACTAGTTTAATTATCTTGCTGCTAGTTTGTTTAGTGTTGATGATTATTTTCTTCGTTCAATTCAGAAGCCGTAAAAAAGCCGAGTCAAAATTAAATGAACAAACCTTGGCCAATTTGGCTGTTCAACAGGATTATATGTCCTTCATTCAAGGTCAAGAGGCAGAACGAAAAAGAATTGCTTCTGATTTACATGACGGGTTAGCTCAAAACCTAGTAACGCTAGGGATTAATTTGGCTGCTTTACAAACAGATAAAACAGAGGATATTAATCGAAAAAAAGAAATACAAGTTGATATTAATCACTTAATTAACGAAACACGAACAATTGCGCACAACATGATGCCGGATGTTTTAACTGAACTTGGTTTGGCTAAAGCACTTAAAAGCCTTCTTAATAAATTAAACCAAAATACTTCTTCGTTAAATTTTAGTCTTGAGTTAAGCGATCCGTTTTTGAAACTACCCTTGCTAATTGAAATTCAAATTTATCGTATAATTCAGGAGTTGCTAAACAATGTAACAAAACACGCCATGGCTACAACCTGTTTAGTTAAACTGAATTATTCGGCAGATGAACTAAAATTGACTGTAACGGATAATGGGATTGGTTTTGACTCAAGTCTCAGCCATAAGCCAGGAATTGGGATTAAGAGCATTAATTCGCGGGTGAGAAGCTTGGGTGGTAGTATTATGATTCATACTGGTTTAAATAAGGGTTGCGAAACTATTATAACGATTCCTTTAAACAACTTAACAAATGATTAAAACAAAAATATTACTCGTAGACGATCATGAATTGGTTTTAAATGGCCTCAGATTTATGTTGGAGGCCGAAGATGACTTAATAGTTGTTGCTACAGCTAAAAATGGACTTGAAGCAATTGAAAAACTTAAAGAAAACACCATTGATTTATTAATTACAGACATTAAAATGCCTGAATTGAATGGTTTGGAATTGGCCCGCTATACCAAACAGAAATACCCTGAACTCAAAATTATTGCTCTAACGCTTTATAAAGATCCTGAATTTGTAAAAGCCATTATTGACGTTGAAGCTGATGGTTATTTGATGAAAAATGAAGATGCAGCAGAGATAATATCAGTTGTTAGGCATGTAATGAATGATGGAACGCATTACTCAAATGAAATCGTAAGTATTTTAAAGGATGAGTTAAAACGCGAGAAATCAAAGTCAACAGCCGCTGCAGAGCTTTCTAAACGTGAACTGGAGATCATAAAATTAATTTGTCAGGAGTTCTCCAGCGTTGAAATAGCAGAAAAATTATTTATTAGTAAAGCTACCGTAGATGTACATCGTAAAAACATTGTACAAAAACTGGAGATTAAAAGTATAGTAGGACTTATCCGATTTGCCCTGCAAAATGGAATTGTTGATAGTCTTTAACAACTATGTCAATCCTTTAATCAAGGTTTTACCAATTTAACGTTGTAGGTTTCTGAGTTAGTTTCGTTTCTAACCGAAAGTAAATAAAAACCTTTATTCAATTGTTTAGTATCAATCGTATAAGTTTTATCTTCTGTTGAAACCAATTTACTTGCTATAAGTTTGCCTTGTAAATCGGATACTTCATAAGTGAAGGTTTTATTTCCTGGTGCTTTGAAGGTAAGTTGACAGCCATCATCTATTAAACTTTGAACTAATAAATAGTCGTTACTTCCCTTATTTGGAATACCGGTGGCTACCATACATACACTTAAAGTTTGGGTGTAGGCTACCGAATTATAATCGGTAATGGTTAATAAAACCGGTTGCGCAGGGTTAAGTGTTTGTGTAAAATTAATGATAGCGCTTCCTGAATTAACCTGACTGGCACCAAGTAAGACATTGTTTTGGCTCAGAGCAGCAAAAGCGGAGCCATTATTTCCTGCAGACAGGCTAAAAGTTGTTGAAGAGGCATCAATGCAATTGGCATGTGTAGCTGTTATGTTAATTGGTTGAGCCGACCTGAAACAACAACTTGGATCGCCAAACATCACCCACGTTTCCATCACTTCTTTACCTGTATTTGTTGGATATTTATCTAACATGCTCATTTGTCCGCAATAAAATAAGCCGCCAAGTGTGTATTTTTTATTATTACTATATTGGTTAGAAATAATATCACCAATTTCATCTTGTGTTTGCATTGGTTCAGCCCAAGCCATTAAAATAGAGGAGCCGCAAGAAGCGATGGCACCTTTCGGGCCTAGCGTGCCACTACCGCTTGCTCTCACAAATGCTTCAGAGAAACAGGTGCCGCCAATAAAGGTTCCGTTATTACAGGCAACTTGCAAACTAAAAGGGTATTTACCATAGTTGGTAGCTGAATTAATTTGTGAAATACCATAATTACTGGTGGCACAGGAGTTTTGAGAGCCATGGCCGGCATATAAAAAGATGCCTGCACCGCTATTTACGGCAGCGCTTACCATAGTTGCTGTAGGGTCACCCGGGGCGTCATTTCCTCCGTGTGTGCTATCATAAAACTCATGATAATAATTATATCCTGCCCCTGAAATGAGTTTATTGCCAATGTTACGAATGTGCATCCAGTCTGGTTCACCATCGTCACCAATTCCATAACCTTCGTTTGAACCAATGCCAATTCCTTTGCCCCACCAGTTTCCGATGCTTGGTGTTTTCTCATATTCTAATGTTCTATTTACCTGTGTGGTGATTTCTGCAACAGTTTGTCCTGAAAAGCGACCAACCATTACCTCCGGATACCAATCGTTACCGCTTATTAGGCCATATTTAGTGTCACTCCATTTTGTTTCACTTCCGGCAGTTCCGGCATTAAATGCTCTTACCTGCTCGTGGTCTCCAACAATTAGTACATATAGTAAATCACTGTTAGTTGCATAATAATTGTCAATGTAAGTTTTAATAGAAACATCGGTGGTGCCTGTGGCAGCGGTGGTTACCATGATTGTTTTAATACCTTTTTGTGTTTTCCAATCCACAAATGGAATCATCGCATTGGTAAATGTTGGGTGAGAAATAATTAACAAACTTCCAAATTCATTAACAGGAGTGTAGGAAGCTGATTTGGCATTTAAATTCGTAGTTAGATTAATGAAACGATTTTCAAATATCACTTGTTCTTCACTTGAGGTGTAAGCAGGTTGCTTCAAAGCCATCTTTGCTCCTTTGATGTTTTCAAAATATACTTTGATGCGTATTTTTTTAATTGATTTTAGTTGGTGCGTTACAGGGTTAACTTGCACCGGATAAATACTAACATTGATTCCTTGCTGATGCCTTAGTTGGTAAGCAGATTGTAATTCAGCATTCACGCTCGGATAAAATGCATTTACTTGATAAACTTTACCAAATGTGTATGGCACATCATCGGGGTTGATATTTCTTGTTAAGCTGCCTTTTGAGGGTGCAACATCAAGTACTTGAATGGGATTGTGTTCAACGGCTAAAATTTCTAATTTAGCAATACAGTTAAAGGGAATTGCAATTGGTGCTGTGTTTCTTAATATTTGCGGGTACCCTTTATCTAACACAGGCACGCAATCATCAGCATAAATTTTTGCATATGAAAGATTATTTATTTGAATCAATTGCTGCTGAAAGCCGCTAAAGGTGTATTCCAAGGTTACCGAAGTGCCAGTGTTTTCAAGGACTTTTATCCCGTTTTTACCAATGGCAGTTAGTGATAGAATACTAAGTAGAAGGTATATGTTTTTTTTCATGTTAAAATAATATCTTACCTCTAAGCTACATAAATTTTAACACGATAACAAACCTTTTATAAAGTTTACTTTAAATTTACATTCAGAATGCGCTGTTTAAGGTTCAGCGACTGATCAAATACTAACTGTTTAAAATTCTTTCGACGCTTGAAGATTATCTGGTAGCGTGTGTGCTTTGTTATGGCGTAATCATATTCATTGGCTTCTTTGCCTTTATCTTCAGCAACCAAAAATATAGCCAGTTGTTTGGGTGATAACACAAAGCTGGTATCTTGATGGAAATTCCAGTATTTTTTTTCTCTGATTTTTAGTCCCGAAAATTTCCGGTTCGGAAATGGAGTAAGACCTGCCGTGTATATACGAATGTGGTAAGTGTTATCAATACATTTTATATGGTATTTGTTGGTAATGGTTATTTTTTGTGAATCCGTTTTTATTTTGTTTCCATCCGAAGTTGTTAATTCTTGAGTTGCCTCTACAACACGGCATTCATATACTGTTAAACTATCAGCATTTAATTCATAAAATAAACTTTGTTTGCTGATTGAATTTGTGCTTGTTTGGGCAGAAGCCATTTGTGATCTAATCAATATCAAAGAACAAAACACGGGTATACGGGCAAACTTAGACAAGTTTAACGAATTGTGAAGAAATATAATTGGATTTATAAATAATTTATTTTTGGGTTCAATAAGTTGCATAAGGAATGCGTTTTTAGGGATACGTAATTTTTTAATGCTGAACGAAGGTACTAAAAGAATTAGTTTTTAATAAGATGACCAATTAACTTCTTTGTATTATTATTTCTTATCATCTCAGTCTTGTATTAACATACTCAAATGCTTTATTAGAAATACTGAATAACAGCGAGCAGGCTTTGGTACACTCAAGGTGCTTCTATCTTTAGGATGCACCAGTTATAGCTTTTATTTTGTCAACTATTTTTTTACAACTTTCATAATCTTCTATTTCTTCTTTTGATATTAATTCTTTTTTCAGAGAATCAACAGTGTCAGTATCGATGTTAAGTTTAAGTATTGTTCCGGAAAAATAATTAGAAATTATAAAATTGAGCTTATTCGCAGAGAATGACGGATTTAATGTTTTCAAATTTAATCGTTTTATTTTCCCTAAATACTCAATCTGCCAATCCGAACATTCTGTTCCAAAAGCATTCAATAAAGAGTTACAATCTTCACAAGTTTTGCAATGGTTGGCAAAATGAACCTCAGGTAGTTTTATTATAACGTGAGGCAATTCTTGCCAATCATTTGGTTCGAAACCGACCTCTGGGAGAGTTTCATCAATTTCAATCGATTTATTAGTTTTTAAGTTAAATATTCGAACCATATGTATTCGTAATTGTAAAAATTATCTTAAAACAGAAATTGTTGACTACACAAATTTTTTGTCTACCATCAAACATCAAACAAACCGCCGCCTTGTTTCCAAATGCTTTTACCTAAATGTTTGTAGGCTAGTTCTGTTACTTCACGCCCTCTTGGCGTTCTGGTTAAATAACCTTCCTGCACTAAAAAGGGTTCATATACCTCTTCAATGGTGCCGGCTTCTTCTCCAACTGCTGTGCTAATGGTGTTAATACCAACGGGTCCCCCTTTAAATTTATCTATAATACAACTTAAAATGCGGTGATCCATTTCATCTAAGCCGTTTTTATCTACGTTTAAAGCTTTTAAAGAGTAAGTTGCCATTTCAATGTCAATTTTACCGCTACCTTTAATTTGTGCAAAATCTCTCACACGTCTTAACAAGGCATTGGCTATACGTGGTGTTCCCCTGCTTCTTCGGGCAATTTCGTAGGCTGCTTCTTCACTGATTGGTACCTGTAAGATATCTGAGCTGCGTTGTATAATGTTGGTTAGCACCTTACTGTTATAATAATTTAATCTGCTGGTGATACCAAATCTGGCGCGTAATGGCGAGGTTAGTAACCCGCTTCGGGTAGTGGCGCCAACCAAGGTAAACGGGTTTAATTTAATTTGAACCGTTCTCGCATTCGGCCCACTGTCAATCATAATATCAATTTTATAATCTTCCATGGCAGAGTACAAATACTCTTCCACGATTGGGCTCAAACGATGAATTTCATCAATAAATAAAACATCAAAAGGCTCTAAATTGGTCAGTAATCCGGCTAAATCGCCGGGTTTATCCAATACCGGGCCACTTGTTACTTTTAAATTAACGCCTAAATCATTTGAAATGATGTGTGCCAAGGTTGTTTTACCAAGTCCCGGAGGGCCATGCAACAATACATGATCAAGTGCCTCACCACGCTGCTTAGCGGCTGCTACAAACACCTGTAGGTTTTCAACTACACTTTCCTGCCCGCTAAAATCATCAAACATAACCGGACGTAAGGCTTTTTCCACGTCCTTATCGCTGTTGCTTAATTGACTTTCGTCTGCATTGAGGTTACTATTCATACCCTAAAATTAACTTAAAAAATAGCAGGGGCTTGCTATGTTTTGTAGATAATTGATTTACAATAATCAAATTACTCAATTAATGTCTTAAAACCAGTAAATTTACGCTTTCTTATGAATTTACTTTCCGTTAACCAACTTTCTAAATCATACGGCACCAAGGTGCTGTTTAATAAAATTAATTTCGGTGTAAACTATGGCGATAAAGTAGCCCTTGTTGCAAAAAACGGAAGCGGTAAAACCACCTTGTTTAAAATTTTAAAAGGGATTGAAATTGCCGATGAAGGCGAAGTGGTTTTTAGAAAAAATATTTCGGTGGCTTTTTTGGATCAAAACTTTTCACTCGATCAGCAGCAAACCATACAACAATTAATAGAGAATGCAGATAACCCATACGTAAAATGTATTAAGGCCTATGAGCATGCGGTTCAGTTATCTGTTGATGAGCCGGGAGATAAATCTGCTCAGTTAATGGATGAAGCCCTCAATCAAATGAATGAGTTAAATGCCTGGGAGTATGAAACTAATTTAAAAGAAATATTATCGCGGTTAGAGTTAAATGATTTAAGTCAAACCATCCATACACTTAGTGGGGGTCAACAAAAGCGCGTGGCACTGGCATTGGTTTTAATCAATAAACCTGATTTGGTAATTATGGATGAACCTACCAATCATTTGGATATAGACATGATTGAATGGTTGGAACATTATTTGCAAAACGCTTCTTTAAGTTTGCTGTTGGTTACACATGACCGTTATTTTTTAGATGAAGTTTGTAACAGCATTATTGAATTAGAGCGAGGAGAGATTGTAGAATACAAAGGTAACTTCGAATATTACCTGACTAAAAAAGCCGAACGCGAAGCGATTAAAGCCGCTGAGATAGATAAAGCCAAAAACTTATACAAACGTGAATTGGAGTGGGTACGTAAAATGCCTAAAGCACGTACCACTAAAAGTAAAAGCAGGGTAGATGCTTTTTATGATATAGAAGAAAAAGCCAAGCAAAAACGCGTTGACAAAAAAATTGAACTCAGTGTGAAAATGGAACGACTGGGTAGTAAAATAGTTGAGCTGATAAAAGTTAGCAAGGCGTTTGGCAACAAGGTGATTTTAAATCCATTTACCTACACGTTTATGAACGGCGAAAAGATTGGTGTAGTTGGTAAAAACGGCATGGGCAAATCTACCTTATTAAAAATAATTTTAAACGAGCTTCAGCCCGACTCGGGTAAAGTACAAATTGGTGACACAGTGGTGTTTGGCTATTACTCGCAAACCGGTATGCAATTGGCGGAGGATAAACGCATTATTGAAGTGGTGAAAGACATTGCTGAATTTATTCCATTGGCAAACGGCACCAGTTTATCTGCCTCCGCGTTGCTTACACGCTTTAACTTTCCGCCTGATGTGCAATACAGTTACGTGAGCAAGTTAAGTGGAGGTGAGAAAAGAAGATTGTATTTATTAACCGTTTTAGTTAAGAATCCTAACTTTTTAATTTTAGATGAGCCTACCAATGATTTGGATATTGTAACCTTGCAAACGTTAGAAGAATTTTTGGACGAGTTTAAAGGCTGTGTGTTAATTGTTAGCCACGACCGTTATTTTATGGATCGTTTGGTGGACCATGTGTTTGCATTTGAGGGCAATGGCGAAATAAAAGATTACCCGGGTACTTATACGGAATACCGCATTTGGAAGCAAGAGCAACAGGCTGTTCAGAAAGCTGAAGAAAGTAAATTGCAAGCTGCAATAGCTGAGAAAAAGGAGGAAGTTTTATTGCAACCGGAAACAAACAATTCACAAAAAAAGCGATCTTACAAATTGCAAAAGGAATTAGACGATTTGGAAAAAGAGATACCTCAATTGGAAGCAAAAAAAAAGGAAATCGAAGCAGCGCTTACTTCCACAAATGAATTTGAGCGTATACAACAACTCACCGCAGAGTTTGAAAAAGTTAATGCGCTATTGGATGAAAAAAGCTTACGTTGGTTAGAGATTCAGGAACAATAAAATTTTATGAAGATTTGATTTTTGACAACCACAGCACTGGCCGGCTCCTGCGGCCCCTATCAAGAAAAAGTTGGAACGAAACATATAAAATTTAAACCCAGATTATGCAATAGGATTCGTTACGAAACTTGAAAATGCAATAATCTCAAGCGTTCCCGCAAGATTTTATGACGAAGGAATGGTAATAATCATTTCAAGAAATAAAATCGAGGAAACGCTTGAGATTGAAGCAGTTTCAAGGTGCAGTAGAATTTCTAACGCATAATCTGGGTTAAAACTAATGTCAAATTGCGCGAAGTAGAAAAGTACAAAAAATCATTCTTCGACTACGCTCAGAATGACAGTTTTCAATTTAGGGGTATTAATTTTTAATTGATTATAAGGCTTTAGGACAACAACCAGTTTCTAATAATTTGCTCCCCAAATTCCGATAAAATAGATTCCGGATGAAACTGCACACCGCATACCTTTTCAGTTTGATGTTGCAATGCCATAATAATGCCGGCATCGTCTTTGGCAGTGATGTTTAATGATTCATTTAAATCGGTTTCATCCACCGCCCAGGAGTGATAACGACCAACGTTAAAACGTGCAGGACAGTTTGCAAACAAAAAATTATTGTTATCTACTTCAATTGGTGTTGCCAAACCATGAAAAACCTGTGGCAGATTTTTTAGCTGGCAATTGTAGTGCTCTGCAATGGCTTGCAAGCCAAGGCAAACCCCAAAAATCTTTTTTTGCTGTGCATAAGCTTTTAAAAGCTCAGGCATAATGCCGGCATCTTTTGGCAGGCCAGGACCGGGTGAAAGCACGATGCTGTTGTATTGATTGATCGCTGAAAGTGAAATGGCATTGTTTTTAAACACATCTACTTCAATTTGGTTATTTACTTTTTCTAAAAGATGGACCAGGTTATAAGTAAAACTATCGTAATTATCTAAAACCAAAACTTTCACGTTGTTAAAAGTATTTAATAAAGATGAATTTTGCAATTATTGTACCCCCTCTATCATTCTCGTTTAAAGGGGTGTAACGTGGTTGTTTAGAAAGGTCGTTTGTAAGGCTCAAAAAAGATTTCTTGTTGCATTCTATTTATAAAATTGTTTTATTTATTACCTCCTAAGTAATCGCACCTGTATAAATTTTCCTTTTCTGTTGCATTTAAAATTGGGCTAGTGTGGTTATGTTAAACAGTTTAAAAGTTAAAAAATTCTTGTTTAGATACTTTTAAGTTTTTAGCAATTTCAATTAGTGTACAAAGTGTCGGATT